>JAEWCM010000145.1 GCA_023390635.1 Bacillota bacterium
AAAGCAGCAGTAATAGAGTATATAGATTATTATAATAACCATCGATACAAGAAGAGGTTAAACTGTATGACGCCCTTAGAATACAGGCAATCTCTGAATAGTTCAATAGCATAAAAAATGACACCAACCATAATTACATGATTAGTGTCAGAGATTTATATTTTTTCCACTGTCTACTTGACAGGGAGCAGTTCAGAGTGTCAAATGTCCACAGGCCTTTTTATATTAAAGAGGAATAGGTAAGGGTTCTTAATCCTCTTCCCCTGATTGTAATGTGCTGTCCCTGGGAGGGGAGATAGAAAACTTAATAGTTTACTTCCGTTTCCCTGAGGGTTAAGACGATATTCAAGTTGCCGTTGCGGCAGCGGATGGCATCAAAAAGGGCCTTTTGATCCTTATCCTGTTTCAGTTGAATATCGTAGGTGACCTCAAAAAGAGTGCCAAAATCGCTGGTCTTAACTCTTCTCAGCTTCCAGCCGGATGCATAATCGTTTAGAATATCATCAAACAGGTTTTTATAATTAAGGTTTTCCGGTACGGTGATTTTTAGCTGCATAGCATCGGATTGTGTTTGAGCAAAATTGGTATAATGCAGAATAAGCATTACTGCTGCCAAAATGATGGCAAAGGTCAGAGCATAAGGAATATATCCCATACCGCATGCTAATCCGATAGCGAGAGTGGCCAGCACATAGGCGATATCTTTAGGCTCCCCGGGTGCGCTGCGGAAGCGGATCAGGCTGAAAGCACCGGCCAGGCTGAAAGCTCTTGCCACATTGTTGCCGATTAAGAGGATAATGACGGAAATAATAGCGGGCAGCATGATCAGGGTAATGGGAAAACCGGTGGCGTAACCTTCCTTTTTGTGAGTGTGCATGTAAATCAGGCTGATGAGCAGGCCAAAGATTAACGCTGCTCCCATGGATATAATGGTACTGCCTAAAGAGAGAACTTCGCTGTTTGTTGTAGCAGAAAAAATTGACGTGATTGAATCGAGCATAGAATATAACACTCCTTTCGGGATTTGAGTTAATTAGCCCACACAGAGCCGGGGATAGGAATAAGATGGTTTTTCTTCCCAAAGGGATTGGGGAAAAGACTGCTGGTGGCGGGTGCAGGTTTTTTTATATTCAAATCCGTATTTGGAGAAACTGGTGGAATAGATCCCTAATTGGGAAAGGGCTTTACTCAGCCACAGGGGGACAGTTCCTTGAACTTTTACTTCCATTAAATACTGGCCTTTGTTGAGGAGTAATTCTCCTTCTTCCTCTTTTTCCAAGCCCAGTTTATGTCGTCTGCTGGTGATTTGAAAATCGAAGGTAATACGAAAATCGGGATTTTCCTTGCCGAAAAAGGCCAGTCGTTCGTAATTAATGCAGACTTTGGGAAGAACGGGACGGTTATCGAGCAGATACTCAATTTCATTCAAGACCTGATGATTAATATAGGCTTCCGATTCTGTCTTATCATCAAGAAAGCTTAGAGATTTGGGCCGCTGCCGGGTATCAAGGAAGAGGTAAGCTTCTTCCAAGGATAAGATTGCTCTGCGTTTGTTTACGATCCCGCCAACTTTCTTTTTTATTTCCAGGAATACTTGATCATTTTTAGAGGAAGGAATATTGTAGCTTCTGAGACGCAGCTTTTCCTTATAATAAGGTTTAGCCAGAGACTCACGAATTAATTCATTGTCCAGGGTATCATAGTAGAGGTTGTAAATCCGGTAGTTCTCGCCGTTACGGCAATACTTGTCCAATTCCATGTATTGTGACAGTTTAGGCAGCAAGGCATCGAATTGCTCCTGCTCTAATATGAATTTCATCTCTTTGCGTTGAAAAGTGGTGATAGCCATAATCTATATCGCTCCTTTATTAAAGAATTAAATAGTAGTTTAAATATTTTTCTTTTGATTTGGTTTCGATCAGTATCCCTTCGCTGAATGCATTGTACGAAATGAACCTTTAATCTTCCTTAAAAAAGGATTTCAGACTAATTTAAGGTTTACTTAGTAGGATCAAATTAATTAGAAATATTATAAGATGACTTTTTATTAAACTTTAGTGAGAGAGAATCAATAAGCGGAAAAAAAGTGGGTGTTGAAAATGAGGATTTTGGTTGTGGAAGATGAAGTCCGTCTTGCTGAGGCCCTTAGCCAGATTATGTCGGAAAATAAGTACATTGTGGATGTGGTCCACGATGGAGAGTCAGGCTATGATTGTGCAATGAGCGGAATTTATGATGTGATTGTGCTGGATGTGATGCTTCCCAAGATGAATGGTTTTGATATTGTGCATAAAATGCGGGAGAATCAGGAGAAAACACCGGTGCTTCTGCTTACGGCCAAAGATGAGATTGCCGATAAGGTGAAGGGATTGGATAACGGAGCTGACGATTATTTAACCAAGCCGTTTTCACCTGAAGAATTGCTGGCCCGGGTGCGGGCATTGTCCAGACGGCAGGGAGAGCTGGTGCAAAATGAACTGACCTATAGCGATCTTACTCTGAATCAATCAACCAATACGTTATTCTGCAAGCATAAGTCGGTTCACTTGGGGCTGAAAGAATTTGAAGTTCTGAGGATGCTCATGCTGAATCCTCATGGAGTAGTGCCGAAGGAAGACTTGCTGACCAAGGTGTGGGGAACAGAGTCAGATGCGGAAGATAATAATGTGGAAGTGTATATTTCTTTTTTGAGGAAGAAGTTTTTCTTTCTGGGTTCAATAGTTACCATTGAGACGGTACGCAAGCTAGGCTACCATTTGGGGGAAGGAACATGATCAGGAAGCTTAAGATCAAATTTATTGCTATTAATATGATTTTGGTGACAGTGGTTCTGGTAACTACTTTTGTGGCTGTTTATGTTTCCACTCAGGAGCAGATTGTGCGCGATACCAATCGTATGATGGAAAAGTTGCTGGATGAACCGAGTGAGCAGCCCTTTGACAAGCAAATCGGAGGAAAGGATCATGGCCCGGATAAGGGGAATGATCTCCCCCCTGCCTACATGCCGATCTTTTCCGTCCAACTTGACGACAATCACCAAATTGTTAAAATATATCAGAATAATGTTACTGTTGTGGATGAAACTGCTTTACAGAGCATGATTGATAAGGCCCTGCAAAGCGGAGCATCGTCAGGAATATTAAAAGCGGAAGATTTCCGCTATATGATAAGAACGACGATAGACGGAACAAAGATTGTATTTGCCGACCGCACCCAGGAAAGCAATCGTCTTACCTCGCTGGTGGAAACGTCGGCCTTGGTGGGATTGGGAAGTCTGTCTGCCTTCTTCGTCATCAGTGTATTGCTGGCCCGCTGGGCAGTGAAACCGATTGCCCGTTCCCTGGAGCAGCAGCGTCAGTTTGTAGCCGATGCGTCCCATGAACTGAAGACTCCATTGACGGTGATTTTAGCCAATACAGAAATATTACGGGTCAATAAAGATAAAACGGTAGGGCAGCAGCGGAAATGGATTGACTACATCCAGACCGAGGCGGAGCGCATGACCTCTCTGGTGAACAATCTTCTATACCTGGCTAAGAGCGACGACTCCAAAGATAAACCGGTATTTGCCAGAGTGAACCTCAGCGATGTGGTCTACAGCGCAACTCTTCCTCTGGAATCGGTGGTTTTTGAGCAGGGGAAGGAACTGGAAAGCAACATTGAAGGCGATATTATGTTTCTGGGCGATGAGGGCAAATTGAGGCAACTGGTGGTGATCCTGCTGGATAACGCCATCAAATATGCCGACCACCATGGAAAAATAACGGTGGCTCTGGCCTTGAAGCAGGATAAGATCAAGCTTTCCGTTCACAACACAGGGGAACCGATCCCTGCTGAACAATTGGAGCGCATCTTTGAACGCTTTTACCGCGTCGACAAGTCAAGGGCCCGGGAAAAGGGAGGATATGGTCTGGGGCTTTCCATTGCCAAGAGCATTGTAGCTTCTCATCACGGCAAGATCTCCGTACACAGTACGGCCCAGGAGGGGACGACGTTTATCGTTTCTTTTCCCAAAGGAAAGACTGAGACAGCAGCCCTTAAAAAACTGACATGATATATAGTTCTGATTATTTATGGGAAATGCAGAACCATGGGGATACAAATTTACCATGGTTCTGTTTTTCTTTATTAAAAACTATCTACTGGAAGGATATTGCAGGTAAATAAAGAAATTTAGTATATAGGAAAGAAGCTAATCATCTCGGATCAGATAAAAGCAGTGAATGATAGTAAAGATTCATAAGGAGGTAGTGTGATGACAAAGCATGAAGTTTCCCATTTAGCCTGTAAAATTTTGAGCCTTTACATAATTCTTCAGACAATCAATAAAATTATTAATCTTATTCCCCTTTACAGTGTGGAACCTAGTTGGAAAATTGATGTCTATCTCTTTCTTCCTGCTGTTGCAGGAGGTATCTGCGGGGCATTTTTATGGTTTGGTGCTGACTGGCTGGCAGATAAAATGATTATAGAAAATGACAGGCCGGAAGTGAGTGAGGCAGTCAGTGAAGAAGGGGAAAGTTTAAAGGAGAATCAAGCGGTAAATATACAGAGTATTGCCTTTTCCGTAGTTGGGTTGATTTTCATGGGATTTTCTCTATCCGAGCTTGTATCTGGAATCGTTAGTGTTTATGAAATGAGCCGAGTTTTAGGACAAACGACTACAGGATGGTCGGGATTAGTAGGGGCGGGTATTAAATTTTTGGCCGGACTGGCAATATTTTTAGGGGCAAGGGGACTGAGCGGTTTTCTTAATCGGATCCGCAGGATAGGGATAGAGGAAAAATAAAAAATAAGACACTTCTTTTGAGGACTGCACTTTTAAGAATAAGTCTGGTATGCTGAATAAAGGAGGGTTTTTTATGACTGCCATTGATGAAATGGCCTGGTGTGAATTGTTCAACGCCGATCAGGCGCCTTCCATGGAAGAAATAAAAGAGTATATTGGCGCAGGAGCTCCTATCTGGGAAAGCCTTCTTTTCTACACGGAGAAGACATATCAGGTAAACCCGAAAATGTCTTTCAGTAAGTGTTCCGCTCAGCCGGGCTGGAATATAAAATTTCAAAAAAGCGGGAAGTCATTATGTACCCTCTATCCTATGCCTGGATTTTTCATTGCTCTGATTGTAGTGGGGGCTAAAGAAGAGGAAGAGGTACAGCGGGAAGTAGATGAGCTCACTCCCTATGTCGGAGAATTATTCCGAAAAACGCCTTTTTCCTGCGGCGGCCGCTGGCTGATGATTGAGGTGCGGGAGGAAGGGATATTGGAGGATATAAAGAAACTGATGATGGTTAGAGTAAAGCCGAAGAAATAGGTGGCAAGAAGAATGTAAAGTAATAAAGTATTAAGTAATGGAATCGAATACGAGGAAAATCACTAAGAAATAGACGGAAGAGAGAAACGCTATGAAAAAAGAAGACAAAAAGATAAAGTTAAAAGCTCTAAAGCCTAATTTCGATTACGAGGTTGATCAGAATAATATAGAATTATCTCCGATGATGATCGTTGATGAAGGAAACATTGCTTTGGGAACAATCTCAGATTGTGACCTGGAAGATGTGACAGGGGAGAGGATGGTCTTCCGGCTAGTAAAGTTTAAGAATGTCAATCTACATAGGAATGTGATGCTAAAGCATATTGAGCTGATGGATGTTCGCTTTGAAAATTGTGATCTTTCCAATGTAGATTTCGGTGAAGCTTCTCTGTACAGAGTAGAATTTATTAACTGCAAAATCATCGGAATGAACTTAAGTGATGCTACCTTGAGGGACGTTACGTTTGATCATTGCAATGGACAATATGCCTTTTTCAGCTATATGAACTGCAAGCAAGTAGAGTTTCTGCATTGTCAACTGACTGCCGCCGATTTTACCAACGCAACCATGGTAAATGTAGAATTCCAGGAATGTGCTTTAGTTCAGGTTCAATTTAATTTTACCGCCCTTAAAGGGATTGACTTCACAACATGTGATATCGGAGGACTTGGGGTTAACATTCCTGATGTTAAAGGAGCAGTGGTGACTCCCTATCAGGCTTTGGCCCTCTGCGAATTACTGGGTTTGGTTGTTAAATGAGAAAGGAACAGAGGAGTCAAGAATGGTGTGAGATGAGGAGGAAGCGGAGATGAGTGCTGTTCACGCGTTGCGGGGTGTTGTGGTAGAGCAGCGGAGGTTTATGAGCAAGGTCTATGGCTGGATGTTTCTGGCTTTGCTTGTAACAGCCTGGGTGGCCTATTATACTGCTAGTTCAGAAGCTCTGCTAAACTGGATTTTTGGCAATGAAGCGGTGTTCTTTGGTTTATTAATCGGACAGCTCCTAATTGTGCTTGCTCTTTCCTGGGGAATCGAGAAGCTTTCTGCCGGTGTGGCGACCCTTAGTTTCTTTATATATGCCATTTTAAACGGATTGACACTTTCCTGTATCTTCTTACTTTATACAGAGGCTTCCATTGCCATGACATTTTTTATCACCGCAGGAACTTTTGGCATCATGGGTGCTTATGGCTATTTCACCAAACGGGATCTCACCACCGTCGGCAACCTCTGTTTGATGGGGTTGATCGGGATAATTCTTTCTTCCATCGTTAATTTAGTCTACTATAATGCGTTGCTGTACGATATTACTAGCTATGTAGGGGTTTTAGTCTTTGTCGGCCTGACTGCTTATGACACCCAGCGAATAAAGAAATTCAATGAGCGGAGAAATGAGGGAAGTGCTGAAGATCATAAAGGGGCTATTATGGGGGCGTTAACGCTTTATCTTGATTTCATCAACTTATTCCTCAACCTGCTCAAGATATTGGGGAAGATCAAAAGATAAGGAGAGCATTTTAATAATGACAGTCAAAGTAATTCATGACCCTAATGTAGTTTACGAATTTTTAAAAGATAAGGTAAGGTATAACTACATTTATCAATGGAATAATTTAGAGCCTGAGATATGGGAGAAGGTCATTTGTTATGGCCTGTATGCCGATAAAAAGTTAATAGAAATCGCCATGCTTAACATGAATTATGAAATTCCGGTGCTCCTTGCTGCCGGTTTTGAGCATGAAAAATATAGTGTAGAATTGGTGGATAGCCTGAAGAGTTTTCTACCGGCCAGTTTCTATACCCACATTAATAAAAGCATTTTAGCAGAGGTATTTTCTCAGAGCCGGATCAGCGAAGCAGATGAATACATTAACATGGGATTAACTGTTCTTAAAGAGGGCAGCTCCGCCCCGGAAAGCCTCGTTTCCCGTTTGGGGTACGAGGATCTTCCTGCCATAAAAGAGTTGCTTTCAATCAGTTATCCTGAGGCGTGGCTGGATGATGAACTTGTACGCCTGAATGAGAATTTTGGAATCTACAGGGATGAGCATCTGATCAGCTTTGCTGGGATACATGCCTATTCCCTCCAACATCAAGTGGCTGCAGTGGCTCATGTTACCACCCAGCCTGCTTTCAGGGGAAATGGATATGCCGGGTTGGCGGTGGCTGCACTGGTGCAGAGTCTGGCGAAGCAGATCAGCTATATTGGTCTTAATGTCAAAGCTGACAATTTTCCCGCTATTCACTGTTATAAGAAGCTTGGTTTTGAAGAGTTCGGAAGGTTTGCCGCCTGTGAAATTACCGGTAACTGTCATTGAGATTAGAAAATGGTTGATTCTTTTTTAAGCTTATTTTAAAGCTAATGCGCTTAAATAGTATAAAGAGATTTTAAAGCTAAAAGAAAGGGAAAGTGAGCCATGGGAATTTCAGCAATCTCCGGGACGACATTTACAGGTAATACGGGATCAAACAACGACAGCCAGATCAAGCAGTTGGAAAATCAGTTGAAACAACTACAGCAGCAACTGAAAAGAGAGAACCAAAGTAAAGATGACGAAAAAACCAAAGAAATGAAAACTCAGATGATTGAGGCGCAGATTGAACTGGTTCAAGCCCAAATTCAACAAATGGAACAAAAGCAGAATGAGCAGAGCATCAGTAATAACAATGCCAAAAAGGATACCAAAGAAAAGGATCCAGAAACTGAAGCTTCCAACGAACAGCCGACAGCCCAAAATAAAGTGAACTTTCTGGTTTAAGTACAAAAACTAGAAGGGTCCCCCCATGGCAGGTCAATATTGACCTGCCATGGGGGGACCTTTTCTTGCTTGTTAA
>JAEWCM010000172.1 GCA_023390635.1 Bacillota bacterium
TTAACAAAGATAACCCTACTCCCCATATTGGGGTGATTGAGGCTACCAATCCTTGCGGAGAACAGCCTTTGCTTCCGAACGAAGCATGTAATCTAGGGTCAATCAATTTAAAGTTAATGGTGGAAGAACAAGACGGAAAGATGGTTATAAATTGGGGAAGACTGGGAGAAGTTGTTCATCTGGCTGTGCGTTTTCTGGATAATGTTATTGACGCAAACCAATATCCTTTGGTGGAAATCGATCAAATGGTCAAAGGAAACCGAAAAATTGGTTTAGGTGTTATGGGCTTTGCCGATATGCTGATTCAGCTCCAAACTTCGTATGCTTCTGAGGAAGGAGTTGAGTATGCAGAAAGAGTGATGGCCTTTATTCGTTCTGAAGCAAGAATGGAATCGATACGGTTGGCAGAAGAGAGAGGAGTATTTCCTAATTACCCAGGCTCAATCTATGATGGAAATATGAAATTACGCAATGCTACCCTTACTACAATTGCTCCCACCGGAACGATTTCTATGATCTGCGGAGCCTCCAGTGGGGTTGAACCATTGTTTGCAGTGGCCTATACGAAGAATGTGATGGATGGTACTAAGTTTACCGAAGTGAATCCTCTCTTTGAACAATTTGCCAGAGAATATAATTTTTATTCTCCGGAGTTAATGAATAAGATTGGGGAGCGTGGAAGTGTATCAGATCTGGCAGAAGTACCTGCCTGGATTCAGGAGGCTTTTGTCACAGCCCAGGAGATTTCTCCTGAATGGCATATACGAATTCAGGCGGCTTTCCAACACTACACTGACAATGCTGTCTCCAAAACAATCAATTTTGCTAATACAGCAGAAAAAGCAGACATTGCCGAAGCTTATCTGCTGGCCTATGAGTTAGGCTGTAAAGGACTGACAGTCTACAGGGACGGCAGCCGAGAGGAACAGGTATTATCTACAGGGACAAAGAAGAGCAGTGGCGCAGACCTCCCAATAAAGGAAAAAAGTAAATCGGCAGAGCAAGGAAATGCACCTAAAAAGCCCTTTATTCCGGAAGTCAATACCATATTACCGCGTCCTCGTCCGGCGGTTACCTCAGGAATTACGGAAAAGATTGAAATAGGCTGCGGTAATCTTTATGTCAGTGTAAATGCAGATGAAAAGGGAATTTGTGAGGTCTTTACGAATACGGGAAGGGCAGGGGGATGCTCATCACAGTCAGAAGCTACTGCAAGGCTAGTCTCGATTGCGCTTCGCTCCGGTTTATCTGTTGAGGCAATTATTGAACAGATTAAGGGAATCCGTTGTCCGGCATGTATTCGTCGGGATGGAGTTAATGTTACTTCGTGTCCTGACGCAATTGCCCGCGTAATTATGAAAAATAAAGATTCCTTTATGCAGGGAACTGATGAAAAAAAGGTTCCGGTTATAGCAAATGAAAATGTTTGCCCTGAATGTGGGGCAAAAATCAGCCACGAGAGCGGATGTGTTGTATGTACCCAATGCGGTTATTCAAAATGTGGCTGATCCGAGTATAATGAGCATAGTTTCTGCTATTTTAAAAGAAGTGTTGTCCATTTAAAATCTTATTGGACAACACTTCTTTTTTTGCATAAGCTAGAAAGGAAGCAGTGCTTGTCTCTAAAATATACAAATATCATCCTTTTATAGGCCTAAGGCCGTATTTTGAAGAATATATTTAAATTAAGAACTTTATCAAGGTGTATTTGCAGGAAAATCACTTATAATTCGAGAATATATGCATGTTACTTGGATTGAAAGGCGTGATAGTGTGCCGGAAGAGCAGAATCTTAGTCCAATGATAATTCAGGGTGAAAGTCCCTATAGTATAAATAAAGGTGAATTTCAGGCAGAAGAGCGAATAAAAATTGCTGATCTGGTTTTTTCCCAAACTTCAGAAGGGATTATGGTAGTAGATGAAGATCTTAACATTTGTTTTGTCAATCCTGCGTTTACACGCATTACCGGATATACAAGGGAAGAAGCATTAGGTTATCGACCGGCCATACTAAGTTCTGGTCACCACGATGAGGATTTTTACCATGAGATGTGGTTGGAAATCAGTGAATCAGGTAAATGGAAAGGCGAAATTTGGAATCGACGAAAAAATGGGCAGATTTATCCCGAATGGCTATCAATTACAGCAGTAAGAAATAAAAACGGAGGAGATAAAAGATATGTCGCCTTATTCCGGGATCTCACAGCCAAAAAACACGGAGAAGAAGCCACTTATTTAGCCTACTATGATGCGCTGACCGAGTTGCCTACAAGAGCATTGCTGATGGAAAGGTTAAATATTACTCTTGCTCAGGCGCACAGAACGCAGCGAAAGTTGGCAGTTGTAGTGTTAAGTGTAGACCGCTTTAAGTATGTCAATAATACGCTGGGACATCAAGTGGGTGATCAGTTGTTAAAAGAAATCGCCCGACGTTTAACCAGCATTTTCCGTGAAGATGATACAATAGCCAGAATTGGAGGAGCCGAGTTCGCCCTGGTGCTGACCGAGTTGAATTCGTTGGAATCGATCAGCAAGCTGGCTCATAAATTGCAAGAACGTTTGAAAGTTCCTTTTTGGATATCAGGTAAGGAACTCTATGCCACTTTCAGCGTCGGTATTGCCGTATTCCCTTCTGATGGCCTGGAAGGGGAAGATCTGTTAAATAATGCAGATGCAGCCATGTATAGAGCAATAGAGCAGGGGGGCGACTGTACTGAAATGTTTACTGCTCAGATGAATGAGACAGTCATGGAACGCCTCGCTTTAGAACATGGTTTGAGAAGAGCTTTAGCCCGAGACGAATTTGAACTGTATTACCAGCCTCAAATTGATGTAACTAGCGGAGCGGTAGTGGGGGCTGAAGCTCTGCTGCGTTGGAGGAGTCCTGAATTTGGGCTGATGTCCCCGAATAGATTTATCCCTGTGGCGGAGGAGACAGGCTTGATTGTCCCCATCGGCGAATGGGTTCTGCGAAAGGGCATGGAAGAAGCTGTGAAATGGGGAGCGTCCGGTTATGGCCCTTTGCGTATTGCCATCAACTTATCTGGACGCCAGTTCCGTCAGGAACATTTGGTGAAAAAAATTGATGAGCTATTAATGGAAACAGGTCTGGATTCTCATCAGTTGGAGCTGGAGATCACAGAAAGCGTTGCAATGTTTGACGTGGAATTTACCGTATCCATACTACAGGATTTAAAAAGAAGAGGAATTCATATTGCTATCGATGATTTTGGAACAGGATATTCCTCTTTGAACTATCTGCAGAAGTTTCCCATCAACACATTGAAAATTGATTCGACGTTTCTTAGTGAAAAAATGAATAATGAAGATACAGCAATTATTACAGCGATCCTTCATTTAGCCCAGACTCTGAATTATAAAGCAGTGGCAGAAGGAGTCGAAACATGGGAACAATATGAGTTTTTAAAGTCTCAAAGGTGTGATGAAGTACAGGGATATTTATTTAGTCGCCCTGTCCCTGCGGACGAGTTTTGTTCTCTGCTGAGTGCTCAGAAGGCGGCGTTTAAGTCCAGTAATTCGGATCAATTTATAATGTAGGGTGAATGAAGTGGAACAAAAGAAGACTCATTATTTTCTGGGGACATTGGTGGCGGGCTTAACTGTAGGTGTGCTTATTTTGGGCCGCACCAATTTCTCTTTAGCCTATATTCTGATTGAATTCATCAAAAGTTTTATGGCTTTGGGGATTGTAATTATTGCCTCAAATACATATCCGCAAGTACGCATCTCTCTGGTCACTATGCTGGGAATAGTCTGTGGAGTAGCAGGGATATTTAATTTTATACATATTGTGGCTATTAAAGGGCTGGAGTTTGGGGCCGGTTACAGTTTGGGCATTGATTCTACTTTCTGGATTGCTTATCGGCTAAGTTTCATTTTTCTACTGTTGCTGACCTTGGGTGTCTTAACTAGAAAAGTGCAAAAAAGTTCTTTTATTTCTTTATGTTTGATTCTTGTTTTTGCCCTTTTAGGAATAAGTTTTATAATTTTCTATATGACTGTGGTTCACAGCAGAGGTTCAGATTTTTATAAAACGTTTGAAGTTGTTTTGTTCTTCGCAGTCATCGCGACTGTTTTCTATCTTTTGAAGTATCGAAGACTTTTTGAAGGCAGTGTATTTCCTTATTTGTCTGCAGCCTTGGCTAGCATTACAGTGGCTTCCCCATTTTTTATGGCTTATCTTTTCAGTGAGTGGAAAGGTTATATTCTACTGGGTAGTTCAAGCTATTTATGGGCCACCTATTTTCTTTATAATACGGTAGTGGCTGAATTAAGGATTCATGGCCCCCGTGCTGTACTACACCAACGCCTGGAACAGGTAAATCAAAAGTTGGAGGATAAAAACAGAGAGTTAACAAGCTATAACAAACGCTTAATCGAGGAAGAGGCAATCAATCATGCTTTTTTAGCCAATGTAGGAGAGAGTATTATTATTCTGGATCGAAATGGCATTATAGAAGAATTTAATCCTGCAGCGGAAAGCATGTTTGGATATTTGGCTTCAGAGGTAAAAGGGATAAGAGGAGATTTGCTTTTGCCTTCGGGAGTGATGGACAGAGATCAGCCTGATTTAGAAAATGAAACATATAAACGCCAAAATCAGGACTTGATCGGAATTCGTAAGGATGGAAGTAGTTTTCTATTGGATTTCACTAAAAGTTCATTCAAGGACAGTAATGAGAAAGAACATTTTATCGTTGTGCTCCGGGATATCAGTAAAAGGCGGGAAAATGATAAAGCTCTCATTCTTTGGGGAAAGGTCTTTGAAACATCTGTATTTGCGGTGACGGTCACTGATGTAATAGGAAATATTCAAGCTGTTAACCGTGGGTTCACAGAGACTACCGGTTATGAAGGGAACGAAGTATTGGGGGAGAACCCTCGTATCTTAAAATCTGGGCGGCATGGAGCAGAATTTTATCGTAAGATGTGGACGGACTTAAATGATAAAGGGTATTGGGAAGGAGAGATCTGGAACAAAAGGAAGAATGGGGAGATTTATCCGGAATGGCTGACTATTAGAGCTGCCCGGGATAACAAAGGTCAGGTAATAAATTATATTGCTTTCTTCCGTGATATCACCCAGGATACCCAACTACGTAAAGAGGTAAATGCTGCAGGGAAGATACAGCGTCATTCTTTGCGTGCCGACCGGGAAACGCCGGACTATATTTTAAAAGGAATTTTTCAACCTTTTAATTATGTAAGCGGAGATTTCTATGACTATCGGTGGGACGAAAAGAGAAGGATCTTGCACGGATTTTTGCTGGATATTATGGGGCATGGCCTGGCTACTGCCTTGCAAATCTCTGCCATTCGGGTGCTTTATCGCTATGCTTTAGAGAAGGACACCAGGGTGGAGGGGATGGTGGAGTGGATTAATAAAGAAAGTATTCCATATTTCGTGGATGGGACCTTCGGAGCGGCAATTTGTTTTTCAATGGACTTTGAAAAGCACAATATTGAGATCAGCTCCGCGGGCATTAATAATGTACTCTATCTTTCCGATGGAAAAGCTAAATTGATAAAAATTCCCGGTCTTTTTCTTGGCTTGGTTGATAATGAGAGATATGATCAACATCATTTTCCTCTTCAATCAGGTGATTGCTGGTTCTTTATCAGTGATGGATTCTCCGATATCTTATCAGAAGAATATCTTGCACAAATGACCAGCTTTGAACAGACCCTGGAGATTTTGAATCGCTTAATTGCCGAGAAGAAAGTAGAGGATGATGCGACTGCTCTGGCCCTTTATTTGAAATAGATTTACTTCAATTTATATAAAACAGATAAATCTCCAATCAATGGAATTTCGTCCGTTTTCCGAAAACCGTTTTGAGTATGACGGGAAGTATCAATGATACTTTTACTTAAATCAGCTAAGGGTAAGGACTGACAATCTTCCCAGGTGAAAAAACCTAAACTCTTCACTTCATCTTGATCTCCTTGAGGGGAATTGCCTAAGTCGCGCATCAAAAAGGCAACATAAAGATCATGTCTGTCTCCCGGACGGTCACGGAGTGCCAAGACAGACACCGGTTCGGACTTTACTCCCGTTTCTTCGTAGATTTCTCTGACTACAGCATCTTCCAGACGTTCATCTTGGTCTACATACCCGCCGGGGATGGTCCAAGTACCCTTGCCAGGGTTATGAGCTCGTTGAACTAAAAGTACTTTATCATCTCTCCAGACTACACCTCCTACACCCAGACAAAATTCTCCCCAATAAATGAAATTGCAGCAGGGGCAAGTTAGGCGAAGACGACCGAAAGCATGGGATGGAATTAAGGGTTGTCCGCATTGAGGACAATAGTTGTATTCAACAT
>JAEWCM010000207.1 GCA_023390635.1 Bacillota bacterium
GTCTGAGACAGTTGATGGAGTAATTGTTCCATTTCCAAAACAGAAAGGGACTCTTTTGCTCTAATGGAAGCTTTACAGGCCACCATATAGATCCATTCCGATAGTAACTGATCGAATTGAGCCGGGATATTTTCAGCAATCACCTTGTTGATAAATTCACGCAATAATTTTTCCGGTGAGTCGGCCCCGGCATGATGAGGAACAGAACGGAGCAAATAAGTGCGGGAACCGAATTGCTCTAGAACAAATCCCATTTCCGTCAAAAACCAAAGCTGATCTAAAAGAATCTGTTCCTCTTCCAGGCTAAATTCCATAGGAATAGGAACCAAAAGTTCCTGACTTAAGCGTGGGGAGGTTTTTACTTCGTGCAGGAACTTTTCATAATTAATCCGTTCGTGGGCGGCATGTTGGTCGATAATCGCCATGACCCGGCCGTCAGTGGCCAGAATGTAAGTGTTAAACACCTGGCCTACAGGCCAGATGTTTTGCAGAAATATTTTATCGCTCTCAGGCATTTCTGCTTCTGATAGAGCAGACTCCATCGTACTTTCATGATCATAAGCAGGCAAACTTTCATTAAGTGTCCAGCCGGCACCAGGTGCAGTCCTGAGGGGCAGATTTATCTGGACGGGAACTGCTGATCCAGAAGCACGGTTTGTTAGCCCCTCAGCCAAGCTGTCTTCCCCTGCAGATACTACAGATGTCATCGAACTGCTGTCATCCTTGCCCCTCTCTTCCCCAGCGCTCGTTGTAGATGGATGGAGAAGAAACTCTTTCTGATTCTGATTGAGACCGGACGATTGAAAGTTAGGGGCTTGAGGGGCAGAGACTGAAAAGGTCACTGTATCTTCAGCCGGAAGAGAGCGGAAAACAGGTGGGGCCGGAATCTGAGGGGAAATTTTGACCGGAGCTGAATCAAAAGAAGGAATAGGGCGCCCGGCCAGCAAGGCTTGGCTGACCGTCCGAGTGATAAAGGATGCCAGCTCCTTTTCCCTGCGAAAGCGGATTTCCATTTTGGTCGGATGAACGTTTACATCATATTCGTCGGGAGGGATCCTCAAATGGAGGACGGCAATGGGATACGTGCGGTGAGCAATTAAAGTGTGGTAACCGTCTTCCAGCGCCTTGCTGATCAGTGGGGAACGGATAATTCTCCCGTTAATGATAATGGTCTGAGTCTGCCGGGAAGAACGGACGAGATTGGGAGGACTGATATACCCTTCCAAAGACCAGTCATTCAACTGCGCTGATATGGGCTGAAGGCCGCGGGCCAAATTGAGCCCAAGCACAGAGACCAGGGCATCGGCCTGGCTGCGCCCTGAAGTCTGAAGCACAATCTGTTGGGGATGTGCCAGAGTAAACCGCACTTCGGGATGGGCCAGTGCAAGACGCCCAATCACATCACTGATCAGACCAAATTCTGTATTGTTGGAACGCAGAAACTTTAAACGGGCAGGTGTATTAAAAAACAGATCCTTTATAATGACCGTGGTTCCGGGAGGCGTGCCTGCCTCCTGAAATTCAATCTGGGTACCTGCTTCTAATTTGAGAGACATACCGGCTGCTACATCGATCGGCCGGGAGATAATCTCCATCCGGGATACAGAGGCAATGCTAGGGAGAGCCTCACCGCGGAATCCCAAAGAATGAAGGCTATCCAGATCTCCGATCTCCGATATTTTACTGGTAGCGTGGCGCAATACGGCTAACGGCAAATCAACAGGAGCAATCCCGCAGCCGTCGTCACGCACTTTGATGAGGGGGACTCCGTTGCCTTCAATCACTATATCAATATTTTTGGCCCCCGAGTCCAGAGAATTTTCCACCAATTCCTTCACGACCGATACAGGCCGTTCCACCACTTCTCCGGCGGCGATCTGGTTGGCCGAATGGGGATCAAGCACATGAATTAAAGACATCTCATCAACCTCCTTTACCATCAGCTCATATCCATTCTTTTTAACTATGTTCCAGTCCTTTGATCCTATCCTGAAGTTCAAAGAGGTAATTCAGGGCCTGTTTAGCTGTCATATCATCCAAGGGCAGCTCTTCGATTTCTTTGAGCAAAGGATGAAGCCGGATTTCTTCAAACAAAGAGAGCTGAGAAACAGCTTGTGGCTGCTCGGCCAGATGATCATAGGAACTTTCCAATTCTTTGAGCAGCACCTTTGCCCGCATTAAGAGTTCACCAGGAAGTCCTGCTAAACGGGCAACCTGAATTCCATAACTCCGGTCTGAACGTCCGGGCAGGATCTTATGCAGGAAGATAACCTCTTCCCCCCGTTCCTTTACTCCCACATGCAGATTGAAAATTCCCGGAAATTTATCTTCCAGCTGAGTCAGTTCATGGTAGTGGGTGGCAAATAGAATCTTTCCCCGCTTATGGGGATCCTGCACCAAATGCTCAGCAATCGCCCAGGCAATGCTCAGTCCATCAAAAGTCGCCGTGCCCCGTCCTACTTCATCCAGAATCACCAGGCTTTTATCCGTGACATTGCGCAGAATATGAGCCACTTCCTGCATTTCTACCATAAAGGTGGATTGCCCTGCGGCCAAATCATCGGAAGCCCCGACACGGGTAAAAATATGATCGGACAAAGGAATCTCTGCCTTTTGCGCCGGCACAAAACTGCCGATATGGGCCATCAGTACGATAAGGGCCGTTTGCCGCATATAGGTCGATTTGCCTGCCATATTGGGACCGGTAATCATCGCCAGATAGTTGTCATCCGTCATATGGACATCATTAGGCACAAAAGTCCCCAGGTCCAGCATCTGTTCGACTACCGGATGACGTCCTTCCACAATATGAAGCTGTGCCCCCTCATGAACCACAGGGCGGACATAATTATAGCGCACTGCCACTTCGGCCAGGCTGAGAAACACATCAATCTCAGCCAGAGCATGGGCCGCCGCCAGAATTCTTTCCGTGTGATCCTGGACCAGACGGCGTAATTTAAGAAACAATTCGTATTCCATTTCAATCAGGCGCTCTTCCGCCCCTAAAATTTTATCTTCGAATTCTTTTAACTCAGGAGTAATGAAGCGTTCGGCATTGGCTAACGTCTGCTTGCGCTGATAGTTATCAGGGACCAGGCGGGCATTAGCATGGGTTACCTCGATATAATAACCAAATACTTTGTTATAACCTATCTTCAAGGAGCGGATACCGGTGCGTTCTCTCTCAGTACTTTCCAGCTTGGCCAGCCAGCTTTTCCCTTGTGAAGCGACGATACGGAGTTCATCGATTTCCGCCGCATAGTGAGAGCGGATCAGGTTGCCTTCCTTTAAGCTCACAGGAGCATCAGGATTCACCGCTTTTTCTAATTCCTGGCCCAATTCCTCCAAGCCCTGAAG
>JAEWCM010000048.1 GCA_023390635.1 Bacillota bacterium
GTCCTTACCTTTATGGCACAATTCATTGTAGCGTTGGATGGATTTGAGAGCCGCGTCTTTATCGAGTTCCAACTTGCTCAGCAGTTCCTCGATGGTGTCTGCTTTAAAGCAGCGCCCGTCCTTCACCGCTTGATCCAATTGAGCTTGGTTTTTATAGTTGCGGTATGTTTTGTTATTTTTTGGTGAGGACTCGTCATAATAGCAGGGAGTTCCATGGGCAGCGGGCATATATTGGATTTCATCCTTCCATTTGGCATCCCAGAACTGATAGGAGTATTGTTCTTTCAAGAGTTCAATCTGGTTTTCCAACTGCTGCCCGGGGATATCTTCGTTCATAAAGCGCTTTCCGTTGGCATCCAGTTGGAGGAACCCGGCAATACCCATGACTCCGGCGCCATCGGCTCCTGCTCCGCCGCCCATATGGTGAATCATGGGAGCATGGCTTTGCTGTATTCTGGCTCCGACCCAGGCCCCCAGCTTTAATCCGTCACCCGTATTGGTCGGCTTTCCATTCACATCCATGTTGACCCAAAGAGTATTAATTTTGTTTTCGATGACTTCCGGGCAATAATAACCTAAAATGTCCTTATTGCTGCCATAATCGCCGGTGGCTAAAATGACACCCTTCTTAGCCATGGTTTTTACATATTTGCCTGACTTGGCATTTTTAGCATAGATACCGGTGCAATGGCCGTTTTCCATGATCAGCTTTTCCACAAAGTGACCATAATAGGGAGTAACCTTGCTTTCCTTTATGGCCTTGTCCATATTGGCATTGACGACCGGAGCCTGTGAAGGCAGTAATTCTACACTTGTGGGATAGGTGGGAAATCTTTCTTCTTTATAATTATAATGCTCCGGAAGGGGGTAAAAGATTGGAATCAGGAAGGAATCCTTATTGGCATCTGGAACGTCGCTGCGGGTGGTCTCACAAACATATAAATCAGGTTTTGCCGCGATAAACCAGTCAAAGACATCGGCACCTTCCCTGGCCCAGCGGGACATAATGGAACGCTTCACCCGATAGGTACTTTCAGACACATGACTGTTAACCACTTCATCCACATCCATGTTGTCCCGTCCCCAGCGTGCCTGCAGTTTACCGTTGATGACTGCATATTCACCGCTGCGGCACTGAGGTCCCTGGCCTTTCTCAAATACGGCTACGGTTGCACCTTCCTCACCGGCAGAGCGGGCGGCGGCAACACCGGCGATTCCTGAGCCCACAACAATCACATCCACTGTGGTGCTGGCTTCCAAGTCACTGTCTGCAATTTCCGGTTCTTTACCCAGCCAGGGCAGAGTTCCGGAAGTAGTTGTTCCTGTTGTTGCATCAGGAGTCTTGGCGGAGTCTTTGTTTTCACCGGAAGCACACCCTCCCAGTACTCCCACAACAGCGACTCCCGCGGTACTTGCAGCGATGTTTTTCAGAAAATCTCTTCTTGACAGGCCTGTTTTTTCATTTTCCATGGGCTTTTTTCTCCTCCATTCAATATGCTCGATATTTGATGAATTCTCCCTGTATTGAACAACTAGATTATAGGTGTTATACTTTTCACATACAAACGAATAGAATTTGATGGCCTTCAACTTTCGGTTGAGGTCTTCATTTATTAGGTGGTTGCAATGGAATTTAAACAATTGTTTTATTTTGTTGAAGTGGCAAAATACGGTGGTTTTTCCCAAGCATCTAAAGCACTGTTTGTTACCCCCCAGGCATTGAGCAAGTCGATCAGCCAATTGGAAAAAGAATATGGCTGTCAGCTTTTCATACGAAAAAATAATGTCCTGGAGCTTTCAGACGTAGGACACCAATTTCTGGATGAAGCCAAAGCCTTGTTGGAAAAGTATTATAAGGCTGATCAACATATCAAACAATTGTCCGACCTTGAGCGCGGTTATTTCAGAGTGGCAGTTGCCCATAATTCTTTAAATATTATAGATATTGATTTGTTTAAGATGTTTAAGAGACGGTATCCCCAGCTGGATCCTGATTATCTGGAAGTACCGGATAAGCTGGTGGATGAATATATTGAGGCCGACAGGGTAGAGGTCTGCCTGAATATCAATACACTGCCGAGCCAGGAAGAGTATGAATCGCTGTTGGTATACCCTTCGGAAATTTGTGCCATCACGCGAGGAAATGATTTTTGGAAAAATAAAGACTATGTCACCATAAAGGATTTAATGGATCAGAAGCTTGTGATCAGGGGAGACCTGTACAAAAGCTTTGATATCATCGAGAAAGCAGCTCAAGCCGAAAAGGTCACATTAAATTATGCATTGAAGACTTCTGATGAAATATTGATGGTGGATCAGGCTTCCGTGCCCGGTTACCTTGGCATCGGTGTTTATGCCATGCATGGCAGGCCGGGTTATACGCGTGAAACGGCAGTTCCCTTCAGGCCATCTCTGCCGTGGAATATCTACCTGAGCTATAAAAAATATAAGCCCATATCCAAACCGGTACAGCTATTCATTAAATTCATCAAAGAGAATTACGCCGCTAGGGAATTGCACCTTCAATAGGTATGGGAAAGCGGAGGTCAATTAAGTGGAATTAGGTTGAAATAAATGCGTTAAAGCTGTTTTCAGGTAGTTTGCTTGAAAAAATTTTTTTGAGAGTATATAATAAAACCCAATTAACAGTGATGACAGAAAATACGATTTGCAAATCTTTGACAGCGAACCGGTGGGTGGTGCGAACCGGTAGAGGTGTAAGTCTTTCCGATTCTGGAGCTGTTGGCGAAGAGGTACGGCATGTACCGGATTATAAATTCGAGTGGTCGGCCAGGAGCCGGCAATTTGGGTGGCAACGCGGAGTTCTTCCGTCCCATAGAATAAAGGGATAGGAAGTTTTTTATTTTTCCGCCTTGATGGGAGAAGTATCTGACCGGAGATTAAAAATAGACCGAACAGGAGGATATTTTATGCTGGATATTAAATTATTTCGCACCGATCCGGATTTGATCAAAGCCAATATCAAAAAGAAGTTTCAGGATGGAAAACTCCCGCTGGTGGATGAGATTATCGCTCTGGACACCCGTTTCCGGGACATTAAAACCAGATGTGATGAAATGAGAAGCCAGCGCAATACGATGAGTAAGGAAATCGGCGGCCTGATGGCTAAAAAGCTCATGGAAGAAGCAGAAGCAAAAAAGGCTGAGGTCACGGCTCTGAATGAAAAAATGGAAGCGCTGAAACAGGAAGAAGAGCAGTTATCAGCCCAAATCCGGGAGAAAATGATGGTGATCCCTAACATTATTGACGATTCGGTGCCGATCGGCAGGGATGACCAGGAAAATGTAGAGCTGGAGCGGTTTGGGGAAATGAAAGTCCCTGAATTTGAGATTCCTTACCATATCGATATTATGGAAAAACTGCGCGGTGTCGATCTGGAGAGCGCCCGGAAGACCAGCGGTAACGGCTTCTATTATCTGTGCGGGGACATAGCCCGTCTTCACTCGGGAATTCTGGCCTATGCCCGTGATTTCATGATTGACAGGGGCTTCACCTATTACATTCCGCCCTTCATGATCCGCAGCGACGTGGTGAGCGGTGTGATGAGCTTTGCCGAGATGGAAAACATGATGTATAAAATCGAAGGGGAAGACCTCTATCTGATTGGCACCAGTGAGCATTCCATGATTGGCAAATTCATTGACACTATCTTGCCGGAAGAGGACCTGCCTCAGACTCTGACCAGTTACTCTCCATGCTTCCGCAAGGAAGTGGGTGCCCATGGCATTGAAGAGCGGGGAGTTTACCGGATTCATCAGTTTGAGAAGCAGGAAATGGTGGTAGTCTGCCAACCGGAGGAGAGCCCCCAATGGTTTGAAAACCTCTATAAGAATACGGTGGATTTCTTCTGCTCCCTGGATATTCCGGTGCGGACGCTGGAATGTTGTTCCGGTGATCTGGCCGATCTTAAGGTGAAGAGCATCGACGTGGAGGCATGGTCGCCGAGGCAGCAGAAGTTCTTTGAGGTGGGCAGCTGCTCCAACTTAGGAGATGCTCAGGCCCGCCGTCTGGGTATTCGGGTCAGGAACAAGGAGAAGGGAAATTATTTTCCACATACCCTGAACAACACTGTGGTGGCCCCGCCTCGTATGCTGATTGCTTTTCTGGAAAATAATCTGAATGAGGATGGATCGGTAAATATTCCTGCTCCCCTGCAAATGTATATGGGAGGAAAGACGCTGATTCGCTGATGAAATCTTGTACTAAAGAAACAGTTGTGATATGATAAATAACGTGATCATTACTGAGAGTCACATTGTAATGAAGTCATGTTTTCGGGTTTGTAGCTCAGTTGGTTAGAGCACCGTGTTCACATCGCGGGGGTCGGAGGTTCGAGCCCTCTCAAACCCACCAGAAATATTGTCGGAAGAAGTCGATTGTTTATGATTTCTTCCGTTTTTTTATATTAACTATCTTAATTAAACTTTACTTTATTAAAGGTGGGGAGTAGGAATGAATTATGACGCGCTGATTATCGTTGATATGCAGACAGCCCTTGTTGAGGCAGGTCCTTACAACAAGACGACGGTGATAACAAACATCGTTAAACTGCTAAATGCTTGCAGAAGCAGAAAAATCCCTGTCATTTACATTCAGCATGATGGCGGTGCCGGGGATGAGGTGGAGCATGGAACCGCCGGCTGGGAAATCTATCATGGAATTGCTCCTATGGCTGGGGAAAAAGTATTGGAAAAGCACTATAACAGCGCATTCCGTAAAACAGGATTGCGTGAATATCTTGACGGGCATGATGCCAAAAACATCATTTTATGCGGTATGCAAACAGAATATTGTTTCGATGTTACCTGTAAAGTCGCCTTCGAATACGAGTACAATGTGACAGTACCCAGAGCAACTACGACTACCTTTGATAATGCCTTTGCAAGCGGAGAGGATCTGGCCGAATACTATGAAAGTAAGATCTGGAATCATCGTTATGCCCGGGTGATTGACGTCGAGCAGGTTATCTCAGAAATTAACAGTTAGCTTATAAGTTCAATTAAAAGGGAAAAGTGGGAGTATAGCTTTATTTGGCGACACTCCTATTTTTTTATGGGAAAAACCTCGATTGACAAAAGGGTTTAATAACAGTAAACTGAGAAGAAAGGTTTAATAACGTTAAACCTGAGGAGGGATTGGATTGGATGATTATAAATTAGGTCCAATGGAGACCAGATTCGCAGAGCTGATTTGGGATAATGAGCCGATTGCTTCGGGAGAACTGGTTAAGCTGTGCGAAAAGGAATTGGAGTGGAAGAAATCCACCACCTATACAATGCTGCGGCGTTTATGTCAGCGGGGAATTTTCCAAAATGAGAACAGTCTGGTTTCTTCCCTCATATCCAGGCAGGAGCTCCGCGCTCTGCAAAGCGAAAAGTTTGTCGAGGAGACCTTTGACGGATCGCTTCCCCGCTTTTTGGCGGCGTTTACAATGAAAAAGCGCTTATCTGAAAAGGAGATTGACGAGCTGCAAGAGCTTATCGAGCGGTACAGGAAGGGGTGAAACCATGTTGGGCGGCGCATTTCTGCAAATTCTCAATATGAGCTTTAGTGCAAGTTTCGTGATTGTGATGGTGCTGCTGGCAAGGCTGACTCTGAAAAATGCACCGAAGCTATTTTCTTATGTACTGTGGAGCGTGGTTCTGTTCCGGCTCGTCTGTCCCTTTTCCTTTGAAAGCGGATGGAGTCTCTTTTCCGTTGTTCCTTCACAGCTGGCGCCTTCTTATACGGCTTCTTTACATCCTGAGCTTTCTCAGTCTGTGTCTTCACAGTTAGTTCCTGCTGATGCGTCATCATCTTTAATACCTAGAGTTAAGACGGGTATTGCTGCCCTTGATTATACGATAAAGCCAATAGTGGCAGCAGTTGTACAGGATACTGCCTCGAGTCCCTGGCAGAATTGGACAGCGGTTGGGGGAATGGTTTGGCTTGCCGGTATGGCGGTGTTAATCCTTTATAGCGTTATTTCCCTTGTATTATTGCAATCACATAGCCACTCCCTTCGTGATGGGAGTAATACGTCCGAAGATCTTTCTGCCGTCCACTCTGACGGAACAGGAGCAACGCTATATTATCGATCATGAGCAGACGCATATCCGGCGGTTTGATCCGATTGTAAAAATTATCTCGTTCATGGTCCTTACCCTGCATTGGTTCAATCCACTGGTATGGGCGGCTTTTATTCTCTGCAGCAGAGATATGGAAATGTCCTGTGACGAAGCAGTTATGAAAAAGATGGATGTTGATATCCGCGCTGAGTATTCTGCTTCTTTATTGCGCCTGGCCGCGGGAAGGAGAATCCCCGTAGGTGCACCCCTTGACTTTGGAGAGGGAGATACAAAGGGGAGGATTAGAAACGTCATGAAATACAAGAAGCCTTCCTTTTGGGTTATGGCCGCAGCTTCAGCTGCCGTCATCGTGCTTGCCCTATGTCTGCTGGCTAATCCAGCTAATCCATCAAGCGCAGCAGAGCAATTAGTAGAGATGACTCCCTTGGAGCAGCTACCGGATGGGTATACCCTCAATGACGCAAAAGCCGACGGCTGCGTGGTCCATGAAAACGGAGACATTACCTCCGGCCAGTCGGCATGGGATGCTTTCGTCAAGGCGACAGAAGCAGGTAAACCGGCGGCGGTCAGGCTGGCCTTTTATTATACACTGGGTGATCCCTCAAGTTATTCCCCGGAATATTACAGGAGATATAGGGCGGGATACCCCGCACTATATATTCAAGACCTCTCCTATGATGGGGAAAGCTATAGAATCAGAGGAATCAAAAATGAGGAGGAGGTCACTGACTCCCCCTATAAGTACATGGTGAAATTCACAGGGAGGCCTGACTACCGTGGGGCAGAGTATTCCCGATACACCTACTATGTCCTTTTAAATGATAAGTCGGCCACGTGGAAAAAAATCGAGCAGGGCATGCTAAGTTCCCGATGGGGAGATTACATTGATCGTCGTGTAGTCTACAGCGACTTGGTTTATCAGTAAATGGAATGGGTTTATAACCATTCTTTCCATTGCTTTTGTGCACTGGAGCTACTAAAATAAACTTGTAATCCGGATTTACAAATCTCTGCTGAAAGGGGATGGTTTCGAAATGGTAAAGAATATTTATGAGGTGGCAAACCTCTAATAAAATATTCGGATGTAGCGGTATGGCTATCGCTTTTCCCGAACTTTTCTAAAGGCGGGGAGGGCAGGCCATGCCCTATATCACATTGAGTAACCCTGAGCATAAACCGGAGGGTTATGGCCCTGCGGTATTTTTGTACCTATTTTCAGGAGGAGATTTATGATTTATCAGAATGCCAAAGATGTGCTGCCTCAAAGGCTGATTGACGAAATTCAGCAGTATGTTGAGGGGCAGAACCTATATATTCCCCGCAAAACCGCCCAAAAGGCGGGATGGGGTGAGATGAGCGGCACCAAAGCCGCTTTGCGGGGAAGAAACCGGGATATTGTAAGGATGCACCGGAAAGGGAGCGGGATTGAGGAGATCGCGGCCAAGTATTATCTTTCCCCTGACAGTATCAGAAAAATTGTCGGATCCAGCCGTGAATAGGGGATTTGAGCGAAAATAGTAATTTTATCAGCAAGCCAAGCAATGAATGACCGGAGCGTCATTCATTGCTTGGCTTTGTCTATTAGATTCTATTTTGTGACAGTCTCTTTATTTTTTTATTAAATTTGCTATTTGCCGTATCTTGACAAAAGGGCACGTTTGCAATTATATTGAATATATATTCAATGAATGGAGGTTCAATGATTGGGCGTTCGTGACGAGCAGAAAGAAAAACGGCGGCAGGAAATTTTGGAGGCCGGGCTGGACCTGTTCATCCGCAGAGGCTATACAGCGACCAAGATCAGCGATATTGCCCGGCAGGTAGGAATGAGTGCGGGCCTGATGTTCCATTATTTTGAGTCTAAGGAGAAGCTATACGAAGAACTCATCCGTATCGGGATTTCCGGGCCAATGCAGGCGGTTGCTCCTACGGAAAAGGAACCACTGGTGTTTTTTGAGGACACGGCGGCTGAACTGTTTCATTACTTACGGACCGAGCCCTTTATCGCCAAAATGTTTGTGCTGATGGTGCAGGCTTTTTATAATGACGCCGCTCCCCAGGGAGTCAAAGAGCGGCTGCGCGAGTTCGATATCTATACGCCGACGGCCCAGCTGATTCGCAAGGGTCAGGAAAACGGAACCATCCGGGAGGGTGATCCGGCCGCTCTGGGCATTGCCTATTGGTGTGCCATCCAGGGCATTGCGGAGCAAATGGCCCTTAATCCTGATCTGCCCTGCCCGGAAAGCACCTGGATTGTGGATATATTAAGGAGGAAACCAGCATGAAAATAGTGATTGTAGGCGCGGGAATTTCCGGCCTTTCCGCCGGGATCTATGCATTGCAGAGCGGGTTCGATGTGGATATTTTCGAGAGCCATACCATACCGGGCGGCGCTTCCACCAGCTGGCGGAGAAAAGGGTATTTGTTTGAAGGGGGGATGCACTGGCTCACCGGTTCTTCTCCTCAGACTCCACTGCATCAGATTTGGCGGGAAGTGGGTGCTCTGGATGACAGTGTGCGGATGTATAACCGCGATCCCTTTTTTGCCTTCGAACACGAAGGGAGGAGGGCCTACCTCTACCGGGATGTTGAAAAGCTGCGCCGGCACTTCTTGGAGCTGGCGCCGGAAGACGAAAGGGAAATCAACCGCTTATGCAAGGATATCCGCAAGTTTACCAGCATGAGCATGCCGGTGACAGATATCAAAGGGGTCAAAACGAAGACGAAGCATGCCATGTCCTTGGGGACGGTGCTGAGCATGCTGCCAAGTTTGCTGCGGATGCCTTTTTACGCGGGCCTAACGGTGCGGGAATATGCGGCGCGCTTCCAAAGCCCCCTGCTGCGCCATCTGCTGGAAAGTATTGTAGGGCCCGACTACGGGGCGAGCGCCATGATCTTCACAATGGCGACACTGGCTTCCGGGGACGGCGGTTATCCGGAGGGCGGTTCCCTTGGCATGGCCCTGCGCATGGCAAAGCGTTTTGAAGCGTTGGGTGGCACGATCCATTACAGTAAAAAGGTTGAGCAGGTCATGGTGGAACGCGGTACCGCTCAAGGGGTAATGGTGGGGGGAGCCATGGTTGAGGCTGATGCGGTGATCGTGACCCAGGATACGCTGGCTGCCATCGACGGTTTGTTTGACCCTCCCATTCGTGAGCCGTGGGCGGAAAGGATGAGGGAAAGTACCATCCCCATGCTCGATACTTTTGTCAGCTTAGGTGTGGAGGCCGATCTGTCCGATCTGCCGGAGCGGATTGAGTTTGTGCCGGAGCAGCCTCTGATGTGCGGAGATGTGCCACAGCCGGTGGTGGGCATTTGCAATTATGCCGGGTATCAAGGGTATGCGCCGGAAGGGTGCAGCGCCGTCACTTCCATCCTGTTAGGGGACAGCTATGATTTCTGGAAAAAGTGCAGGGAAAAGGGTACCTATGAGGCTGAAAAAGAGAAGCTGGCGCAGGAACTGATTGGGGTTCTGGTGAAAAAATTCCCGCAGATGACGGGAAAAGTGGCGGTCTGGGACGTGGCCACACCGTTGACCTACGAGCGGTATTTAGGCTCTTTTAAAGGTTCATGGATGACGGCCATGGGCAAGGGGAAGAGCCCGGCAGCCTATCCCTCCCAGCCGGAGCAGATCCAGCGTCTCTATTTTGCCGGCCAGCGCCTGAGAATTCCGGGCGGTTTGCCTGTGGCTGTCGAGTCAGGGCGTAAGGCAGTGCAATACTTGTGCCGGGATACGGATCAAGTGTTTCAGGGGAACAGCTGAAACACTTTAAGTTGGGAATAATATTCCGCTGTTTTTTCCGGCGTGCCGCCATTAAAAATGACGGTGCGCTGATCAAGGGTGAGCAGCCGGTTCCGTTCATTCCGCACTTTATGATAGGCGGACAGAATAGGGGTGAGGGTTAAACCGGTTGATATTACCGTGAAAAGCACCATCATAAAGGGTGGAAAATTGGTATAGGAATAAAGGAAGAAGAGCAGGGTATAAAGTATGCTGCCGATATAGGCTTCAGCAACCCAGCACTTTGTCCATTGATATTTATAGACGCTGTTCAAAGCAAGAGTGATTTCCGTATGTTCTGAATAGATGACGGTCCGTGCTTTGCCAATAAGCCGATAGGCCAAGCACCCGATCATGACGCTGAGCAATGAAATGATAGACAGTATCCAGGAAAAGGGATCGCTTTTTGTCTCAACGACAGATATTATCCCGGGCAATAAAACAATCAGAAAGGGGAAGATAAACCACAGCTTTGACACAGTCATTTTTCCCTTGACTTTACTTACTTCCGTATCAATGCTGATTATATGTTTGACGCCTACATACCAGCCTCTGGCAATTTTCAGTGCATATAAGCGATGGAAATATGTTTTTTGCAAGAGGCTGCTTACATAGAATAATAAAATGCACCAGGCCAGGAGATAGATCATACTGAGTGAGACATAGTGGGAAAAGAACAGGATGGGGAAGATGAGGACAAAGAAGATGCTTCCTGCCGAACCATGCTTTTTATGGTACTCCTGGACGATGGCGGTGACTTCAGGGTTTTTCAATTCAGAGTGGGGCAGGGTCACGCCGAGTAGAATGTTACTGTTGGACGTTTCTCCGGTTTTGTTGGTTAAAACCAGTGTCATTAAAATGATTAGGGCGGTTAAGATGAAAATAATTGATAAAATCATACTTCTTCTCCTGTCATCGGGGAGATATTCAGGTGGTCAAACAGTTCGGCGCACATTTTTATAAAGTGCTCTTTTTTTATGCCCTTAAGGGAGGATTCGGTAACCAGCAAAGCCAGCTCATTTTCCATTTTTTCCGTGAAATTACCTGACAGGATTGCAGTCGGTTTGATCCTCGCACCATGACGGCGGTCGATTTCAATATAGCCTTCATTTTTTAATATGGTGTAAGCTTTGGTAACGGTCATCATATTGATGCCGATATCTTCAGCCATCTGCCGGACGGTAGGTAATCCCTGCCCGATTTTCAGATCCCCTCTGCCGATGCCCATGACAATTTGATTGCGCAGCTGGACATAAATAGGGGTTGAACTGGTCAGTTCAATCTTTAAGATCATGACTTTACCTCCTAATCAAGATAAGCATTATTTGTATTATATATAATAATACAAATAATGCTTATAATCAAGGGATTATATATTGCACTCCGGTAATAAAGGAAAATTAAAATCTGAAATCGAATAGATAAATATACAAGATAAAGCATAGGGAGAGAGTGGAAAAAATTGAAGCAATATCTGCAACAAAATAGAAAGACTTTGGCAGCGGGTACCGGTATGCTGATGCTCCTGGTAATCCTTCTGACGGTGTTCTCCGAAGGGCGGATGCTGTCGAACGACGATGATCTTCCCTTATGGAGTGTCTTGCCTTTTGCAGGCATGCTCCTGTCCATTGCTCTTTTTCCTCTGATCAATGCCAACTGGTGGGAGAAAAATATGGGGCTTGTGAGCACGGGATGGGCTTTGCTTTTTTTTGTTCCCTTTCTGATCGCTTTCGGCAGGGAGACGGCGCTCAGCCACTTGCTGGAAGTTGTATTCCTGGATTATCTTCCTTTCATTGTATTGCTCTTCGGTCTCTTCGTGGTTTCGGGAGGCATTATTTTGCGTGGGGATTTGAAGGGCAGGCCATCTGTGAATGTAGCCATGCTGGGCATAGGGACGTTGCTGGCCAGTTGGATCGGAACGACGGGGGCCAGCATGCTTTTAATTCGGCCTTTGATCCGGGCTAATGGGTGGCGCAAGCAGAAAGCCCATATCATGGTTTTTTTCATTTTCTTAGTGGCCAATTTGGGCGGTTCCCTGACCCCTTTGGGAGATCCGCCGCTGTTTCTCGGTTTTCTGAGAGGAGTTCCGTTCTTCTGGACCTTGAATCTGATTTTGCCCATGAGTGTGAATGCTCTCATCCTTTTGACAGTGTACTATTTTGTTGACCGCTATTTTTACCGCAAAGAGATGAAGGATGAGGGGAGCAGCAAGGATATTCAGGCAATGGGAGCCGGTACGGTGACTGAAATAAAACAGCCTCTGCGGATCGAGGGCCTGCGCAATCTAGCCTTTTTGGCAATGATCATTGGGGCGGTCATCCTGAGCGGTGTCCTAAGCAAGAATCCTTGGTTTTTCAATGAAGTGACAGGTGAGTTGAAGGGGATTACCCTGCTGCGGGAAGGCTCAGAAAATATTATCTGGCCTTACATCAATATCCTGCGCGATATGATCATTCTAATGGCTGCCTTTTTGTCCATAAAGACCACACCGCAGGTGATTCGCAGGGACAACTGTTTTACCTGGGCACCGATCAAAGAAGTGGCAGTGCTGTTCATTGGGATTTTTGTGACCATGATTCCGGCATTGATTCTTCTCCATACCCATGGCAGCGAATTGGGACTTTCCAAGCCGATGCATTTCTTCTGGGCCACCGGCGTTCTTTCCAGCTTCCTGGACAATGCTCCGACCTATATGGTGTTTATGACTGCTGCAGCCAGTCTGGGAGCCGGCGATGGGATTGTCACTTCCGTGGGAACTATAGCTCCTGAACTGCTGTTAGCCGTGTCCTGCGGGGCGGTGTTTATGGGTGCCAATACCTATATCGGGAATGCCCCCAACTTTATGGTGCGGGCCATTGCCGAGGAAAATAAGATTAAAATGCCCGGCTTTTTCGGGTATATGCTGATTTCTCTGGTCTGTCTGATTCCGCTGTTTATTCTGGATACGTTTTTGTTTTTCCGGTAGGTGAAGTGGAGAAGAAATGTCGTCGATATGTTGATGAGGTGAGTGAATGAAAGTACGTGATAGCGGAATGCCTGAGCAGGAATATTGGGAAAGTCTTTTCGATGTGCCGTTGATTTTAGAACAAATGGCTATTCGTAGGAATATTGAATTACTTGTGGAGTTTGGATGCGGCTATGGAACATTTACCTTACCCAGTGCTCAAATCATCGACGGAAAAGTAGTTGCTTTTGATATTGAAGAGCAGATGCTGGAAAGCGTTAATATGCGAATTTTACCGGGTATGGACGGCAAAATCAGCCTGCTTAAGAGGGACTTTGTTTCTGAGGGCAGCGGGATTGAAACAGGGACAGCAGACTATGTGATGCTTTTTAATATCTTGCACCATGCCGAGCCTTTGGAACTATTAAAAGAGGCCTACAGAATTCTTAAACCTCACGGTAAAGCCGGATTAATTCATTGGAACTATGACAGAACTACACCGAGAGGTCCGGAAATGAGCATCCGACCTAAGCCGGAGAGCATGGGAGAATGGGCGATGCAAGCCGGATTTACGCTGGAAGAAGATTGGCTGATTGATTTGCCGCCTTTTCATTATGGACTGATCGGTCATAAGTTTTAACCTGCATGAATAACTCAACTTTCGCATCTTTACTAAGCGAAAGTTGAGTTTATTGGTAGTAAATTGAAAGTAGATTCTTCGAATAGTGTATCAGGTTAAGAATGTCCTTTGAGAATTGCTGACCGACTTTTTCCAGCCGCTTCGGCTATTTTACAGACTTGATTAGTTCCTTAGTCTTCTTCAGGTACTTTTCAATTTCTGTAGCGGCGACAGGGAGGATTTGCCCGGACCGCTGCTTAACCACTTTTATTCCACTTGTCATCACAGGTAGTATGCGATTGATGATCGAATTATCTATCATGGTTACCTGTCCTTTCTTTTACTTACTTACAGAATATGTGGTCAAGCTGCCAATTGTGATATTTCCCGGATAAACATTTCGTTGTTGAATATAAAAAATAGCCTGCCTTATTATTGGCAGAAACCCGGTCCGTTGTAGACCGGGCTTCTGCCTTTATTATTTATTGCTTTTTGGACAATGTTCTAGAGCGAAAATAACTGCAAGCATAAGCAATCCCTGTACTTATAATAAAGATCAGAAACCAGTTCCAGAAAGGGCTTATCTTCAGGACGATAAGGGATGAGCCGTTAAGACTGATTGCAGCTTTGGTGAGTAGAGAGCCTATAATAGGGATGCTACTGAAACCTAGCCCGAAAGATAAGGCATAGCTTAACGGGGAGCCGAACTGATAATTCCGAATCGCGGAAAAGATAAGCCAAGCCATAATCACAAGGGTACCTAAGACAATAATCCAGCTGAGATTTGAAAAATAAAAATTCAAGGAAGATGGGGCTGAGGATTGAGCAGAACCAGATAACTGATCAAAGAAGGAACTTAACTTCGTCCATGATCCGTCGAAAGAAGCCCGGCCAAAAAGCAGCAGGTATAAGGCGTAAACAGCCGCTACCGGTGCCAGAACCACAGCGAGAATGATCCGGATGCCAAAACTTCCTGAAAGGTCACCTGCATTCCCGAACAAGATAGCCAGAAAAGAGACAACGCTTAAAACGACGAACACGAGTCCTGAAGTCTTTACTCCATTAATAAAATTTTTCACCTTAAACGATTGAGACTCGAGCCAAGCCCGATAGGCCGGGCGCAGGATGTGCCGTTTCCCAACGAGTTTGGAGCCTGCCCACCCGCATGCGGAAGCCGTGAGAAAACTGTTAATGAGCAAAGCGATCCATCCGTTACTGCCGTTTACAGTCAGAGAGCCAAGCAAGGGAATATCGACTGCCATATGCATGGCTAAGAGCTCAGACAGCAGCACAGTAATCAGTGCGTAAATTCCGCCATAGGTAAGGAACGGAAAACGGATCAATCCCATCCGTCCGCCGTATGAACGTAAACGTTCCACGACTGCTCCCCAGAAGACCATGGTGAAGGAAATCAGCAAACTTAACCCTAATAAGGGGATATTGACCCCAAGTTTCGTTTGTCCGGAGGAACTGGTCATCGCCTGAGAAATCAAGCCGAGACCGGAAGCAGAGCTATTGGCCTCCATATAAAAAGGGGAGTATAGAGCGGCGGCGAAATAACTGAATCCTCCCGGAAGGGGAGATTGTTCCCCTAAGGAATTTCTTAATACTGCCGACCCGGCAATGGAAAAGATCCCTCCTAACAAGTAACCGCTTAATACAGCCATAACAGCGACAAAAGTGATGCCTAGCTTTGGCCTTAAAGCCAGCAGCCTGAGGAAATCCAATAAATTATCTTTTAACTTTTGCCAGGGGGAAGAGGGGGAAGGATTAGTGCCCGGCGGGTTAACCAGATCGAAACCTGGCTGCGCTGAAAAAGGAACATCTGACGCTGCAGCCTGTTGATCTCCCGCATTTCGTATTTCTCCGGGGACAGGGCCGGATGAGTGGGAGCGGCCTTTAAAGAAGGAGCTCAGTGAGGATCTTTTGGTCCAGGCTAAAATAACTGACACGATCAAAATTAAAATAAGGACTCCGGTAATAATGAATGCCCTTATATTGGGTGCCTGAAACGTTAAGGACTGAGTGATCCCCGTTCTGGGGTCAAAGTGATCTGCCGGTTTCTGACCGGTGATTGTGCCATGGGTATTGGTTTCCAGAACTGCTGAGCTATTCGACGGGTTTGAAAGTGCGGACTGGAAAAAGGGCAGCTCTGCCTGGATCGAAGCCGTATATTCAGGATAGTACCATGATCCTCCGTCGGTTTTCTGAATGGAAACCTGATTGAACTTAATAAAACTTCCGCCTTGCTCATTTAGCTCTTCCAGTGTATGACCTTTGAAGTCCCATTTCAGAATGGTGTGTCCATCCTTACTTTCTTTATTCAGAGTTACTTTTTGTCCGACTGTGTTTTGGAGCGTGTCGCTGATTTCCGAAAAGCCAAGGGTTTTCATAAAAGCCAGATCCTTGTCGCTGACATTCAGAGTCCAATTCAGATCAACGGCTTCTTTGCTCCATTCAAGTTGTAAGCCGATCTCTGGTGCAGGAATGGCCAATGAAACCTCTCGGCCGCTGATTAAAGACTGGTCCTGAACAATATAGGGAGCGGCATCGGCAGTCAAGGAGTCAAAATCAAATTTTGCGTCGGTGGAGTCAATAATGAAGGAATAACTTCCTGAAGACAGAATGCCTGCATCTTTAATAAGGGTTTGCGCCCAGTTCCAATAGGCATTATTATCGGAAAATCCTTGATCATAAGAGAGTTTAGCACTTAGGCCCGTTCCCTCACATTGATATTTAAGGGTAAGCTGAGGATTTTCGCATAAAGTTTGGAGTTTTGTCTGCAAATCGAAACTATCTTTAAATTCAAAAGAAAAACTACCGTTCCAATCCCCATTGGATGAAGTACCCTGGGATTCTATTTTCAGAAAAGAAGGTTTCTTGCTCTCTAGCAATGCGTTCAAAGCTTCCGCACCGCCGGAAAGGTTGGACAGGTCGCTGGCACTTACATCCGCCTTCATTAAAACGCTGCCTGAGCCATCGGCCTTAAATTTAGTGTCAACGGTGGTGATGGCTCCACATCCGCTAAGGATAGCCATTAAAAATATCAGTACCAATAAATAAAGACGCAATCGGATTGATGGGCAATGAATACGGTTGGAAAAGTTGGTTTTTTGCATCATAAACCACACTCCATATCAATTAATTTAATTGACTTTCTCTTACACTCCTTCCATATAAAAATATGAAAAATATCGAAAGGTATGGTCTTAATTGGCCTTTATGTAAAAGGGTCGATGAGCAGCGACGCCCCTTTGTTGTTCGTGAAAATAAATCACTATAACATAGAACTCTTCTGTCTACATTCTAACAGATGAGCAATTCAATTTATGTCGAACTATGTTGCCTTGTGGATAATGCTGGAAATTAAAGCAATATTTTTACTACTTTTTGTCAGGCTGCATGAATCATAGAATACCGTAAGATAAAAGTCGGCTTAATAAAAAATGAGCCGACTTTTTGTTTTGTTATTGTAACCGATATTACTTTCTGATATATTTTTTATGTAACCGATATTACATTTTTAGGGTGATTTTATGGATCAAAACGAATGGATCGCGATCAACTATACATTGCCAAGGGAACCGTCAAGAACACGGGTATCGATATGGAGAAAACTGAAAAAAATCGGTTCAGTCAGTATACAGCAATCCATGTGGATCTTGCCTTTAAACGATAAGAATTACAGCTTGTTGAACGAGATTAAAAATGAGGTTTCCCAGAATGGCGGCGTGGCCTTTATCATGACGTTTTCCGTAGAAGATGACGGTAAAAAGATAATGATAGAGAAATTCAATGAAGCACGAAATGAAGAATACGTAGAAGTTCTTGAGCAATGCGAGGAATTTTTTAAAGAAATCGACAAGGAAATAGCCAGAGAGAACTTTTCATTTGCTGAAATTGAAGAAAATGAAGAAGAGCTCGGCAAACTGAAACAGTGGTATGAAAAAATAACTGCACGGGATTCGTTTGGTGCGCCGCTTCAGAAAGAAGCGGAATTAACACTGTCGAAATGCGCGGAGGCTCTGGACAGGTTCTGCGACAAAGTATATGAATTCAACGAAAAACGCAGGGATTAATAATGAAAAAGAAAAAAGAGATATCCAATATTGTATTGATCGGGCTTGTCAGTTTGTTTGTAGATATGAGTACCGAAATGGTTTATCCTCTGGTTCCGCTCTTTTTGACGGCCACACTTGGAGCATCACCTGCGATTGTAGGGATCATCGAAGGGATTGCCGAGAGCATCGCTTCACTGCTCAAGGTGTTCAGCGGTTACATTGGGGATGTGTACCATAATAAAAAGCGTCTTACCTTCGTCGGATATTCGGCGTCTGTTTTGTACAAGATATTTCTCCTGCTGGCCTCGTCGTGGCTTGGTGTTTTAGTGGCAAGAGTAATCGACCGCACGGGAAAAGGTATCCGCACCGCTCCGCGTGACGCTCTTGTGGCACAGTCAAGCGACAGCAAAAAACTAGGCGGATCATTCGGACTGCATAAGATGCTGGATATGGCGGGCTCATCTCTCGGTGCACTGCTTGCCTATTTTTTTGTTGCAATGAATGTTGGATTTCACCAGGCATTTCTATTTTCCATCATCCCCGCGGTTATTGGAATCCTGATCATTTTTAGAGTCAGGGAAGATAAAAGCAGTGTCACAAGGCCCGCGAAGCTCACGCTGAAGGGACTGAAGCTGGACGGAAAGTTAAAAATGTATCTCGCCGTAATATTCTTCTTCTGCCTAGGGAATTCATCGAATGCATTTTTACTTCTGAAGGCGCAGGAACAGGGATTTTCATCATCGCAGGTCATTTTGCTGTATTTGATTTTTAATATTGCCACTTCCGTTCTAGCCATTCCGTCAGGCAAGTTATCCGATAAATTCGGGAGAAGCAAGATACTTGTACCGGGATATTTGATTTACGGCCTTGTCTATCTCGGATTTGCGCTTTTGTCCGCAAAGCTCGCCATCCTGATTCTGTTTATCGCATATGGCGCGTACACCGCCTTTATCAGCGGTGCGGAACGGGCTTTTATCGCAGAAAATGCACCTCCCGGATTTAAAGGAACAGTGCTTGGAATTTACGGTATGTTGCAGGGCATTGGCCTGCTTCTCTCATCTATTATAGCCGGCCTGATGTGGGACCAAATCAACTCCAACGCGCCGTTTTTCCTCGGGGGTATCATCGGTATTCTGTCCGCACTTATAATTTTACTTATTTTAGATAAAAATAATTTTATAAAACATTTTGCAAAGCAACGAAGGGTATAGTATTTAAGGCTTAAAAAGCTTTTAAACTTAGAAGGTGTCCTGTGAAAAATAATATTTTTAAACAAAAAAATATTGTTCATGTAAGCTTCGAAATTGGATTGATTCTAAAAGGGATTCATGGTTTGGCAGAGATTATCGGTAGTGTGCTTCTGTTATTTCTCACACCGGATAGATTGGATCGACTGACACGCTTTTTGACTAAGCATGAGCTGTCGGAAGACCCTAGGGATAAGGTTGCTAATTTCCTGATAGCCTTAAGCAGCAGTTTTTCTATCAGCACACAACATTTTGCAGTGTTCTACTTAATGTCGCACGGAATTATAAAGTTTGTTCTGGTTCTTTTGCTGTGGCGCAGAAAGCTATGGGCATATCCGCTCACCATCGTCTCCTTAATTCTGTTTATCGCATATCAGATATACCGTTATACCTTTTCTCAATCTGTGTTTCTTATTGTGCTTTCTATTTTTGATGCCGCCATGATTGCATTAACCTATTTGGAATATAAAAGAATCCTTGCGGACTCAAAATCAATAAAGTGACCCAGCGTTTTGTCTACATTGATACAATTTGTTTTTGATTAGTTGAAACAAAATGAAAAAGGCAAACCAATCGCACCTGGATTGGTTTGCCTTTGATCAGACTGAAACGGTTAATGTTCCAGGTCTTGTTTGCGTTGGTTATATTCTTCAGTGTTAATTTCACCTCTAGCATATCTCTCACGTAAGATATTCAGCGCGTGATCGTTCGAATGGCTTCCCGGATGAATTTTCCGGTTGTTATAAGAACGGAATAATCTTACGGCGATTATGATCACGGCAATCCAGAAAATAAATTGGAGGACCATTGCCAGCAATCCGAACCATGCGTAGTTGCCGTTGGCATATAAGTCATGATTATATCCCCAGTTGTACATCATATTGTTCCATCCCATCATCATGTATCCCTCCTAATCATTAATAAACAAAATACTTGAATTTTATTGTTCCAATATACGTTTGCGTTCGTTAAATTCTTCGGACCCTATTTCCCCATTAGCATAACGTTTCTTTAGCAGTTCAATCGCATCATGATCATGATTGATATTATTATGGTCATGATGGCTATTGCCACGATCCCATAAATAAAAGGCAATGATTATGAGAAGAATCCATCCAAACATCATTTTCAATTCCTCCTTTAGATGATTTTTAATAAAAATGCCATTAAAGAGTTTTCCCAAAATTCAACCTAAATATAGAATAAAACTGGATAAAGAATAAGTAATGAAAAGTTTATGAATTTCTAATGAATACTCTTTCATATGAAAAGTCAATTTTCCCTTCAGCCTGCCAATGAAAAAACCAGCGCTCTTAAACGTGCGCTGGTACAAATTAATTTTTGATCATAAGACAAGATAAAGGTTCGGTTTTTAAGCTGGATTTCTTAGTTTACCACCACCAACGCCGCCGGAGCCGGAAAAACGGAAAACCAAAGAAGGGAAAGAAAAATGGATTGCCCCACCACCACATAATGAGCCCTCCTTTCAGAGTTTTGCTATATAATATGTAAAATGGAATAAAATGTAAATTAGTCCTAAGATATTTATTCTCTGTGTCAGTGATAGCTCAGTGAGGTGCAGCGCGGACTCAGGCTCTGGTCGCCCAAAGCCTGAAT
>JAEWCM010000212.1 GCA_023390635.1 Bacillota bacterium
TAACATCACCTATCCACATGTTGACAAGCTATACTACTAATACTACTAAACTAATATCTTATTATTGTTATTCTGAAAATATACCGGTTGTAAAAGATATTTCTATCAATATTTAGGGGAGGACCATTATGAAGGTTTTTTGTTCAAAAGATATCTTATTATCAGGTGTTAACACTGTACAACGTGCTGTATCCGCTAAGGCTACCTTGCCTATTTTGCAAGGAATTTATTTAAAAGCAGAAGGACAATCACTTACATTTTCTGCTACGGATCTGGAAATAGGGATTCGTTGTCAAGTTCCAGCTCAAATTGATCAAGAGGGCGGGGCTGTTGTTCCGGCCCGATTATTTTCCGAATTAGTACGCAAATTACCGGATACAACCCTTACCATAGAACTTTTGGACAATACCCTTCATATTCATTATTATCAATCCAGTCTGACTTTAAAATGCTTTGACCAGGAAGAATTTCCGCTCCTTCCTGATCTTCTTGATTCTCAATCATTTTCCTTACCCAGTAATTTATTTAAAAATATGGTGAAGCAAACGGTTATTGCATGTGCAGTAGAAGAAAGCAGGCCTGTTTTTACAGGAATTTTATTGCAGGTTGAAGGAAATCAAATTCGTTTAGTGGCAACAGATACTCATCGTTTGGCTTATCGTCAGGCAGAATTTCCTAATCAGGAAGGACTAAATTTTCACGGCATCATTCCAGCTAAAACCATGTCGGAAATTTCCCGCTTATTAAAGGATGAAGATGAATTTTTAAATATTAGCTATAATAATGCCCAAATATCGTTCCAGTTTGGCAATGTTCATCTATTATCCCGTTTAATCGAAGGTCAATTTCCTCCCTATAATCAAGTGATTCCTCAAAATTGTGAAACTAAAGTTCATCTTTCCATGCGCAGTTTCTTAGACGCTGTGGAAAGGGCTTCATTGCTTTCCAGAGAAGGAAATACTGGTATTACCATCGTACGGCTCAATATTGACAAAGATACGGAAACTTTGCGGATCGAACAGACTTCTGAAGTAGGAAAAATTTCTGAACAGATTGAAATAAATATAGAAGGCAACGGGCTGGTCATAGCCTTTAATTCAAAGTTTTTATTGGATGCTTTAAAAATTATGGACAGTGAATTTATTGTTTTAGAACTTTCCGGTTCTTTCGGTCCTTGTGTGATCAGGCCGACCAATGATCCAAATTACTTATATCTGGCCTTACCTGTTCGCACTGCATAGCATTATGGCAATAGGAAAGTTTGAGTTAATTAATTTCCGTAATTATGAACAGCAAATTATCAATTTTACCCCGGGTATTAATGTTTTAATGGGAAAGAATGGACAGGGAAAGACTAATATTTTAGAAGGTATCTATTTTCTTTTGACAGGAAAATCCTATCGGGTACAAAGGGAAACAGAGATGGTGCGTTGGGGTGAAAGGGGTTTTGATTTATTTGGTGAATTTGCTTTAACACATCACTTTGTTAAATTAGAAAGTCATTATCGGGAGAAAAAAAAAGCTATCCTGATTAATGGTGTTCCTTGCCGTAAATTATCAGATTATTTAGGAACAGTGAATGTCATCTTTTTCTCTCCAGATGATTTAATATTAGTTAAAGGCGGACCTAAGGAACGGAGAACTTTTCTGGATTTGCATATTGCCCAAATTTTGCCCAAATATATTAGTTATTTGAATGATTATAATAAAGTCTTAATGCAAAAAAATGCTTTACTGAAGTCCTCTTTATCAAAAAAAGACAAAAAAAGTCAAATAGGATTATGGAATGAGCAAATCTTAGTTTTAGGACAAAAAATTATCAGTATTCGCTCTAACTATCTGGAAAATCTCAGTATCAATGCTGCGAATGTCTATCAAAGTCTATCCTCAAAAACCGAGACTATCAAATTGGCTTATGTATCTTCAGGAAGTTTAATACTTGAAAAATCACTGCATAACCTTGCTGAACTTTTGGAAAGCCGGGTGGATGAGGAAATAGAAAAAGGTATGATTTTAGTTGGGCCTCAGAGGGATGATCTTAAAATCAGTCTAAATAATAAATCCGCTAGACAGTATGCTTCTCAAGGTCAGCAAAGATCGATTGTACTTAGTTTAAAACTGGCCCAGCTTGAAATTATTTATGGAGAAAAATCAGAATATCCGTTGCTATTATTGGATGATGTTTTGTCTGAATTAGATCAAATGCGGAGAGAATATTTAATGACTTATATTCATCAGTCAAAGATTCAGTCCATTGTCACTGTAACAAGTGCGGAAAAAGATATTCATGCCCATGCTCATTCTTTATATGAAGTAAGTCAGGGAAGGATAAGGAGGAAAGTATAATGTTTTTGCATCTTGGTGGAGATTATCTGATTGATCAAGAAAAAATAATTATGATTATTGACTTGGAAACAGGTACAAAAGGGCAATTATCTGAGCAGTTTTTAGAAAGAATTAATAACAACGAGGATATTATTTATATTTCTGAAAAAGGTAAAGAGAAATCTTTAATTATTACAGATAAAGAAATCTATTATTCTCCTATTTCATCTTCCACTCTTTTAAAAAGATCGAATAATTTCGATATAGTATTTCAGAGATAGAGGATCAATTTGATAATTTTTGTTAAGTAGTGTATAATAAAAAGGTTAAAGGTATATTTTGGAAAGGTTCTATTAAAAATATAGATTATTTTTAATAGGATTTTAATTTATTGCTTTATTGAGGAGGGACTTATTTTGCCTGAATCAACAGGTTTAGAGCAGCAGAATAAAAATGAATATAATGCAGGGCAAATTGAAATTTTAGAAGGGCTGGAAGCTGTAAGAAAAAGGCCGGGTATGTATATCGGCTCTACCAGCTCCCGTGGATTGCATCATTTAGTCTATGAAATCGTGGATAATAGTATTGACGAAGCTTTAGCTGGAGTGTGTGATACGGTCCTTGTCACAATCTATAAGGATAACAGTATATCCGTTTTAGATAATGGGCGCGGTATCCCTGTGGATATTCATCCCAAGATGGGTCGTCCAGCTGTTGAGGTAGCTTTGACTCAACTTCATGCCGGAGGTAAATTCAGCGGCAGTGCCTATAAGGTTTCCGGCGGATTGCACGGAGTTGGTATGAGCGTGGTCAATGCTCTGTCCAAATGGCTGACAGTTGAAGTAATGCTGAATGGTAACGTATATCATCAGGAATATGAGAGAGGGAAGCCAATCAACGATTTAACCATTATTGGTAAATGTCCGGAAAAAAAGACCGGAACAAAAATAACTTTTGCTCCTGATCCGGAAATCTTTGAAGATACAGTTTATCAGTTTGATGTACTGTCTTATCGACTAAAAGAATTATCATTTTTAAATAAGAATGTGTCGATTACTTTAATTGATGAGAGAACCAATGCTAAAGAAGTTTACCTTCATAATGGCGGAATTATTGACTTTGTGAAAAGCATCAATAAGAATCGTGATTGTTTGAATCCTAAGCCAATTTTCTTTGAAGGTGAGAAAAATAGTGTTCAGGTAGAGATCGCTATTCAATATAATGATGGATACACTGAAAATATGTTCTCTTATGCCAATAATATTCATACCCACGAAGGCGGCACCCATGAAGCCGGTTTTAAAACAGCTCTAACCCGTGTAGTCAATGATTATGCGCGGAAAAATAGTCTGCTAAAGGGAGCTGAATCAAATTTAACCGGTGAAGACATCAGGGAAGGTATGACAGCCATTATTTCGGTAAAAGTTCCGGAGCCTCAGTTTGAAGGACAGACAAAGACAAAATTGGGCAATAGTGAAATAAGTTCTATTGTGAATTCAATTTTGGGTGAGGGATTAACAACCTACTTTGAAGAAAATCCCTCGATTGCCCGCAAAATTATTGAAAAATCGGTGCAAGCTGCAAGAGCTCGTGATGCTGCCCGGAAAGCCAGAGAGATGACCAGGCGAAAAAGTGCTTTGGAGGTATCTTCATTGCCGGGTAAATTAGCTGATTGTTCATGGAAAGAACCGGAACTTTGCGAAATGTATCTTGTGGAAGGTGACAGCGCAGGTGGTTCTGCTAAGCAGGGCAGGGACCGGCGCTTTCAAGCCATCTTGCCTTTAAGGGGTAAAATTCTCAATGTTGAAAAAGCACGCTTAGACAGAATATTGGGAAATGAAGAAATCAGGGCTATGATTACGGCCATGGGTACAGGAATTTCCAATGATTTTGACTTAAGCAAAGCCCGGTATCATAAGCTGATTATTATGACTGATGCGGATGTAGATGGAGCTCATATCAGAACTTTGCTATTAACTTTCTTTTATCGTTATATGCGACCTTTAGTAGAAAATAATTATGTATATATTGCCCAGCCTCCGTTATTTAAAATTAAAAAAGGCAGAGATGTTAGATATGCCTATAGCGATGAAGAGATGGATTCCATATTAACGGAAATTGGTCGTGAAAAGTCAGAAATTCAACGTTACAAAGGATTAGGAGAAATGAATCCAGAACAGCTTTGGGAAACAACAATGGACCCTGCCCGGCGCACTGTCTTGCAGGTTACGACGGAGGATGCGATGAGGGCGGACGAATTATTTACCATCTTAATGGGGGATAAAGTTGAACCGCGGCGTCAGTTTATTCACGAACATGCCAAAGACGTGCGCGATTTGGATATTTAAAGGAGTGCACTTATGTCGATTGAAATGAATGGGGGAAAAATTCTTCCTGTTGAAATTTCCGATGAGATGAAGAAGTCTTTTATAAGCTATTCAATGAGCGTTATTGCCAGCCGGGCTCTTCCTGATGTAAGAGACGGATTAAAACCGGTGCATCGGCGTATTCTTTTCACGCTTCATGAATCAGGATTGACACCAAATAAGCCTTACAGCAAATCGGCCCGCTTGGTCGGTGATTGCATGGGTAAATATCATCCCCATGGTGATAGTGCCATTTATGATGCGGCTGTCCGCTTGGCTCAGAACTTTTCTTCCCGTTATCCGTTGATTGACGGACATGGAAACTTCGGCTCCATTGATGGAGATTCAGCAGCCGCTATGCGTTATACTGAATTGCGCATGGCTAAGATCACGGCTTATATGCTGGCTGATATCGATAAGGATACCGTGGATTTTCGTCCAAACTATGATGAGAAACAGGAAGAACCGACCGTATTGCCTGCTAAATTTCCTAACTTGTTAGTTAATGGCTCTTCTGGAATTGCAGTAGGCATGGCTACGAATATTCCTCCCCATAATCTCAGCGAAGTGATTGATGGCACGATCGCCATGATTGATGACCCTGATCTGGGCATTGACGGATTAATGAAGCATATTAAAGGGCCTGATTTTCCTACTGGCGGAATTATTATGGGCACAGAAGGCATTAAGAGTGCCTATGCAACCGGTAGGGGAACCATTAGAACCAGAGCCAAAGCTCATATTGAACGCATGGAAAAATCAGGAAAAGCCAGAATACTCGTGACAGAAATTCCTTTTCAAGTGAATAAGGCCAGATTGGTAGAAAAAATTGCCGAGTTGGCCAGAGATAAAAAGATTGATGGAATTACTGACTTAAGGGATGAGTCGGATCGTTCAGGAATGCGCATTGTGATTGAGCTGCGCAGAGATGTCAATCCTCAGATCATATTGAATCAACTCTATAAGCATAGCCAAATGGAAGAATCCTTTGGTATTATCTTTATTGCCTTGGTTGATGGAAGTCCTCGGACCCTCAATCTAAAAGAAATGATTCACTTCTTTATTGAACATCAGAGAGAAGTTATTGTTCGCCGTACTCATTTCGAATTGAACAAAGCCGAAGCTGAAGCTCATATTTTAGAAGGCTTGCGCATCGCCTTAGATCATATCGATGAAGTGATTCATGTGATCCGAACTTCAGAAGATGAGACCAATGCCAAAAATAATTTAATGGAACGCTTTGGACTGAGCGATCGCCAATCTCAAGCGATTGTCGATATGCGCCTGAAACGCTTAACAGGATTGGAAAGAGACAAGATTGAAGCGCGTTATCAGGAATTGCTGGACCTGATGGCTTATTTACGTGCTGTTTTGGAATCTGAGAAAATGGTACTGGAGATTATTAAATCAGAACTGAAAGAGATCAAGGATAAATTTGGGGATGAACGCCGTTCCCGTATCTCATTTGATGAGAGTAAAATGGATGTGGAAGATCTGATCGCCGAGGAAGATGTGGTAATCACGGTTACCCACAACGGCTATATCAAGCGTTTGCCTTTAACTACCTATAAGAGCCAGCGGCGCGGTGGTAAAGGTGTCCATGGTATGGCTACTAAGGAAGAAGATTTCTTGGAACATCTATTCATTACCACAACACATCATTACATCTTATTCTTTACTTCCAAGGGTAAGGTTTATCGTCTTAAAGCCCATGAAATCCCCGAGGCAGGAAGAACTGCCAAAGGAACGGCAATCATTAACATGTTGAGTCTGGATCAGGAAGAGAAAATTACAGCGATTATGACAGTCAAGGAATATAGTGAAGAATACTTCCTGCTCACAGCAACAAAACGGGGAATTGTCAAGAAAACTTATCTGAGCCAATATGACTCATCCCGCCGGGAAGGATTAATAGCTCTGACTTTGGATGAAGACGATGAGCTGATTGGGGTTAAACTGACCAGGGGCAATGATGATATCCTGTTGGCAACAAGAGAAGGTTTGGCGATTCGCTTTAATGAAAGTGAAGTCAGAGAAATGGGAAGAACGGCCCGGGGTGTTAAAGGTATCAACCTCCAGGGCAATGATGAAGTGGTGGGAATGGATGTGATCGGAGATCACGGAGAACTTCTGACCCTAAGCGAAAATGGCTTTTCTAAACGGACAGATTTACAGGAATTCCGTGCCCAGGGCAGAGGTGGCAAGGGTGTTATTGCCGCAAAGTTAAACAGCAAGACCGGACTGCTGGTTGGTGTCAAAGTGGTTGATCCTGAGGATGAAATTATGATCATTACTGATGATGGTATTATTACCCGTCAGGAGATATCAGGAATTTCTAAGCAGGGCCGTTCCGCCCAAGGAGTAATGGCCATGAAGACAACATCAGACAATAAGGTAGTAGCCTTTGCAAAGGTCATCAATAAAGAAGAACCTGATGATGAAGAGTAAGCAAAATTCGATTGATTAGTTATGGAAAGTTTGATTTCTAAGAGGTAAAATGAATTCTATCAATCAAATTGAAAGGCAAATTGACAAACCTAAAGTCAGGTGATAACATAATTCAAATCGGTTTAATAGGATTTAAACTTAGAAATTAAACACGCTGTGTAAATGGGGAGGATTTATTGATGTCTGATTTAGGATCTTGGAAAGTGAAGACCGGTTTGGCCGAAATGTTAAAAGGCGGCGTTATTATGGATGTCACCACACCGGAGCAGGCAAAAATTGCCGAGGAAGCCGGTGCGTGCGCCGTTATGGCCCTGGAAAGGGTGCCTTCTGATATCAGAGCAGCCGGAGGGGTTGCCCGGATGGCTGATCCAACCATCATTAAAAGTATCATGGAAGTGGTATCGATACCGGTAATGGCTAAGGCCAGAATCGGTCACTTTGTGGAAGCTCAGATTTTAGAAGCTTTAGGGGCAGACTATATCGACGAGAGTGAAGTTTTAACGCCTGCCGACGATATGTATCATATCAATAAGTACGACTTTAAAGTTCCTTTTGTCTGCGGAGCCCGGAATTTAGGAGAAGCTCTGCGCCGCATTGGTGAAGGAGCTGCCATGATTCGTACCAAGGGAGAGCCTGGTACGGGAAATGTTGTTGAAGCAGTGCGTCATATGCGTACGGTAATGGATGAAATCAGAAAACTTTCCGTGATGCCTAAGGAAGAATTGATGACAGCGGCCAAGGAAATGGGAGCACCTTACGATTTGGTTATTTATGTCGCTGAGCATGGCAAACTGCCTGTGGTCAATTTCGCTGCAGGAGGAATTGCCACTCCCGCTGATGCTGCTTTAATGATGCAATTAGGTGTAGATGGTGTTTTTGTCGGATCCGGAATTTTTAAATCAGCTGATCCGGCTAAGAGGGCAAAGGCCATTGTTTTGGCAACGACTCACTATAATGACCCACAGTTACTTGCTGAAATTTCCCGCGATTTAGGAGAAGCTATGCCTGGATTGGAAATCTCGACGCTAGCCTCTGCTGACCGTATGCAGGAGCGTGGCTGGTAAATGAAGCTGCGTGTAGGAGTGCTTGCTTTACAGGGAGCTTTCCGCGAACATCGTCAGGCCTTGGAGAAATTAGGCTGTGAAGTGGTGGAAGTGCGCAAGCCTGAAGAAATGAATGATATCCAAGGTTTAATTATTCCTGGTGGGGAGAGCACCACTATGGGTAAACTTTTACCCAATGGATTAGGAGATCGCATTAAAGAATTGGCAAAAAGCAATTTCCCTATTTTCGGAACGTGTGCCGGAATGATCATTCTCAGTAAGGACATTGAAGACAGCGATCAATATCGTCTTGGACTGATGGATATTAAAGTAAGAAGAAATGCTTTCGGCCGGCAGGTAGATAGCTTTGAAGCTGATATAGACATTTCTGCCCTTGGAGCAAAACCGGTCAGAGCTGTTTTTATAAGGGCACCCTTTGTCAGTGAAGTAAAGCCTAATGTAGGAATTTTAGCTGAATACGCAGATAAAATTGTCTTTGTTCGGCAAGGAAATATGCTGGCAAGTGCTTTTCATCCTGAATTGACTGAGGATAACAGAATTCATCGCTATTTTCTGAATATAATTGAAGAATGGGTAAAATAAGAGTCAGGGAGGATTCGGCGTGTTAGATATTAAGTTTGTAAGAACAAACCCGGAAATGGTACAGGAGGCATTGCATAAACGCAACTCCAAAATCGATCTGGGTGAGTTTTTATCCAGAGAAGAAGAGCGGAGAAAATTTCTTTTCGAGGTAGAAAGCTTAAAAGCACGCCGGAACTCCGTTTCCGAAGAAGTGGGCAGGCTTAAAAAATCCGGTGAGGATGCTCAGCCTTTAATTCTGGAGATGCGGGAAGTGGGACAGAGCATAAAAGAATTAGAAGACCGTCTGTCAGGAATTGAAGGGCAGATGGAAAAAATTCTTTATGAGATTCCGAATATCCCCCATAGCTCTGTACCAGTAGGGGCAGATGAAAATGACAATATTCTAGTTAGAAAATGGGGAGAGCCACGTTGCTTTGAATTTACTCCCCTTGCTCATTTTGATATTGGGGAAAAATTGGATATTCTTGATTTTACCAGGGCCGGTAAGGTGACGGGTGCCCGCTTTACTTTTTATAAAGGATTGGGGGCCAAGCTGGAAAGAGCCTTGGTTTCTTTCATGATTGACCGTCATAATGTCAGAGGGTATGTGGAAATTCTTCCTCCTTTTATGGTTAACAGAGCTTCGATGTTTGGTACGGGCCAATTACCAAAGTTTGAGGAAGATGCGTTTAAAATTGAGAACACGGATTATTTTCTTATTCCTACGGCAGAGGTGCCGGTAACCAATTATTACCGGGATGAAATTTTGGATGCGGATCAGCTGCCTATTAAATATTGTGCCTACAGTGCCTGTTTCAGAGCAGAAGCGGGAGCTGCCGGCAGGGATACGCGCGGCTTGATTCGTCAGCATCAATTTAATAAAGTAGAATTAGTGAAGTTCGCTTTGCCAGAAAATTCATATGAAGAATTGGAAAAATTGACTGAGGATGCAGAGCATATATTGCAGGAGCTGAAATTGCCTTATCGGATTATGGCTTTATCAAGCGGTGATATGGGCTTTTCTTCGGCAAAAACTTATGATTTGGAAGTATGGCTGCCTAGTTTTAATGCTTATCGGGAAATTTCTTCATGCAGTAACTTTGAAGATTTTCAGGCTCGCCGTGCTAATATTCGTTTTCGTCGCGCACCCAAAGCTAAGCCTGAGTATGTTCACACTCTAAATGGGAGTGGTCTGGCCATTGGCAGAACTGTGTCAGCGATTCTGGAAAATTATCAGGAGGCAGATGGCAGAGTCCGTGTTCCTGAAGTGTTGAAGCCCTATTTAGGTGCAGATTACATTGGTTAAATTAGCTATTGCTGAAAATATAAATTTATGGTATGATTTTTAACGTCCTATGATTTGGAGGGGTGTCCGAGTGGTTTAAGGAGCTGGTCTTGAAAACCAGTGACTCCGCAAGGGGCCGTGGGTTCGAATCCCACCCCCTCCGCCATTTGCGCTCGTGGCTCAGCTGGATAGAGCGTCTGACTACGAATCAGAAGGTCGGGGGTTCGAATCCCTCCGAGCGCACCATATCTACTGCAGTAAGAATAAGCACTTCATTTTTATGAAGTGCTTTTTGTTTTACGCTCACATATGTCAATCACTTCCGCAGGGTATAAAAGCGATAAAACTCACCCCGTTTGGAGAGCAATTCATCTAAGCTTCCAATTTCGGCTACAAAGCCGTTTTCCATATAAATAATCTGATCATAGCGTTCAAGCAGATTATTACTCAAATTATGGGTGATGGTAATTAATGTTAAATTATCAATTTCAAGCAGCTTGCTTTCGATATCATAGGCCGTTTGCATATCGATAGCAGATGTTCCTTCATCGAGTATAAGAACCGGCTTTTTTCGGATTAGAGCTCTTGCAACAGCAATGCGCTGACGCTGCCCACCGGAAAGATTAGAGCCGTTTTCGCCTACTTGGGAAAAGAGGCCGTCCGGTATTTGTTTAATGAACCTGGAAACTCCGCTTATTTCTAAAGCGTCATTTATTTCCTGATTCGTGAACGTATCATAAAGGCAAATGTTTTGTTGAATACTGTCATCAAACATGTAAATGTTCTGATGGATCACGGAAAACATGCTCTGCAGAATTTCTATATTCACATTACGCAGGTTCATCTCGTCATATATGATGCTTCCACTATAGGAGGAATAATTGCCTGTCAGCAGTTTTATCAGGGTCGTTTTCCCACATCCGCTCTGTCCTACAATTGCGTATTTTTTATTTTTATATAGAGTAAGATTTGTGTTTGTTAAAGCCGGTTGATCTTCCTTGTACGAAAAGGATAAATTACGGACCATGATACTGTCTGTAAAAGAGGGCTTCTGTGTTCCTGTAAATGACGTGTCTGTATATTTCCCCAATTCGTTCATGCGTTGAATAACAGGGCGGATGCTTTTGATTTTAGGAATGTTCTGCAGGATTATCATGACCGGGCTTACAAATGTTCCAGAGAGCTGAATCAATGCAACTAAAGTACCTGCAGTGATTTCGTTCTTGATGATCAGATATGCTCCGATAAATAAGACGGAGAACTGGGAGAGATTTGCGAGAATTGCGGAGATACCCTCATTAAGTGCGAATAGCTTATCTGCCCGGTATTTGGCATTAGCAGTTTGGTTATTTTGGTCAACAAATTCGTTTTTTATATGATTATCCAGCTGATAGGTTTTGATAACCTCATAGCCCGAAAAAAAGTCCTTCAGTTTTGAAGTAAAGGTGGATAATTGTTTTGAAAGAATTTCTTGCCTTGTTTGCAGAGGCCTTCCTATCAGACTGGGAAGCAAAAACATGATAATCATACAGCTGATCAGGCACAAGGTAATTAACGGGCTGATCTCAAAAAGCATGATGAGCGTCACAATAAAAACTACCAAATACTCTAGGGTCAATAACAAGGGTACCATGTAGTTCTCTTCGATCATTTTTATATCATTTGTAAAAGCAGAGAGGTAATCGGCTGTATTTACATTTGTGAAATCATGAATGTTTCTGCGAAATATACCGTAAAAGGCCTTTTCCCTCAGCATTTTTGTCAGATTACGAATCAATTTTTTGCTGAATAAGGAATACAGATAGCTGAGGATACTTAAAAGAAGAATATAAATTATTGAAATCGCTAGTATCCTCATAAAAGCGGACATATCACCGCCTAAAGCTGCATCAATAATTTTTTGCAGCAATTTTGCCACAAATACGGTTGCTGCTGAACTGATAACACCAAACAGAAGGGTAATGACCAGTAATAGCTTATTTTTCTTAAGGCAATCTTTCATAATCGCACCTCCATTTATTCGATAAATAACTAATCTATATGATATTTATCATATAGATTAGTTAGAATGTTGTCAATAACATTAGACGAATATCTAATACTACAATATGAAAAATCCCGACATCAGCCGGGATCTTTATAAGATACTACAATAATATCTGTTCAAGCTCTTCAATCATATCCTTAAGGTTATCCTTTTCCAAATGATAATAAACCTTTCCATCTTTTTTTTCGACACCGACAAATCCACAAGTCAGCAATACATTCATATGATGGGACATGGTTGCCGCTGTCAGCCCTAATTGCTGGGCTATTTCAAGATTGTATTTGGGACTGATTTTCAGGGAAGTGATAATTTCCAGTTTGCTTCCGTCGCTTAAAGCTTTTAGTTTTAGCAACAATGATTCCTTCGAGTGCAGACGGTCTTTCTCGTTTTTCATCGCTACTTCGCTGAGCAGGCCATAATAACAACTGCTTTCAAATATTATCTGTGAAACAGGAAATACCAGTGTAGGATAAATATTGGATGCTGGTGACAATTTACTTTGCAACTCATAAAATAGCTTGTCGCCATGATTATTTACTGACATCTTATATTGATCCAGCAGCTTTATAAGTGGTTTGCTTATATGGCTTACGGCCTTTTCAAAGGCTTCCGTATTAGAATTTATAGAATTAACTAATTGGGTGAGATACTTTTTGGGTTGTTGCATGATGCGTAGCAGTTTCCATTTTGCATTATCCTCTAGTTCGCTTTTTTCTAAAAATTGAATAAGATTTTCTTCGACTTCAGGATTTTCAATGTTGTTTGCATTATAAAAATCATCTTTGCATATATGGATGATATGTGTATTGATAAATTGATCTGTCACATCATCCAAAGAAGTAAGCCAATGCCTGTTTTCAATAATCAATGATAGGAGTATGAGAAAATAGTTCGAACCTTTATCCCCGAAAAAGAACATGTCCTCCTGGCTCGGTACTCTGTTATCCAGAAAAGAGTGAACATATTTGTCAAACGCTTTCAAGTTATGTGCATAAAAATGCTCCCCGTCAAGTCCCAGGTCTGAAAGGGTATTCTTTATTTCCTGTTTAACTTCATCAAAATTATAACTGACGAAGAGCAGGCCCATTGTCTCTAATACAGGATCTAAATCACCGTAAGTAGTATCAACCATAATATTCTCCTTAATGTTGAGCAGTCCATAATTATTCGATAAACATCTAATTGATTTCATTATATGGAATAATAGTAAGATTATCAAGAATTATGGTTAGGCAGGGAGGGCTCCTCCTCTCTTTGAACGAAGAAATAGAAAATCAACCCCTTGAATCAACCGTTTGGTTGATTTTTTTTGTTTGCTCATCCTGTACGATAAAGACACAGGAGATGATGAAATGGAAAAATTGATTATGTCAATCAGATCATCAGGCAATGTGGTTTCTACAGTTTCTTAATGCTGGGACGGCTGATTCATGATATGGCTTGTGCAGAACGGCTTAGCCCGGAGCTGTCCCGCCGTTTTCTGGACGACTTTGATACGGCCCATCACTATGCCCGGCATCCTTTTTGGCGTTTGCTCCGAGCCCGCCTGATTTTTCGGCAGGGAGAGCAGGAGGCCGCTTTTCAGGAAACGGAGGAGGTACTGGTTTTTTCCCGCAGTCATAAGAACCGCCTCCGTATGGTGGAGGCGGGAATATTAAAGATCGTGATGCTTGCCCCGGAAGCCTGTGGAGCTGAAGAGCGGCGGAATATCAGAAATCTGCTGCGGGAAGCCGTTTATTTCGCTCATGAAGATCGGATTCTCATGCCCTTTTATCTGGATCGGGGTGTTCTTCTGCCTTGTTTGCAGGAAATGAATGATTTAGAAAAGGAAAAGAGTGGGCTTAATGACAGGGAGAAGGTATTTTTGCAGACGGTGATTCATACGTGCAGTGATCATCCTGCCTCATCCGGGAAGGAGCAGCTTTTGTCAGCTCGTGAACTGGATGTGCTGGCAGCTTTGGCCCTGGGCATTACCAACCGGGAAATTGGGGAAAGGCTCTGTATTTCCCAGGCGACGGTGAAGACCCATGTGCTCAGTATTTTTGGCAAGCTGGGGGTTTCCTCCCGGCTGATGGCAGTGGAAGAAGGGCGGAAGCAGGGATTGTTAAAGGAATGAGCCGGGGAGAGCTCATTTAAGGATCAGTTCAATGCTTTGTTTAAGTATTTTCCCGTTAAGAGGCTGACGATAGGCGGCAGCAATCTTACCGTCCTTGTCAATAAAGAAGGAAGCGGGAATGGCGGAAATGTTGTAAGCATCTGCTCCCTGGTATTGCAGGTCATAATAGATGGGGAAGGTATAGTGATGATCCTTTACGAATTGCTGTGCCGACGCCTGGGTTTCCCGGCTGCCATCGGTCAGGTTGACCATCATGAAAACAACCCCTTGGGCCTGATATTCCTGATAGATCGTTTCGAATTCAGGCATTTCCGCCACACAATAAGTGCACCAACTGGTCCAGAAATTCAAAACGACCGGTTTACCTTTAAAATCGTTCAGAGAGATATCATTGCCCTTTTCGTCTTTGACGGTGAAATCAGGAGCGAGAGAACTGCCCTCCTGCAATGGCCCGTCAGAACTTTCCTCACTATCATAGCTTTTGCTAAGCCAGTGATAGGTGAAGACGGCAAGGACGAGCAAGAGGATAAAGGCGCCGGCGATCAGTAAAAGTTTTATTTCTTTGTGCATAACTCTACCTCCTCAGTTAAATGTGAGCAGAGATAAAAAAATGTTTAAATGCCCGGACATCATTAGTATGCCCACCCCAACCAGGAGCAGGCCGGAAATAAGGTTAATGATCCGGTAATGGTTTTTGATTATATTAAAGGTATGCTTTAAGCTGTCAAGGAGCAGGGCGGAGAGCAGAAAGGGAATGCCCAGACCCAAGGAAAAGAGCAGGAGCATGATCATTCCGGCAGAAGCGTCCTGGCTGCTGGCCGATAATAGTAAGGCCGAACCGAGAAAAGGTCCTATGCAAGGGGTCCAACTGATGGCAAAAATAAAACCAAACAGAAGGGAAGAGAAGAAATTGAGGGAAGGGAGCTTTATATTAAGGCGTTTGGTCTGATTGAGCAAAGGGATGGAGATGATATTTAAAAAGTTAAGACCAAAAAGGATAAGGAGCAATCCGCCCAATAGATTGAAATATCCGGTATAGTCTTTAATGAAGTTACCCAAAGTGGCGCTGGCGGTGCCAAGGAGCAAGAAGATGATAGTAAAGCCGCTGATAAAGCCCAGGCTGTTTTTCAGGGTTTTATTTTTATGTTCTTTTAAGTCCCGGGTATCTTCACCAGCAAAGTAAGAAAGGTAAACGGGCAGCATGGGGAGCATGCAGGGAGAAATGAAGGTAATTATCCCTTCTAAAAAGGATAAAAGGTAGGACATCTTTCTCACCTCACTCTGCAACGCCACTTATTTTAAAATTATTATACCTTTAAAGTACTACCTGTGAAAAGAGCGAAATGGATTTAGGCCTGTCCAAGAATCAGCGACGTCGCAGATTCTTGGACAGGCTTTCCGAAATTGCTGCAGATCGTTTTTAGGCGGTTGTAGTACAACTCTTGTGTCTTTGCTTGACAGATTACAACAAAGAGAGGTAGAATTATAAAGCATTTGATTAATTATAAATTTTTTGTCTTGGCCTCGTAGCTCAGGTGGATAGAGCGGGAGTTTCCTAAACTCTGTCTTGCGGGGGTTCGAGTCCTCCCGGGGCCACCATTTGAGGTAGTTATGCTGCATCAGGACTGGATGAGGATAGCATTAACACAAGCCCGAACGGCATTTGAACTGGGTGAGGTGCCGATTGGGGCTGTTGTCGTTTATAAGGACAGGGTTGTGGCCTCCGCTCATAATGAGAAGGAACGGAGACAGGACCCTACGGCCCATGCGGAAGTTCTGGCCATACAGAGAGCGACTGAAGCCTTGGGCACATGGCGTTTATCTGAAGCAGCTCTTTATGTGACGCTGGAGCCCTGCCCCATGTGCGCGGGAGCGATCATTCAAGCTCGCTTAAGCCGTTTGATTTACGGTGCTGCCGATCTTAAGGGCGGGGGAGCAGGGTCGGTGATGAATGTGCTTGATGTGACCCGCTGGAACCATCGGGTGGAAGTTACGGCAGGTGTGCTGGAGGAAGAATCGGCAGCTCTGCTGAAGGAGTTTTTCAGAGCCAGACGTTGATGGTTAAGTGATCCAAATGTTCATTGTAGCATTTGAATCATAGATGGAATTTAATACATGGAGAGATGGCTGAGTTGGTCGAAGGCGCTCGACTCGAAATGTAGTGTGCCAAGTGGAAGCCATGTAGCCGAAAACCTTGTATCTATGCGGTTTCTGCTGTCCGTGGAGTTCGAATCGGGATAGATTTTTGAGCTGTTCTATCCGAGTTCTATCCGAGGTATTTTGCTAATTTAATATTCGGAGGGTTGTCCGAGTGGCTTAAGGAGCCGGTCTCGAAAACCGGTGTGCACGTAAGTGTACCTAGGGTTCAAATCCCTAACCCTCCGCCATCATGGGGCTGCTGATCTTAAAGATTAGCGGCCTCTGCCATTTTGAGCGGCAAAGATT
>JAEWCM010000004.1 GCA_023390635.1 Bacillota bacterium
GGCGATACGTGATGCAATCAAATTTGTAATCAGCAAGCTTACCGCCAAAATAACCAAGGAAAAAATCACGACAGTATGAATCAAATCATTAATCTTTTCCATAGCTTCTGCTTTAGGTGCAGCTACCCCTATGAACCAGTTTGTTCCCTCAACCGGTGCAAAACCTACATATTGTGTTACATCCTTATATGTATATTCTCCGGCACCGGATTTTCCACTGATCATCTGCTCTTCAATATTTGCCAGTGACACCAGTCCGGGCTCCTTTTTTACCTTTTCAGGATCTTTCGCGTTCTCCAGATCATTATTCATATTTAATACTGAATCTCTGTCTTTATTAGCCACGGCTGCCCCATCTGCATTAATCATAAAGGCAGTACCGTTTTTTCCGTAAGTAATATCATCTGTCAGATCACTCAGTTCATTTCCATCACGGACTACCATGATAACTGCTTTAACCGTATTTCCATCTTTAATAGGTACAACATAGTGGAGCTTCACTGAGCCGTCAATCCTGCTGATAACAGGATCGGAAACAGCACTTTCCCCAGCCAGTGCCTTTTTATAGTGAGGCCGGTCACCTGCAGTTGAGGTATTACCATCCATAAATTTCATATTCCCCTGCAGATCTCCGATTCCGATTCTCAAATCACCATTTCGTTCCGCTTCCTTAGCCAAAATTTTCAGTTTTTCATCCAGACTCACCTGATCACTTTTAATCACATCAAGGTTAGCCATCGCTTCAATACTTTTAAGCTGACTTTCTACTCTGCTACTGACCACTTTCCCTGCCTCTTTTGCAGTTTGCGCCAGCGCTTCGTCCACACTGCCGGACAAAGCGTCTGCGGCAGACAAATAGGACATAACACCATAACCTACACAGATCACAATCATCAAAATTCCAAAAATAAGCGACATTCTTAACTTAATGCTTCTTATCACAAGTAGTACCTCCCAAAATTTTACGTCATTTCATTAGATAATCTTAAAGCAGTATTTATCTAATTAATACTTTTTTTACCTTTTATATTATCTTTTACATCAAGTCTTTCCAAGAGAAAGTAATCATTTATAGGACTAATTTCCTACAAACAAAGGAAATTAGTCCTATAAAACAGACTGTATTTAAATCTAGATTCTCCTGAATTTTGATTCTATCTCTTGATTTCAATATTTTTTACTGTAGCAAATTATTATAAAATTAAGGAGGTCATGCGCATACTGCATATGACCTCCTTAATTTTTTATTGATTAATTTATTTTGCGTTCGGATTATACTTATTGGTAGCAATCTGATCAAATGTCCATTTATTTTTCAGGGTTTGAATTGATTTGCCCGAACCCAGGACATCAAGCCAGATTTGAACGTGGCTTTCCTGTATAAGTCCATGTTCAGCAAAGTGATTGATGACGAAGGTATCTTTGTTTACATTCGGATTTATCTTCCAATACAATTCTTTGGCTTCTTCCGGATTGGCATTGATCCAGTCATTTGCTTTGGCTATGGCTGTCACAAAGCCTTTGATGGCCTCCGGGTTGGCATCAACAAACTTTTTGGGGAAAAACCAGCCAATATCTCCGCCTCTATCTTGAAGAATTGTATTATCAGTAAACAGCACCTTAACATCAGGATATAGCTTATTAATTACCGCTTCAGGCAAGTGCAGTCCCACTACATCCACTGAACCTTTGCGCAGGGCATCGACTAAAGTTACTTCCTGAGCAACTACAAAACTTATTGAATTTAAAGGATTCTCAACCCCATCCTGAGCTGCATATTCCAGAGGAAAACCGGCTGTACACCCTAGTTTCGAAGAAACGCCGACTTTCTTGCCCACCAGATCTTTACCTCGGCTAATGCCGGCATTATCTTTTAAGGTTACATACGTCATATGAGGATTACCTTCTACGCTGTCCCGCCCGGTAGCCACCTCGATAAAACCGGCACCATTGTCAATAGCAGCTACTCCATCCGATGCCATTAGCAGCGCGCCGTCAATGGTACCTGAACTGATGGCAGCTACATACTGAGGAATATTAATGTTACCTACATTTTCAATCTTGATATTTTGTTCTTTAAAAAAACCTTTTTCAATGGCAATCGAAACAGAATCAATTGAAGTAAGACCCGACCCGACCCCCGGCAGCTTGATTGTATACTCTTTCTGTCCGGAGTCTGAACCTGAGGACGGGGTATTGGAAGCAGTACCGGAACTTCCGCAGCCTGTAGCCAGAGCAATCGATCCGATTAATAAAGTGGACAGTAATATGGTTGTAATTTTTTTCATTTTTCTCCCTCTTTCTTATCTATACTATTTTTAAATAAATCCTTCTAGTTACCTACCTTCTCCTGCCATCTTGTCAAATAGTGCTCCAAACGGGAAATCAGATAATTTACCAAGACACCAATAATTGCCAAAACCAAAATGCCCACATACATTTTAGGGATCTGAAAAGCTTGCTCGTAATAAAATATCATATAACCGAGACCAAAATCTGCTCCCAGCATTTCCGCACCAACAACCACCAGCAAGGAAACTCCAGCACTCAAACGAAAACCGGCCAGAATATAAGGCAGTGCTCCCGGCAATACGACCTTGCGAAATAATCCGAAACTGGAGATACCCATAGACTGGGCAGAACGGATAAGCAGGGGATCAACATTGCGCACGCCTTGAATCGTATTGATCAAGGTAGGAAAAAAAGTGCCCCAGAGTACTATCGTGATTTTTGACAACTCACCTATTCCCAAAGTCAAAACAAATAAGGGGAAAAGGGCCAGCACGGAAGTATTTCGTGCTACCTGCAGCACAGGATCCAGGTATTTTTCCACCTTAGGAAACCAGCCGATTGCAATCCCTAAAGGGATCGCAATCGCTTCAGCAATTGCCAGGCCGATGAATGCCCGGAATAGAGTAGAACTGATATGCTTCCAAAGCTCGCCGCTTTTTGCCATATCCACTAGAGTCTTAAGCACTTCACTCAGCGGCGGAACAAACATGTTGTGCACATAGTTAGGAATGATCAGCCAAAAAACTAATAGAAGAAGAATAATGATCGATTTCTGATAAAGCCTTAAAATAATATTCGGCTCTTTTTCTTTTCCGATTCCCAGCTCCCCTACATCCTCAAGAGCCAGTTCCTTCCCTGCCATTTTCCCACAACCTTCCATATAATTATTGTGTCCTGATTGAACGGACTTTTAGCTGTTAGAGCATTGCACTTTCGGAAATAACCTCTGAAACGTTTGAGGTCTTTCCCGTCGCCTTGAGCTGAGATTCTTCTTTATCATTTTGTAACAGCTCCCAAACTCTATGCCTTAGAACAGAAAATTCAATGGAAGATTTTATCTGACCATTGGTGCGGGGTCTTTTCAGGTCAATATTAACAATCTGCTTCACTGTCCCTGGCCCCGGTGTCATCACTGCTACCCGGTCAGAAAGAAAAACTGCTTCATCAATACTATGAGTAACAAAAACAATAGTTTTATGTGTTTTTTCCCAAATACGCAGCAGTTCCTCATGCAGCAAGTCCTTGGTCTGCTCATCGACTGCCGCAAATGGTTCATCCATGAGCAGAACTTCAGGATCATATGCCAGAGCGCGGGCAATTGCAATTCTCTGCTTCATACCGCCTGATAATTCGTAAGGATAACGTTCTTCATATCCTTTTAAGCCAACAAGGTCGATATATTCCCGGCTCAGCCGCTCCCGCTCTTTTTTCTTAATGCCTTTAACCTCCAAACCGAACTCAACATTCTTTTGAATGGTCCGCCACGGAAAGAGCGCATAACCTTGCATAATGATGCCCCGGTCAAGGGCAGGGCCGTTAATTTCCTTTCCGCTGATATAAACTGAACCGGAGGTCTTTTTTGTCAGCCCTGCCAAAATATAAAGAAAAGTCGATTTGCCACAGCCACTGGGGCCGACAATTGATAAGAACTCACCGTTGT
>JAEWCM010000012.1 GCA_023390635.1 Bacillota bacterium
CCTTTAATATGGTCAACATGCTCGTGGGTCACGATTATTCCTTCGATTTGCTCCGGTTCAATTCCAATCAGATTTAAATTCTGCAGCAAAGCTTTTCCGCTTACTCCACAATCGACAAGAAGGTTGCGCTTTCCTTCTCCCACAATGATGGAGTTTCCCGAACTACCGCTGCACAGTGTAGCGAAATGCAATGGTTCACCATCTCCTGCATCTTTATTATAATAACAAAGGATGTCTCATTGAAATGAACTTTCAGTGAACATCCTGTGAACATCTTGTTAGTATCAATTTTTAACTTTTATGGATTATCAGAATTAAATCCTTCAACCGCATCATTCATGGCCTTTTGCTTCATCATCTCTTGATAGCTGGCTATTAAATCAGCTAGTGAATTAGCCTCTTCTGTCGATGGAGCAACCGCTTTAGCCGCCTCAAATTGTTCGATCGCTCCATTATAATCAAGTTTGGACTGAGCCAGAAAAACGCCATAGTTGTAAAGTGCGGTATAGAATTTAGGATTAATCGCCAAAGCTTCCTTAAATCCGGTTTCCGCTACCTCATCCTCACCTGCATAGAGAGCTGCAGTCGCCAAATCTACATAAGCATTAATGTTTTTTTCTTTAGCCACCACTTTTTGATAAAGGGGAATAGCCAGCTTAAATTGCTTGACTCCTTCTTCTGTCTTATCATTTTGCAGGAGATATGAACCGTAATCATAATAGGCATTGGCTAAAGAAAGCTGAATACTGCTGTCCTCCGGGCTTTCTTTCAACTGCTGGTCGAGAGCGCTAATCTGGCTTTGGTAGTTTTGACCGGCCGCTGATCCTCCTCCCAGATCAGATGCTGTCAAAGCCTGCCAACCTCCATAAAAAGTTCCTCCGAGCAAGCTGATAGCAAGTAAGCTGATGATGATCCAAGTCGCAATGCTCTGTTTTTTCTTCTTCATTTGGCACCCCCTGTAACTCAAACTCAATCTATATTCCCATGTCATACCAATTCTAACATCTTCCTGACTCCAAGTCCAACAAAAAGAAAAGGTCCCAGGAACAGCCCGTTCACGTCCATCAATCTATATGACGCTTGCGTATATTGCAGTAGACATCATAATAAGGGGTACTCTCACCATAATCGGAAAGCTTCACTTTTATCAGCTCATTGACTCCCTTACCATCAGCTGACACACCTTCAGGTATCACAATGATTTCCGGATGGATATCTTCAGATACAACCACCCTTACCTCAATCTGACCGGTCTCAGTTTCCACCAAAGCCTGATCTCCGGGAAAAAGATAATATTTCTCAGCCAGCTTGGGATGGATATAAGCCACATTTCCCTCGTCCTGAAATTGGGCATTCAAACCTTTATCTGAATGGGGAGTCATAAGCAGCCAAGGAAACTCATGCTTATCCTGTTCCCAACCGGGAGGAAGATAGTTCGCCACCCCATCCCCCATCTCGTCTACTGCAGTCTGAGAAAAAAGTTCAATTTTACCGCTAGGTGTCAGAAATTTTTTATCTGCCCATGCCACATCAGGAATATAAGGTGATTTCAGAGGACCCTTTTTAAGAGCCTCCAAAGTAACTCCGTGATCTTTCCCAGGTTCCAATACATATTCCAGCCACCGAGTGCTGGTGTATGGAAAATCCCCGGTTAAACCCAAGCCTTGCGCCAGCTCTGTAAATATTTCCGATTCGGCCTTTGCTTCTCCCTGAGGCTCAATAACCTTCTGGGCATAGTGGATCACCGAATTCCACGAGGTCATCAGCAAATCCTCTTCCTCAAAGATCGTAGTTACCGGCAGCACCATATCAGAATGTTTAGCCGTTTCTGATAAATAAGTATCGAGTACCACTGTAAAGGGAATTTGATGCCAAAGTTCCCGCCATAAAGCAGAATTAGGTTGCTGGGTTAAGGGATTGGAACGGGTTACCATCGCCACCTTAATGGGGGGCTCAGCGGTCATTAAGCACTCTGCGAGCAAAGCATGGGGAAAGGTTCTTCCTTGATAACGCTCTTGCGGCAATAGAAGGGAGTTAAGCTTATTTTTATGATATTTATAGGCATAAGAAACTCCTGCCCCCGGTGAGCCAATATTCCCGGTGATTGCAGCAAGTGCATCAATTGCCCGCACTGTATTCCCACCTCCCCGATAGCGTTGCATCCCGTAACCGCACAAAATAGAGACCGGACCACAATGTGCAATCTGATCTGCTAAGTTTTTTAAATCCTCTTCCGAAATGCCTGTGATCAGCGCCGTCTTTTCGGGAGGAAACTCGTGTACCCGATGGGCATAGGCTTCAAAACCTGAAGTATAGTTTTGCACAAAATCCAGATTCAGCCACCGCTCAGCCAGAATGATGTGTGCGAGTCCAAGAGCGAGAGCCCCGTCTGTGCCGGGATTAATCCTCAAATACTGATCAGCATTCCTGGCACTTTTTATTTGCACAGGATTAACAACGATCACTTTAGCTCCTGCTTTTCTGGCATCCACAATATAAGCCATTAAGTGCGGGCTGGTCACAGCAGGATCCCTGCCCCACAGAATAATCGTCTTGGCATGAATTAAATCATCCCAGGTGTTGGCATAAACTTCGCCAAAATCAAGTTCCTGCGCTCTGTACCCTGCTCCCCAGCACATATCTCCACGCGGTTCCGTTACCCCACCTAAAGCCTGGAAAAAGCGCCGGTCCAAATTGCGCAGCACCCCATTATGACCAAAATCATAGTGGTGGAAAATACTTTGGGATCCACTCTGAATGCAAGCTTCTCTCAATTTTTCTGTCAATATATGATAAGCCTCATTCCATCCAATACGGGCAAAGCGGCCATCCCGCTTTAACAAAGGAAAGCGAAGACGATCAGGTGAAAAAACACGTTCTGCCAACGCTTTCCCTTTTGAACAAACGAATCCCCTGGTTAGGGAATTTTTATCTCCCCGGACCTTTAATTCACCTGCTCCAACCTCAACCAGAAAGGCACAGCTATCCGGACAATTCAGCGGACAGGCAGAACGTATTTCAGTCATCATAACTCCTCCTTATTAGCAGCGGATCTCGACCCTGTTATCTGCCCCTTGCTCCCCTTGAGTTTCTTTGATCTTGAGGTATAAGGCCACCTCCAGCCTCTTCTTCTGCAATTCGCAACCTAAAGGATATACCTCCAGTAAATTCTTAGTGAAAGCTGTGTTAGCAGCGTGACAACCTCCACTGCAGGCAAAACGTGCCCAACAGGTTTTACAGCTCGTCTTCGCGTAAACATGAGCCCCGCGGAATCTCTCCACCAAATCAGAATCGAGTTTTCCTGCGTCCGTTCCCCACAAGGAGCCCATTTTATACTCAGTCTGCCCCACAAACTGGTGGCATGGATACAAATCTCCTTCCGGCGATATAGCCACATACTCATGCCCCGCTCCACAGCCACTCAGACGTTTAGGCAAACAAGGCCCTTGATCCAGTGCGACATTGAAATGAAAGAAAGTGAAGTTCTTATCTAATTGGCGTCTCTTGAATATTTCTTCGCCTAACCGATCATAGGTTTCTTTGATATGCTCTAAATCCTCCGCTTGAAAAGCATAATCATCTTCCGGACCAGCCACCACCGGTTCTAAAGATATCCTGTCAATTCCCAGATCGGCCATATGCATTACATCTTTATCAAAATCCAAATTATGATGAGTATAGGTCCCTCTCACATAGTAGTAGGTTCCGGTAGCATAGGGCGAGCTGTCCGGATGTCTGGCCGCAAAGCGTCGTACGGCTGGTACCACCTCATCATAGCTTCCCGTCCCGTCAGCATAAGGACGCATTTTATCATGGATTTCCCGGCGTCCATCCAAACTTAGAACCACACTGATGTTTTCTTTTTCCAGAAAATCTTCCGTTTCCTGATCTAAAAGAATTCCATTGGTCGTCATGGTAAACTTAATGCTTTTCCCCTTTTTCGCTGCAGCTTCCCGCCCATATTGGACCAGATCCTTTACAACCTGTAAATTCAGAAGGGGCTCTCCCCCGAAAAAGTCTACCTCACATTGGCGGCGGTGTGCAGAGGCCTCCAGGACAAAGTCAATGCCCCGTTTCCCCGTTTCCAGATCCATCATGGTCCGGCTGCCTCCAAAGGCGCCTGTGCCGGCAAAACAGTATTCACAGCGCAAATTACAATCATGGGCCACATGAAGACAGATCGCCTTTACAATCGGCTCTTTAGGATAAATAGGGCTTAACTCTTCCGATGCCGCAGAGCATAAAACCCCGCCCTGTTGCAGTTCTTCCAGTTCGGATAGAATCTCTTCTATTGCCGTGTCAGATAAATCAGCTCGTCCGGACAATGCCTTGATCTGAGTCGACAAAGCCCGTCCCTCTAAGTGAAGATCTTTCTCTGACATTGATTCCAACACCTTAAGCACTTCGAAACTCTGGTCATCTAGTACATGCAGAGAACCAGAATTCACATCATAGGCAATATTCAAATCACCTTGGCGGTACAAATGCACATTTCCTTTGAGTCCCGGATTATATGAATTAAACATCAGATCCCTACTTTCCATGAAGAATACCATCTAAACACAAACAGAACCCGTCCTCGGAAGGTGGGTTCTGAAAGCTATACAAATGGGAATTCAGGTATGTGTGTGTTATTTCACACACACCTGATTGCCTACAGTACAAGATGTTTTGCAAGCAGACTGACAAGAAGTCTGGCAGGCACCGCAACCACCGGTCTTCGCAGTAGCGCTTAAATTGGACTTAACAACGGTTTGAATATGTTTAGCCACTTTGACTCCCCTCCCTCTATATAAGCTAATGTTAATTATACCATGCCCATTTGAAAAAAGGTAAAAAACTTCCCTGTAAGCCGACGAAGGAGAAGATTTCAAAACATCTTGCGCTTGGCCATGTAGACAGCAGCCAACACACACAGTACAGCAGCGATTCCGAAAATAATCGGAAAAGCCATAGGATTGTCATGCAGTGGCACAGAAACATTCATACCCCAAAAACTCGATATCATGGTGGGAATAGCCATAACAATGGTCACAGAGGTGAGGAATTTCATCACGATATTAAGATTGTTGGAAATAACGGAAGCAAAGGCATCCATAGTTCCGCTCAAAATATCACTGTAGATACGTGCCATTTCAATAGCCTGCTTATTCTCAATAATGACATCCTCCAGCAAGTCCGTATCCTCAGGATAATTCTTGACTCGGTCTGTACGCAGCAACTTCTCCAAAACGACCTCATTAGTACGCAGGGAAGTGGAAAAGAACACCAAACTCTTTTCTAAATTAAGCAGTTGAATCAATTCCTGGTTCTTAGTAGAACGGTGTAATCTGCTTTCGATTCGATTACTTTCTTTATCAATTCTTTTCAAGTATTGCAAATACTGAGTGGCATTGCGATACAAGATTTGCAATATAAACCGGGTTTTTTTAAACGTATAAAAGGTTTTAACTCTATTCTCCTGAAATCCGCGGATAATGGAATTCTCCCGCAAACATACCGTCATGATGCATTTATCGGTATGAATAATTCCCAGAGGAAGAGTGGTATAACCGTAAGCACTTTCTTTCAGCTCAGCAACCGGAATATCAACTAAAATCAAAGTATAATCATCTTCCAGCTCCAAACGGGATCTTTCCTCTTCGTCCAAAGCCGCTCTGACAGCATCGGAATCAAGCCCCAGATCCTTGCATACCCAGGTAACCTCTTCCTCGGTGGGGTTTATTAAATTGACCCAAGATCCTTCCTCAATTTTGTCTAAACTTTTTAACTGCTCATCAATTGTTTTATAAATTTCCAGCAATTTAAACCCCTCCTTCCCAGTGTAAGCAAAATCCGGATGTGTTTCCTTTTGCTTCGGATTGTCAAAAATCTTATTAAGCCTATAAAAGAATAATCCCTCCCACTGAACAAAGTGAAAGGGATTAAAGCAAAGCCTAATAATCATCTTCACTCGTTCAGCTTTGGCACTATACAGCTTTGGAAAATCCAGCTGCATTAAGTAAAACCTTATTTCGGCAATACCTGTTAACCCTTGGGCATCTTTCGATGGGGCAGGGCAGCAGCATGTATCTGTATAGGAGCCTCACCTAACGAAGATATTTTTGACGCTCTAATTATACTTTATGAACCACAGAATATCAATAAGGCCAAGTCTTTTAAAATTAATTTTATGTCTTATTCTTAAGTACTTTCTTATTTACTTCAATTTTCTTATTTTTAATGATTGAAGTACTTAAAATCTTCTTTCATATAATGATATTCCACCAATAATTTATCAAGTTCCTGACTGATTGCTACTACTTCCGGATCAGCCAATGGTTTTCCCTTGGCAGACTCACACATTTCTCGCCTTAATCTTTCAATATCACCCAATAACTTCTCCACGATTCAAACCCTTTCTAACATCAAATTATCCATAAGTTTTATGCACTGGTATATTTTAGTATAATTTTCCTTTTTAATCAACAAGAAACTTAAAATTTTTAGCTCTAACACTTGTCCCTACTCCCGAATAAGCTGATTATGAAGGAGGCAGGTGATAATGCTATTTCGCTGTCCAAACTGCAGCTATCAGGGCAATCCTGTCAAATGGCTGCTCCGAACCCGCGATGTATTTAAACTGAAAAACCTTTCAGAGGCTGCTAAACACCCTATCTATGTTTGCCCATATTGCGGTACGGAAATGCGGTCTTCCCAAATTCATCGCTTAGGGCAATAGTTAAAGCCCCTTCCCCACACTGAAAGCGAAAACAGGGTTGTAAAAACTTAAATACAGTTCTTACAACCCTGCTCACTCTCTCCTTATAGCTCCCGTTCCAATTTCTCGATTTCCTTCAACCACATCCGCCCATCACCATCACTGGGCATCCGCCAGTCTCCACGCGGGGATAAGCAGATCGACCCAACCTTAGGACCATCCGGTAAACAAGAGCGCTTGAATTGTTGAGTAAAAAATCTGCGATAGAACTCTTTCATCCAGCGCAAAATCTCCTGATCATTGAAACGATCAGAGAAAGCTTGCCTGGCCAAAACAAAAATCTTCTCCGGAGTATAGCCCCAACGCATCATGTAATATAGAAAGAAATCATGCAGATCGTAAGAACCTACTACAGTCTCCGTCATCTGCGTAATCGTTCCTGCTGCACTGGGAGGAAGAAGTTCTGGGCTGATGGGAGTATCTAAAATATCCTTGAGAATTTGAGCCACCTTGGCATTTTCCGTTGTATCCGCATACCAACCCACCAAATATTTGACCAGTGTCTTGGGAACCCCCACATTAACGGCATAATGACTCATATGATCACCATTATAGGTGCACCACCCTAATGCCAATTCCGACAGGTCCCCGGTCCCAATCACCAGTCCCCCTTCCTGATTGGCAAGATCCATGAGAATCTGCGTCCTCTCTCTGGCCTGTACATTCTCGTAGGTAATGTCACGAACCTGAGCATCATGCCCTATATCCTTGAAATGCTGCAAACAGGCCTCCCTGATGGAAACCTCTCTAGTCCGGATTCCCATTTCCTGCATTAATGCCTGAGCATTGCCATAAGTACGGTCTGTCGTCCCAAAACCCGGCATGGTCACTCCTAATATGTCTGTAAGTGGATATTCCAGGGCAGCAAAAGCCTCCCGGCACACCAATAAGGCCAAAGTGGAGTCCAACCCTCCTGAGATGCCAATAACCCCTGTATGAATGCTTGTCTTAGACAAGCGCTGAGCCAACCCTGTCTTCTGAATTGTGAAAATCTCCCGGCAACGCATATCCCGATCTGCCTTTTTTCCTGGTACAAAAGGATAGGGGTCTACCCGTCTTTTCAAGCCCCTCCCGCTATCCTGGATCAGTTCAAAAGTAACAACTTGATAATCCAGCCGTTCTACCTGACCCATGAAACTATTTGATTTTTTTCGTTCATTCATTAATCTTTCGATATCCACATCAGCATAAGCGACCATATCTTGGCAAAATCTAGTCTCTTCGAGCAAAGTTCCGTTTTCCATAATCATCGTATGTCCGCCAAACACCACATCGGTGGTAGATTCACTTTGCCCCGCCGAAACATAGGCATATGCAGTCAGGCCTCGGGCAGACTGCTGACGTACGAGTTCTTCCCTGTATTCTCGTTTGCCTACCAGTTCATTGCTGGCTGACAGATTGACAATCAGATTAGCCCCATGCAGCACATGATAGGAGCTGGGGGGAATGGGCATCCAAAGGTCCTCACATACCTCGATTCCCATGCAAAGAAGAGACGCCTTATCTTTAAACACTAACTTTTCGCTGAAGGGCGCCGCCTGCCCGCAAAGGGTCACTTCAGAGCTTAGTCTTTGGGAAGCCGGACTGAACCACCTTTTCTCATAAAACTCATTGTAGTTGGGAATAAAGGTCTTAGGCACTACACCTAAAATTCGTCCCCGATGTAAGATTATTCCGCAGTTAAATAACTGATTGTCCGCTTCTACGGGCATGCCGACAACGATTAGCATATCGAGCAAGGCCGTTTCCAGCAAAAGCCTCTTCAAGGCTGCTTCCCCCTGCTCCAAGAGCAGGCGTTGATGAAAAAGATCTGCACAAGTATAACCGGTAATACACAGTTCAGGGAAGACCAGCACCTTGAGATGATCCTCTGCTGCCAAACTTGACAGATGGATGATTTCTTCGATATTGGCCTGAGGATTGGCTATGCTTACTTCCGGAACGGCTGTTCCCACTCTAACATATCCCAGTTTCTTCATATCAACCATTAGTGCACTTCCCTTCCTCGAGCCTCTCCGACTTTTTATGAATATTATAGCATAGATCAAAACGAATCATCCATCAGCTCAGGATAGGTGAGTACCATACTCTCTACTTTTGATTCAGATTGAATGTCTTGCCGGGACTGTCCTTCCTGCAAGTCAAAGTTAAAGAACAGAGCAGCTGTCCCTTCCACCTTAAAGACACCAGACAGCTTTCCACCATGCATGCTTTCCGGTTCAATATAATCAGGCCTGTATACGGCAAACACCTGATCAGCTCTATCTCCGACTTTAACACCAAGGTTAGTCTCCGCCTGAGGTGCAGTAGCTCTGATCTCTAAAACCTTACCAGAAGTCTTGCCGATCAAAACAGTATAGCCTGTACTGTAATCCCACCGATAAACTGATTCAGAGAAATTCAACAGTTCCTCACCGGAGATTGTCTCGATGTAGCCTCTCCCCAGAGCCTTGATAACCTGTTCCTTAATGTCCCCCAGATGAACTCCGGCTATACCGGGTTTAATATTTTGTGCTTTCTTCTGCTTTACCGTGCCTTGTTTGTCTACCTCGGTATAGTTGATATATCCATCTTTGTCCCATCCTGATACTTCGTATTGATAGCCGATTGTCTTCCAGAGGTAATTGCTGTTCTTATCACCCAATGTATAAATCTCCAGAGTACCCCATGTGACATCTATAGGTCTTTCCTCATAGGCATAAGCTAGAGCTGTACTGTCCGGGCTCCAGGACGGCACTTCAAAACTCTTGATCCTAACTGGTTCTTCTATTCTGTTGTCAGCTTTAATGATCTTGGTAAGACACCCATTTTCTTCCTGCCCGCTCATCAAAAAGTACTTACTGTCAGGCGACCACTTGAAATCGATCACAGCGGAAGATAACTCTCCTACCATTAGCCCGGATTTTTCTCCTGACGTCCATAAATAGGCTGTTCCTTTTTCCTGACCGTTAACCTTTTCTTTTTTGAGGTAAACCACTTTCTTAGCGTCAGGAGACCATTTAGCCTGGGTTACGTCCTGCTGGGAATCTAAAAAAGCTGAAATATCTTCCTTAGTATAAGTTCCCTCTCCCTTTCCATTACTTCCACAACCGCTCAACCCCATAAGAAATCCTAAAACCAAAATGGCGGTAAAAACTTTGGTTACGTATGCTCTGCTCATTGCATTTCCCCCTTCTGATCCGCTCGCACGTTATCTTTTCAAAACTTATCACATTAATATCGACGCCGGCTGGCCTGTCTATCTGACGTCCGTAAACGAAGAAAAAATCTACTGCCAAAAGGATATTGCTGGGTGTATTTTTATGATTTAAAATAATCTTAAGATTTCTTGAATTAGGGGTGTTTGCATTGAGGAAAATGGAACGTACCTCCCTTATCAATTTGATTCATAGCTCGTTAGACAATCCCTCCGGCGAAGTCTGCCCAAAATTAATCACTTCCTCACCGTTCATATCCTCCTCATGCATATTATCAGAGCACCCGTCACCCTCTTCCATCAATTATCACAGTGACTGGACTGGGATGAATGATGTGAAATTTTATCGTGCACGTCAGGCCTTATCTCCGGAGATTTTGGATAAATGGCTATTGTCCTTTCATAACGATACAGAATTATTCCACTCAATTGTTTCTACAGTAACAGAAAGCATCATCACTATCTATAAATCATCGCTGGCTAAAGAGGTGCAAAATAACACCAATATCCTGAAACGCAAACTCTATCTCGATATTAACTATGATTCTGTGGGACAAAATCCTGTTCCTGTTATCAGTCCCAATGTGATTCAATATATCTCACAAATGACGGAAACCTTTGTTACGATGAAAATGACTCAGGAAAATATTTGGGAAGATTATGTCCGTTGGCATTGGAACATCTCGGCCTTCTGGGCCATACGAATTATGGAAGAGCGTTATGGTTACAATCACATGCTGATGGAAAGTAAGTCATGGGACAAGGCTCTGGATCAAATAATATGCCGCGCAGACGCTAACCGTGCCCTGCCCCAATTGGAAGCTTACCGTCAAAAGATCATTGAGGCCTTTCTCACCATGATTAATCTTTCGGGCAAATCTCTGACCGAGATGGAATTCCTAATGGGATTAGATCGGATAGACTCGTATTTTAATAAAAGAGGCGGCAAGCTCATCCCTGAACGTTCCGGTTTCCTTACCACATTTAGTGGAGTACTTTACCAACAGATTAGAACGGTGATCGGAGGAAACCAATTTTTTCTTTCTTTCGACCAGGAATGGCCGACAGCTAAACTTGATACAGCCAAAGGTACCCTTAAAGGAATTGCTCAGGTTTATCCCAACTTTAAGAACAAGCTTGATTATATTTCCGAGCAAGAAATGGAAAGCTACAAAATGGAAATGCGGCAAATGGCCAGAGAGATGGATGACGAGACCGTGGATGTCCTGGATTTTATTTCCCATACATGGTTGAAAACTGCTCATCATCCTGAAGAAATGATTACGATCACAGCCGACGACATTCTCCGTTTTCGCGGGCTCCAGGAACAAAAAAGTGGAACAGGTCGACGCGGCGGATACAAAGACAGTTGGCGCCGCCGCATTGCCAAACATTTATCTATTTTGGAAAACATTCGTATTAAGGCCGAGTATCCTGCAATCAAAGAAATCATTTCGGGTCACAGGCTTCTTCGCCGCCAATTTATACCGGAAACGGTTGCAGGAGGTCTTCTTGTCATTTCCACTATGCATAGTGAAAAATCTCACGATAGGAATTTAAATCCTTATATCTGGCGCGTCCGGCCTGGTGATTACTTGGCCAATGGTTTGCTGGGTCCCGGACGGCAAACTGCCCTGTTGTCTCAAAATGCTCTCCATTTTGATCCTTACCGGCAAAATTTAGAAAAAAGAGCAACCCGTTATTTTTCCTGGCAATGGCGAAACCGTCAAAACCGGGAACTCTATTTGGAACCGATTCGCATAAGAACTGTTATAGAGGGTATTAAAATGCCTTTCAATTACGTGCGGCCATCCAAGACCATTGAGCGCTTTGAAAAAATGATGGACACTCTTTACGATCACAAGGTTATTAATGCCTGGCAATATTCGGATACCTTTGAGTGCTGGCAGGAATGGCTGGAATTAAAAGTGATTGTTGAACCACCTCAGCCCATCATTGATCATTATTTGCGCATTAAAACCCCCAATAAAAATTCTATGCCTTCAGATCGGCATAAGACCGTCCCCTTAACAAAAGGCTTTAACTCTCTAACACTTAGACAGGAACGCCTGAGACGTGGACTTTCTCAAATGCAAACCGCTGAGCAATTGGGGATTAATCAAACCACTCTTTCCCGAATTGAATGTGGGAAAGTTCAGCCCCAGCCTCAAACTATTTCCCGAATCAAAAAATGGCTTGAATATAAATAAGAACTCCTAATTCTAAATTCACAACAACCCACCAAAAATCCCGGTGCCTTTCTTCATACCGGAATTTTTGGTGGGTTGTTTAATCTACCTTATGAGAACCAAAGTCTACCTCATCTTTGCATAAGATCTACCCTATCTGAGACAAAAATGTTACTGTATCCCGGCTATTTCAAGTAATATGCATGCTTAATTATATTAATTATCTATAACTACTAGGCACCTCGTTTTCAGCAGGAAAGCCTTTGATAAAATTTATCAAGATCTTTATGGAAGATCACAAAAAAGGAGGTGAAAAAATTGTCTAAAAGAACCTCTTCTTTTTTAAAAGGATTTCTATTGAGCCTATTGGCGGCAGGCTTTATTGTCGGTTCTACCCTTCAGGTCTCCGCTCATCCCAGCATGAGCCCTGATCCCAGCAACCCCAAAACCTGCCTGGTTTGCCATCCTACCGGTGCCCCCGGCGAAGAAACGGGAACACCGACCACCCCTACAACTCCCTCCACTCCAAGTGGGCAGCCGCCGTCTGCACCCCATCCTGCTCCCACCTCTTCAGATGTGGTATGGAATTTGTATTTAGCACCTTACACAAGTTGGGACAATGCATGGGACAAGGCAACCAATCTTCAACTATCCACCCTTGATGACCTTTGGGAGAAGGCATGGAGCAATTTAAAGTAGTCCCGGCAGAGAAAAATGTACAGGAGGAAAATACATGTCAGATAACAATGAGAAAAAGAACATCTTAAATAAAGAAGTGGACCGCCGCAGCTTTGTGGTTGGCGGCTTAGCTACAGCTCTGGCCGGAATCGTTACCGGAGGCACTCTTCTTTCCGATAGTAAAGTGGCTAACGCTGCCACTCAGCCTACCTGGGACGGAGA
>JAEWCM010000033.1 GCA_023390635.1 Bacillota bacterium
CAGCAAGGTACTGAGCCGCTTTTCTTTTCCCAGGCAAAAGTCCGCTCCTTTCCTATGCCTTTCTGACTTTCTGGCTCCCGTTGGTTGCGGTCAAATGGATACTATCGCTATTTTTGCTGTCACTGCCGGAGAGGGAATCCTGGAACTGGCAACCCAGTTTAAATCCAACGGCCAATATCTGGACACCTATGCCTTTCAGGCTCTGGCCTTAGAAACAGCAGAAGGAACTGCAGAGAGAATCCACCAGATGATCAGGGACCGTTGGGGATTTCCCGATCCTCCCGACTTTTCCATGCAGGAACGCTTTGCCGCCAAATATCAGGGGCAGCGCTTTTCCTTCGGGTACCCGGCCTGCCCTGATCTTGAAGATCAAACAAAGTTGTTTAAACTTTTGAAGCCGGAAGATATCGGCATTAACCTGACTTCCTCCTTTATGATGGAACCGGAAGCCTCGGTCAGCGCTATGGTCTTCGCCCATCCCAAAGCCCGTTATTTTGCAGTCTCACAATAAAGTTTTTTTGATTAAAGAAGTCCGTTGACTCAGCCTTTCTGTGCTAAGCCAACGGACTTCTTTTCCTGATTTATTATCTGAATGGATTTACAGACGGTTCTCTTCCTGTATTTTCTTTAAAAAGCGCTCCAGTCTTGCCATGCCTTCCTTGATGACTTCAGGGGAAGCGGCATAGGATACGCGGAAATAGCCGGGTGCCATGAAGGCACTGCCAGGAACAACTGCCACCAGTTCCGCCTCCAATAAAGTATTGCAAAAATCCAAATCGCTCCCGATCACTTTTCCCTGATAAGTTTTTCCCAGACACTCCTTAACATTGACAAAAACATAAAAGGCTCCTTGGGGTTCAGGAAAACTGACCAGCGGCATTTCTCCCAGCATCCCGCAAATCAGTTCCCTCCGCTCGCCAAACGCTTCCCTCATCCGCACTACATCATCCTCACCGTGCTTCATGGCCCCCAGGGCAGCCCATTGGGCAATGGAGGAAGGATTAGAGGTCAGATGGCTTTGGAAATCGGCAATTTTACCTGCCAATTCCTGAGGTGCCAGTAAATATCCGATCCGCCAGCCGGTCATGGCATAGCTTTTGCTCACACCATTGATTAGAACCGTTCTGGAAACCAACTCTGGCATAAGTTGAACCGGATTGAAATGCTCTCCCTTCCCATAGGTCAACCGCTCATAAATTTCATCCCATATCAGCCAAAGGTCATTTTCAATTACCAGTTCACCTACTGCTTTGATCAGCTCCTGATCCAGCATAATCCCGGTGGGATTGGACGGAGAATTCAGCAGGATCGCCACCGTCTTTGGCGTAATAGCAGACCTGATTTGCTCCACTATAGGCACAAACCCATGTGATTCTGTCTCCACCACAACCGCCTTGCCTCCGGCCAAGCCGATTTGCTCCAGATAACTCACCCAGGTAGGGGCTAAAAGTATCACTTCATCCCCAGGATCTACAATACCAGCCAGTGCCTCATATATGCTGAGCTTGGCACCAGGACTAACAACAATTTGTCCCGGTGCATAAGTAAGCCCAAATCGCTTTTGATAATAAGTACTGATCTCCTGACGCAACTCAGAAATCCCGGCTGTCGGTGTGTAATGGGTCTTCCCTCTTTCCATTGCCTCTTTAGCATAAGCAAAGGCCGCAGGGGGAGAAACAAAATCCGGTTCGCCCGTACCAAAAGAAATGACATTGTTACCTTGCGCTTTCAATGCCTTGGCTTTCGCATCCACTGCCAAAGTAGCAGATGGTTTGATACCCAAGACGCGCTGGGATAATTTCATTTTTTTCAACCCTTTCAAATGTGAATATATAATTCCTGTATTTTCTCTCTATCACTTTCTATTAATGCAGGCAGCATGCTGCGTGCGTTATTTTCCATCTTATTCTCAAGCCCCTATTTTTGCACCTTTTCTTATGATACCGTAAACCAGAAAAGATTTCATCCCCTTTCCCTGATTAATTGTCGAAAATCCTGTATACAAGAGGAAATCCTTCAACTGATGAAATTCAGCCCAAATGAAGAAAAAATGCCATGCACAGAGAAAAATCATCTATACATAGCACTTTCACATTCAACAGCAGAACCCTCGTCTTAGGTAATGGTTAACCCGCAAAAACTGAATTTGAGAGTCTACTAGACATCCCTATGTTTAAAATGCCGGATCGCCAGCAAAAGAAAGAATAAAGTATAAGCCAATCCATATACCAGCATCGCATTGCTCGGTTCAGAGCTACCTCCACCAGATGTCATCGCATTGAGCATCGCCGCGCTCCCGTCCGTCCCCAGTAAGATAGCATTGACTTTGCGTGTAAGAGCATCAAAAGGGAAAATGAGGCTGGAAATAATCCCCGTATTCAGCAAGGCTTGATTATTCAATAGACTGCCAACCTGTTCAATCATTCTGCCCACGAAACCCACACCATACATAACGATCAAAATAACTCCGCTGTTGATCGTACTCAAATAGGTACTCAGCCATAAGGCCACTGCGACAATGGACAAGGGAATGAGGGCAAACAATACACCTGCTTTTACCATGGCAGCTAATTGCAGCTGAGCAGCAACAGTGCCCCCTGCCCAATGATTAATGAGCAAAATGCCAATGAACAATATTAAGGCATAAATGGCTACCAGCAAACCTAAACCGCCGAATTTTCCCAGAACAAATGAACTACGTCCAAGCGGACGAGCCAGTACCGTATCAATCTGGTGATTCTCGATTTCACCCGCCACTGCCCCCACTCCGGACAAAATGGCCAATAACGCCACAATCATACTGGAAAAACTCAGACCCATAATCACAATTTGCATACTTATCTGAGACTGAATGGTACTTCTTCCCGTATCAATTCCGTGGAGCGCCTGAATTAATCCCTCAGCGGCATAGTGGTTAGCTACTCCGTATAAGACTAAAAAAGCCAACGTCATAAAAAGGGTAATCGCGAAAATTCGCTTTGAGAGAATTTCCTGGACCGTGAGTCTAATGATGGACAGCATGGTTTCTCTCCTTTCGCTCTACCCAATACATGAATACCTCTTCCAAATGGGGCTGAATCGGCGTTACCTCATAAATTTTTATCCCTCTCCGATTTAATTCGCTGACAATCTCCGGGATGCTCTCCTCGGAAAGGCACTGTACCTGCCATTCGCTGATCTCTGATGTTAAAGGAATGGGCAAAGGGAGTACTTCCTGGATCAGATGGCCACAATCATCCCATGTATGTTCATCGATCCCTGCTCCCCGTATCTTAAGCTGAATTTTGAACTCACAAAGGGAACGCCAATCTCCCTGAGCGACCAGGCTGCCTTTATTAATAATGGCTACCTGATCACAAACGTTCTCCACTTCAGCGAGCAGATGACTGTTGAGAAACACTGTTTTTCCCTCATCGCGCAGAGCAATAATCAGATCCCGCACATCTCTCCGACCAATCGGGTCCAGTGCCGAGGTCGGCTCATCAAGAAAGATTAAATCCGGGTCAGAAATCAAAGCACAGGCCAGACCGATTCTTTGCTGCATCCCTTTGCTGTAACGGCGGATTTTTTCTTTTTCCCGCCCTCCAAGCCCTACCCTCTCCACCAACTCATTTATTTTCTGTGTCCTCTGAGTACGGGGAACTCCGGCCAAATCAGCATGAATTTCCAACAACTGCTTACCTGTCAGCCAATCTTGATAACGGAAAAGCTCCGGGAGATAGCCAATTCTTCGTCTTCCCTCCACATCACCCAGGGGACGTCCCAGAATTTTGGCTTGCCCTGATGTTGGTCGAATCAGTCCCAGCAAGGTACGAACAAAAGTGCTTTTTCCGGCACCGTTAGGACCGATAAAACCATAAACTACACCTTTAGGCACTTGCAAAGTAATGTCCCGGCAGCCGGCCTTTCCCGAATATTCCTTTGTAAGACCCCAAGTTTCAATCACATAATCGGACATACGCGCTCCCCTCATCACATTAGCCTAAAGAGCAGCCTGACGGCTGCCCTTTAGGCTATTACTTCTTTGCCTGATAATTTTTATTTAAAACTGCTCCGCTGCATCCAGCAGCAAGCTCTTAAACCCTTTCACGTCTTTCCTCTCTCCGTCGCTTACTTTAGCTGAAAGCATATGCATTGAGCCGTTGTCCTGCCATACCAACACTGCGGTCTGCCCGCCGTCCTGAGCTACAAAAACTCCACTTGCTCCATTTATTTTAACGTTTTCCATATGATCTTTACCTTCAACATAAGGAATCGGCAAGGTAGACTGCCAATCCTGGATACCTGCCAGCTGGCCGCGCACATCCTCAGGCAGGAAAGGAGCACTTAACATTGCAGCACGAACCTGGTTCATATCAACACCTTCAGGAACGTTGATCTGGGGGGATAAAGTGGAACCATAGCTTAATTGCACATTAGAATCTGTGGTTGACTGATATCCGGCATAAGTGCTTGGGGAAAAGACAATCGAAAAAGGCTGGTTATTAAGCTTAGAATCCAAATCCACCTCTGAGCCCAATTGTTTGGAAAGGGCCTCCAGTTTATCCACGTTGAGTTCCATCGTGGCTGTAAAAGCTGATTCCTGACCTAATAAGGTTGGCTGGAAACCTGTCAGTTCAGGAAACTTGACTCCGGCCTTCGCCGCATCGGCAATGGTAGCAAAGGACTGGGATTCATGCCGTCCGTCAATGGACATATGTCCCAAATCTTTCATGTCGATTTCTCCATTTTTAAGACCGGATAAACTGCCACTTATCTGCTCCAAGTCCTGGGGAGTCAATTTTACCGTTTGAATCTTGTCAATTCGCAGCATGCTGAGCATATCGCTGGCCACCGCCCTTACCTGGGGTACAAAAAGGGAACCTGCAAATACCGCCGCTGCTACCCCACCGGCAATCCATTTCTTTTGATTGTTTTTCATATTTTCCCATCGTCCTTTCCAATCCATTATATTCCTTTTCTCCGTTAAATCCGGCGTCAAATTTTCTGTTTCCCTATTTTTAATCTCCAACCTGTTTTGGAACCGCTCCCAGGCATTCTGCACATCAGGCCCCCCGTCTTGTGCAATGGGAAGGGCCAGACTTTCTTCCAGAGCAATCTTAACCCATTCATCCAATCGTTTCATGCTTTGCAGCTCACTCTGGCACTCAGGACAGTTTTCCAGATGCAGGGCTATGTCTTTCCGTTCTTCCCGCAACAGCTCTCCGTCAAGATAAGCTTGAATATATTCCTTTCCATAATTGCACTGCACTAGTACTCCTCCCTTCTCAGATAAAGTGCGCGAAAATGCTCTTTGGCCCTGATCAGCAAAGTCCCTACCGAAGCCGGGTTAATCGAGAGAGTTCCACCTATTTCTTTGTAGCTCAGCCCTTCAAAGCGCAATAACAGAAGCATTCGTTCCCGCTCGCCCATTTCTTTTAGAATCGACCGGACGGACTCAATTTCTTCCAACCTCAGCCAATGTGTTTCGGCCGACAGTTCCTCATTAGAAGATTGACTGAGCAATCTTTCCCAGCGACTGGACTGTCTTTTTTCCATACGTAAGTAGTTGTACGCCGCATTAATTCCCGATTGAAGCAAAAAGGCCTTGAGATTATTAATCTCTTCCCAGGGAATATGGTACAGACGCCAGAAGACATCCTGAGCCAGATCTTCTGCCACACTCCGCTCCTGCACAATTCGTTCCACTGAGCGGACCACGATAGTATAGTAACGGTTGAATATAACGGAAAAATCCATTCTGTCCGTTTTGTCCTCCACACTCATCTCCATACTAACCTTTTCTTCCATCTTTGCCCCCCTTTTTCCCGACTCACTACTATGAAACCGCACAAGCCGATTTTGTGACAGAATTAAAAAGCTTTTATGTAAAAAATCAGCTTTAATTAAATATGCAAAAAAATATAGTTATATTTATTATAAATAAAGATAAAAAGGAAATTAGTAGAAATCTGACGAATATGTTTATAGCTATAAAATATTATGTACCACACTTAAACCAAAAATAAGGAGTAAATGCTGTGAAATTAATTTCTTGGAACGTTAATGGTATTCGTGCCTGCCTTACTAAAGGATTTATGGATTTTTTTAAAGAAATAGATGCAGATATTTTTTGTATTCAGGAATGCAAACTGTCCCCTGACCAATTGGACCTGGAACTCGAAGGGTATGAACAATATTTTAACTATGCCGAAAAGAAGGGATACTCCGGGACGGCTGTTTTTACCAGAATCAAACCTATAAGCTGTACCTATGGCTTAAATATTGCTGAGCACGACAAGGAGGGCCGGGTAATCACTTTAGAATTTGCGGATTTTTACCTGGTCAATGTTTACACTCCTAATTCCAAACAGGAATTAGCGCGTCTGGACTATCGGATGAAGTGGGAGGACGATTTTCGTGTCTATCTGCAAGACCTTGATGCCAAGAAGCCGGTGGTCTTATGCGGAGACTTAAATGTGGCTCATCAGGAAATTGATCTAAAGAACCCCAAAACTAATCGGCGCAATGCTGGTTTTACCGATGAAGAACGGTCCAAATTTTCACAATTGCTCAATGCAGGATTTATCGATACTTACCGTTATTTTTATCCTGATAAAACGGACATATACTCCTGGTGGTCTTACCGTTTCAAGGCACGGGAAAAGAACGCCGGTTGGCGGATCGATTATTTCTGCGTGTCGGAAAAGCTAACGAACCGCCTGATCAGTGCCGATATCCATACTTCCGTCTACGGCTCCGATCACTGCCCGGTTGAGCTGGTTATTGAATAAAAAAGTAGTTGATTGAATCATCTTAGATTTTAAAAGGGACGGTTGCGATAAATTACAAGTAATTTCGCAATCGTCCCTTTGCTTTTGAATAGTCGCAGAGTGCTTTTAAGAATCTATTTACTACTTTATTTTATGGCGGCAAAATTCAGTTTTCCTTCCTCTGCCTCCACCTTAATCTTATCCCCTGCTTTAAATTCACCGGCCAGTACTTTCTCCGCCAGCTCGTCCTCTATCAGACGTTGAATCGCTCTCCGCAGCGGACGGGCACCATAGGACGGATCGTGGCCTTCCTTGGCAATCACATCCAGGGCTTCATCCGATACTTCCAGTTCAAAGCCCTGCTCTTTGATGCGCTTGTTGATTTCGTTCATAAGCAGCTTCGTGACCTGACGCAGATGTTCGGTCTGCAAGGAGTGGAAAACAACAATTTCATCAATCCGGTTGAGGAATTCAGGCCGGAATGTCCTTTTCAGTTCCTCCATTACCCGATCGCGCATACTCTTGTATTCCGTCTCTTCACTGCGCACTGCAGCAAAGCCTAAAGCCTCTTTTTTCAGGATGGATGCACCCACATTGGAGGTCATGATGATGACGGTGTTGCGGAAGTCCACCGTTCTTCCTTTGGTATCGGTAAGCCGTCCATCTTCCAGCACCTGCAGCAAGATATTAAACACTTCCGGATGAGCCTTCTCAATCTCATCCAATAAAATTACGCTGTAAGGCTTGCGGCGAACTGCCTCTGTCAACTGTCCCCCCTCATCGTGGCCGATGTATCCCGGAGGTGAGCCAACAAGGCGGGATACGGCATGTTTCTCCATATATTCAGACATATCTACCCTGATGAGAGCATCTTCTTCCCCAAAGAGTGTTTCCGCCAAAGCTCTGGCCAATTCGGTTTTACCGACTCCGGTCGGTCCGAGAAAGATAAAGGAGCCAATGGGACGCTTCGGGTCTTTCAGACCGGCCCGGGCCCGGCGCACCGCCTTGGCGACGACTTTTACCGCTTCATCCTGGCCAATCACCCTCTCATGCAGAAGATCTTCCAGGTGAAGCAGTTTTTCGCTCTCTTCCTGAGCCAGTTTTTTCACTGGAATGCCTGTCCAGCTGGCCACAATTTGTGCGATATCGTCAGGGGTTACCACGGAATCGCGCCTTTCCCGTTCTGTCTGCCATTTTGATTTCTGCTCGGCCAATTGATCCTTCAGTTTCTGTTCCTGGTCGCGGATTTGAGCTGCTTTCTCAAATTCCTGAGCAAGAATGGCTGCTTCTTTCTCTTTCTTTAAGCGTTCCACCTCATCCTCCAGAGATTTCATATCCGGGGGAGCAGTGAAGTTATTCAGCCGCACTCTTGATGCAGCTTCATCAATTAAGTCAATTGCCTTATCCGGCAAAAAGCGGTCGGATATATAGCGATCGGACAATTTTACTGCCGCTTCAAGGGCCTCATCAGTAATTTTGACCTTATGATGAGCTTCATATCTGTCTCTTAATCCATGCAAGATTTTTATGGCCTCATCTGCAGTAGGCTCTCCCACTTTGATGGGTTGAAAACGCCGTTCCAAAGCCGGATCTTTTTCAATATATTTGCGATATTCATCTAAAGTCGTTGCTCCCACGCACTGCAGCTCTCCCCGGGCTAGAGCCGGTTTCAGAATATTGGCCGCATCGATGGCACCCTCTGCCGCTCCTGCACCAATCAAGGTGTGCAGCTCATCAATGAATACAATCACATTGCCGGCAGTCCGGATTTCTTCCATTACTTTCTTCAAACGCTCTTCAAATTCACCTCTGTATTTACTTCCCGCTACCACCGCCGATAAATCCAGGGTTACTACCCTTTTGTCAGTCAAGATCTCCGGCACTTTGTTATCCACTATGCTCTGGGCCAATCCTTCAGCAATCGCCGTTTTACCTACCCCTGGTTCACCAATCAACACAGGATTGTTTTTGGTACGACGGCTGAGAATCTGAACAACCCGCTCAATTTCATTACTCCGCCCGACAACAGGGTCTAAGCGTCCCTCTCTGGCCTGCTCGGTTAGATCACGGCCAAATTCATTAAGCGTAGGCGTATTTGAATTAGAGCCGTTCTTCCCTGCCTGAGCAGCATTACCTGTCGGAATACCTGCTTCCTCCGGATCTCCGCCAAGAAGACGGACAACTTGCTTCCAGACTTTTTCAGGACTTACTCCTAAGTTAGCCAGGACCCGGGCCGCAATTCCCTCACCTTCCATCATTAGTCCCAATAAAATGTGCTCTGTCCCAATATAATTTACCCCAAACCGCCGGGCCTCTTCCTGAGCAAGTTCGAGAACCTTCTTTACTCTCGGGGTAAAGCCGATTTCTCCAGGGCTGGCTTCTCCCACTCCTACCAACTGTTCAATTTGAGTCCGCACTCCCTCGAGTGAAAGACCGCAGCCTATTAATGCCTTCGCTGCAATTCCTTCTCCTTCGGCGATTAAGCCCAATAGCAAATGCTCTGTACCCACAACTTGATGGCCCATACGCTGGGCTGCTTCCTGTGATAAGCGGAGGGCATTAAGGGCCCTTTCCGTGAAATTTCCTGCCATATTAAGATACTCCTTTCGTATAACAAAATTAAGGCTGCTTTTCCTCTTTAGCTTGCCATGGCCTGGCGAATGAACCTGGCCCTTTCTTCGTCTCTCTGCTGAGGATCTAACTCCTTCTCCAGAATATATTGAATGCAGCCAGGACGGGAATCCACAAAAAGAGTGATGAAATTCTCTTTGCTTGGAGAAAGTATCTCCATATCCGTTCCCATCCGGTCCAGAGACAGGAACTGAATCGCCTCCTCGGACGTCATTAGCCGAGCATTCTGCAGTATCCCTCTTGTCCGCCACAGCTTATCTTCCAGTACGGCACTCGCCTGCGTCCGCAAGAATTCTCTTGCCTTCAGCTCATGCTCCACAATCTGCCCGGAAACGGCTTCTATCTGAGTGATTATGTCTTTTTCACTCTTGCCTAGAGTAATTTGATTTGATAACTGAAAGATATTGCCATGGGCCTGAGAACCTTCTCCATACAAGCCTCTTACCGCGAGTCCAATCTGATTGAGAGCCCCCAAAACAGGCTGCACTTGGTTGGTCATGACTAAAGCAGGCAGATGAACCATGACGGAAGCTCTCAAACCCGTTCCTACATTCGTAGGGCAACCAGTCAGATAACCCTGTCCTTCCCGAAAAGCAAAATCCAGTTGTGACTCCAATTCATCATCTAAAAGACCTGCTAATTGAAATGCCTCTGCCAGATGATCTCCTGCCAAAAGAACCTGAATCCTCAGGTGATCTTCCTCATTCACCATCACCGAAACCTTATGGTCCTCGCTCAGCCCAACCCCTCTTCCCGGAGCTTTTTCAATAAAGGCTGGGCTTACTAAATGCTTTTCCAGCAATACTTGTCTTTCTATCTCGCTTAAGTCGCTCAAAGAAAAATATTTAAAACACTTCTCTTTAATTTGAGCTTTTTGTAAAGCCTGAGCTACCTTCTGCTCTGTCTCATTTGCCGTTTCATCTGTGAGGAGATGAGGAAAAGGAATTCCCTCTAAATTCCGGGCTAACCTAATCCGGCTACTGAGTACTACCGGAGAGTTGTCATCCTTCATCCATGAGCTTTGTTTAAGCAATAATTCTCTCCGTTCCATACCGTCACCCCCTTTAATGCTCTTCAAGCTTCCTTTCTGCATCTCTGATTTTATCCCGCAGTAAAGCAGCTTCTTCAAATTCTTCGCGGGCTATATGCTGCTGCAGCTGATTTTTCCACTCTTTTAGTTCCATCTTCTCTCTGAAGACAGTCCCCCGGCGCAGAGGTATTTTTCCTAAATGCTGCCCTCCGCCGTGTATTTGCCTAAGCAATGGCTCCAGGTGGGAAGAAAACTGTTCATAACAGGTGCTGCAACCCAGTTTCCCAGTGCGCGATATTTTCTGTAAACTTATTCCACATTGGGGGCAGACTTCGTCCGGCCCCTCCGGTTCTGTTGCCACCTGAGTCTGAATTTTATCTTTTGCCGGTGAGATCCCAAAAAGAGCTTGAAGAAAATCAGCCACCATCATGCCAGGATGAAAGCTTACTGTCACTTCCTGAGCTTTTTTGGCACACTCTTCGCAGAGATATTTTTCTTCGATCTTGCCATTAATCGTTTTGTGCAAATGCACATTGGCTTCACGCTGTTGGCAATTCTGGCATAACATGCAGACCTCCTCCTTTTTCTTGGTTATACTATTAATGAGGCAATTAAAGCTATAGATCCTCTCGGGATAAAGTCGTTAAAATTCGCTTCATCAGTCTTGAGCGCAGTATATTGATTTCTATTGCATCGCCACCCATGCTTTCCCTGCTCATAATACATTTTATGAGAGCACATTCTCTGGGAGTAAGAATATCCTCTTCATACAACCGGTCACATAATCCTGCAGCCCGTTCCGCTGAAAGCTGATCACCGATCAGTTGCTGCATTAAATACTGGAACTTGCCTTCTTCGTTGTTTAAAGTCAGACGGACAATGCGCAAATGCCCCCCTCCGCCGCGACGGCTTTCTACCAAGTATCCTCTTTCTGCCGTAAAACGGGTGTCCAGCACGTAATTGATCTGGGAAGGTGCACAGGAAAAGAAATTGGCAAGGACACTCCTTTGCAAGATAATATATCCCTCATCTGATTTATCAATAATCCTTTTCAGATATTCCTCAATTCGATCAGCTAAATTTCCCATTTTTATGCACTCCTTATTTGAGCAAACACGATTGCGGCATTTTATCTTCTTTGACCTTATGACCTTCTTTGACCTTCCTCTTTATCATACCCAAAAAAAGTCATTTTGCCAATATTATAAGGTGATTTTTCTAAAATTTTTTTAATTTTTTAAAGTTACAAATCCCAACATTCCTTATCGTATTTTATAATGTTTGTTTTTTCCTTTCTCTTTCTTGCATTAAGGTCCAATACGGCTTAAAATTTTAACAGTTACAACCATATCCAATCTAACCAATGTGAAGGAGTACCTATGTTTCGATTACAGGAAACTAAGCGGACGAAAATTATCCTTGCCCTGATCATAGGCATTTTTACGCTAATCGGTATTTTTTCTGTCTTCTATTATGGCAATTCACTTTTGCTGGGAAGTTTGGAAAAGTTCAATAACGATGATGTCAAATATATCCGGAGTGCCTGGACCCTCTTGGATACAGGAAAGTTTACGTATCAAAACCCCGCCAATCCCACTGTGTATATCATGCCCGGACTCACTTTCTTATTATCTTTTTTTATGCTCTTCTTTGGAAAACTCTCTGGAATTGTGGCTTTTAAACTTTTTCAGGTAATCCTCCAGGCCTTAAGCATTTATCTGCTCTTTTTAATTACCCGAAAGCTGTTTAACAGCAAAATAGGATTAATTGCCTGCCTGATAGACTTCTTCTATACCACAGAGCTCTATACTGCCAATCTGGTCCTTACTGAAAGTACTTTTAAATTTCTGCTTTTACTCCTTATTTATATTACCCTTCTGGCTTTGGAAAAGAAGCATCTTTCCCTTTACCTTCTGGGAGGAATAGTATGGACTGCCGCGATTTATTTTCGTCCTACCATCGGAGCCTTTCCTTTAATTATTTTAATTCTGTGGATAAAGGAAAAATACTCTTGGCGGGAAATCATCAAATATACCGTTTCAGTGTTATTGGTTTTCATCGCTTTGATGAGTCCATGGTGGATCAGAAATTATCATATATTCGACCGATTTATTCCCCTCACCCTCTCCAGCGGCAACCCTTTCTTGCAGGGAACGTTTATTCACTATGACCAAAGTTCCGGCCGAATCTCCTATCCGGCGGGAGCTAACGAGATAGAGCATGATGCTAATGAAAAAGAAGCCGGATTAGAACGACTAAAAATCTACATTCCACAAGAACCCATAAAATATTTATATTGGTACACTCTTGGTAAAACCCTTTTCTTTTGGTCTACCCCTTTTTACTGGAAAGAAATTCTCGGTTCACCTTTTATCTTTGTCTATCCTTACCATGTGCTGATTTTAGGCTTTGCTATCTATGGTTATATAAAACATCGTAAACTGCACGGTAAATCCTCCTCCAATCAAAGGCTGATCTTACTGACCATTGTGTATTTTAATCTGGTCTATCTGCCCTACTATACTTTTTCCCGCTATGCTTTTCCTATTATGCCCTTAGTGATGATATGGGCTGCTTACGGCTTAAACCTAAAATTCCCCCGCATCTCTCTGTGGATTGATGGAACTAGGGATACTGCATCTTTAAATAGAGCGCACAAGGAAGAGTATAATAAGCGTTAAGGAGGTTCTGCTCTTGTCGATTTTTTTTAATTCGAAGTCTGATTCCCGGTTTATTAAACTTGCTCTTATCATTATTCTCTTACTTTCTCTGTCTGCAGGCATCTTCTCGGTATTTTATTACGGAGATGCTTTTTTGTTGGGAAGTTTAGAACGATTTAATAATGATGATGTAAAATATATTCGAAGTGCCTGGACACTATTGGACAAGGGAATTTTCACATATAATTATGTCGATCAGCCTACAGTATTTATTATGCCTGGCCTGACTCTCGTACTGGCCTTTTTCATGCTTCTGTTCGGTAAGTTTTCTGGGATTGTGGCTTTTAAGATATTCCAGGTTCTTCTGCAAACCTTGTGCCTCTATCTTATTTTTCTGATCGGAAAAAAGGTATTCAACAGCCGTATTGCGATTATCGCCTGCATTTTCAATCTGCTCTATGTCGTGAACAGCTTGAGCTCGCAGCTCATCCTCACTGAAACCCTCTTCACATTTCTGCTCCTCCTCTTGATCTATATCAGCCTATGGGCTGTAGAGCGAAAAAGCTTGAAGTTATATATGTTTGGAGCTGTGATTTGGATAGGGGCTATCTATCTC
>JAEWCM010000067.1 GCA_023390635.1 Bacillota bacterium
GTGTTTGACCAGGGTGAAATCTCTTTTTTGTCGGGCTGTAACCAATTGCAGCTCGGCCTTGTTCAGCCCGTCCACATAGGACTGGTGATGTTTATCATGGTGGAGCCGCAGAGTGCTTGAGCCGATCACCGGCTCAAGGGCGTCGTAAGCATAGGGCAAGGGCGGCAAATGATGTTTGCCGGCAGGTACGGGTGAAGTTGACATCGCTAACCATCTCCTTTTCACAACAATTTATTAATGAAAAGTCACTGGTATGCTATGAAGATGACATCGTGCCATTCAGAAGAGACAGCCTTTGTACCCAACCCATTCCGGATCTCATATACTATGACAAGTGATTTTGCCATAGGGGGGAGAAAAGGTGTTTTCGTTTCGCAAGCGTTTACTCTATCCTGTCCATGTAGAAAAGCGGGATCCGCTTTTTGCCCAGGTCATGATGGAACACTACGGGGGAAGGGATTCGGAGTTCAGTGCCGCAGCCCAGTACTTAAATCACCGGTTGAATATGCCCAATAAATATGTCAGGGAGTTATTGGGGATGATTGCCGCTGAAGAGCTGAGTCATATGGAAATGATCGGATTGGCAGTTTCCAAGTTAGGCTGTTCCGTCAATTATGTTAATGCTCAGGGGGCCCCCTGGAGCAAGGATTATTTGGATCAATGTATTGACCCTATCATGATGTTGGGAGCTGATATAGAAACAGAGGCGCGTTCGAGAGAACTTTATCAGGAACATATAAAAATCGCGGATGACCCGGGCATCAAACGGATGCTGAATTTTTTGGCCGGCAGGGAAGAGGTGCATCAACGGCTGTTTGAAAAAGCCCAGAAGATGATTATAAAGAATGCTCCCCAGGATCCTTTCGCTCATCTGATTTATGAATATAAAATGAGTTTACAAGTATTGGAGTAAAAAAGAAAAAACCTTTTACTTAAAAAGGCTTTGCAAGCAAACTATTGTGAAGCCTTTTGCTTTTTGTTAAACTGAGGGCGTTGCATAAGCATTAGATTAACAGATACTACAATAAATTAACCTGTTGACGGCTAATGAGAAGGAGAATGAGCAGAAGATGGACAGGCAGCACAGTAAAGCAGTAATTTTTCTAATTCTGACTACCCTTTTGTGGAGCACCGGGGGTTTCTTAATTAAAATGGTGGAGTGGAATTCAATGGCCATTGCCGGAGGGCGCAGTGCCATTGCTGCCCTGCTGTTTCTGGTCATCATGAAGCGTCCCACTTTCAAGTTCACACCCTCTTTTATAGGGGGAGTCTTGATGTATGCCGCTACCGTTACGCTGTTTGTCAGCAGCACAAAGATGACAACAGCGGCCAGTGCTATTTTGCTCCAATATACCGCACCGATCTATGTGGCGATTTTCGGAAGATGGATTTTAAAAGAAAGAGCAAATCTTCTGGACTGGATCACTATCCTATTTGTTTTAGGTGGAATGGGTCTTTTCTTCATGGATGATTTGTCAGGCGGAAGCCTGGCTGGCAATGGCCTTGCCATTCTGAGCGGTGTCACTTTTGCCTTTATGATCATGTTTATGCGCAAGGAGAGGGAAGACAGTCCTCTGGCCGTGGTGTTTTGGGGGAATGTACTTACAGCTCTGACCAGTATTCCCTTTATGAGCGGTGGGCTGCCCAGTGATCAGAAGAGTATCGTGGGGCTTATCCTGCTAGGCGTATTTCAAATTGGTCTGGCTTATATCTTTTATGCCAGAGCAATCAAGCATATCAATGCCCTGGAGGCAGTATTAATCCAGGTGATCGAGCCTTTGCTTAATCCGGTATGGGTCTTTCTACTGATTGGGGAAAAGCCTTCCTTTTGGTCGTTGATTGGGGGAGGAATCGTATTGGTCAGCATTGTGGGCAGAGGTGTGATCAGCGGCTTACGGGAGAAGCACAGAAAGATCAGTATAGAAAGAACGACTAATGACCTGAACAAATCTTTACAGGCGGAATAGCAAATAAAGTTTGGAGGGTTTGGTATGAAAAAAACAGCAGATATTAAAACTCTGATGGAAAAACAACGGGAATATTTTCTTTCTGGAGCTACCCGGCCGGTAGCATTTAGAAATGAGCAGCTGCGCCGGCTGAAAGATATGCTGAAAAACCATGAAAAAGAGATCTATGAAGCCCTTAAGGCTGACCTGAATAAATCCCCTTTTGAAACCTATGAGACTGAGACCGGAATGGTGCTTGAAGAAATAAGCTATGTCCTCAAGTATCTTCCCCGTTGGATCAAGGATAAGAAAGTGAGGACTCCTTTGGCGCAGTTTATGGCCTCCAGCCGGATTATCTCCGATCCTTACGGAGTTGTATTGATTATGGCTCCCTGGAACTATCCCCTTCAATTGGCTCTGGCTCCTTTGGTTGGAGCGGTGGCTGGGGGCAATTGTGCTATCCTGAAGCCTTCCGAATATGCAGTTCACACCTCCGCTTTGCTGGCAGAAATGATCAGAAAGACTTTTTCTGAAGAGTACATTGCCGTTGTGGAAGGGGGGCCGGAGGTTAGCACCAGTTTATTGGCAGAACCTTTGGATTATATCTTTTTTACAGGCTCAGTCCCTGTAGGGAAAATAGTCATGCAGGCAGCGGCTCAGCACCTCACCCCTGTCACCCTGGAACTGGGAGGAAAAAGTCCTTGTATTGTAGCGCCGGACGCCGATTTGGAACTGGCAGCCAGGAGAATTGCCTGGGGCAAATTTCTCAATGCGGGACAAACCTGCGTGGCACCGGACTATCTGTATGTACATAAAACGGTGAAAGAGCGGTTGATGGCTCTTTTGCAAAAAAATATCGAAACATTTTACGGGAAGAACCCTCTTCATAATGAAGAATTGGTGCGGATTATTAACGAAAAGCATTTCCGGCGCCTGGAGGCTTTTTTGAAGAACGGGAAGATCATAGCCGGGGGCGGGTGTGATTTTGAAAACTTGCGCATTGCTCCCACCGTCATTGATCAGGTAGGCTGGAATGATCCGGTGATGGGGGAAGAGATTTTCGGCCCCATCCTGCCGGTGCTGGAATATGAAGACCTTTCCCAGGTGATTGCGGAGATTAACAGCCGTCCTAAGCCATTGGCACTCTATCTGTTTACTACCTCCGGACATGTGGAGAAAAGGGTGATGGAAAAGGTCTCCTTCGGAGGAGGCTGTATAAACGATACCATCGTTCACTTGGCCACTTCGGCTCTGCCTTTCGGTGGTGTTGGAGAGAGTGGGATGGGGGCGTATCACGGGAAACATAGTTTTGACACTTTCACCCATCAGAAAAGTATACTGCGTAAATCCAATCTGCTTGATCTGAAAATCCGTTACGCTCCCTATGGAGATAAACTTAATATTCTCAAACGCTTCTTAAACTAAAGTGATGGATCTTTGCAGCTCATGATAGTCGGTTAAGCGGTTATAGACCAGTCTCTGACAAAGTTTATGCTGTCCCCACAGCTCAGGGTCATTGAGGGAGAGCATTAAGGCATAGGCGGAACGGCAGGTTTCTAATAAAGGATAGTTTTTAGCGATGTAGGCTAATACGGAGAGAATGTCTTGTTGTTTTTGTGCAGGAAATAGATTTTGTAAATAGCGAAGACTGTGAGGTTGTAATGTTTGATCGGAAAAAGAGTGGGATAAAGGAATCAACTCTTCGGGAGTAAAAGAGATGACCGCCAGTTCTTCCAAATCGGCTAAGAAAAGAGTGTTGGGGAGAAAGTCCAGCAGCCGTTCCTGGATCATGACAGGAGAAAAGGGGAAAGATCCCGGCGTGGAAGAAAGAAGCCGCATGCGCAGCAGATCGGCATTTAAGATGCGGAAAGTTCTTCCCTGTTTTTGGGTAAAATCCTTACTGATTAAGTCCAGAAGTTCGCTCAAATAGTCATTACCTTTGCACGCCTGTTGTTCCCAGATAGGCCATAACGTGCAGAACCAGGGAGATTGGGGATTGACCATCTGTGCTAAATGACGATCCAGACCGGATGATTTAATGATCCAGAGCGTTTCTGAAGTTGGTTTAGCTAACAGAGAAAAATATAGATTGGGTTGAGTGAGCAGACGTTTTTGCAATTTCTTCATAAAGGGATTCACTCGTCAGACTTCCTTTCCTTGATCTGTCTGAAGTTTAGTGTGCAGGAAGGTTTGTTTTCTATGCTCGTTAAAATATGGAAAACCCTTCGCAACATTAGGCTGCGAAGGGTTTTCGGGTAGTAATTCCCAGGTATTAGATTTTAGAGCTTGTTTCTATTATTAACAGAGTAAAGCTTAAAATGAAGGGATTATAGCATCTTTGTAAGTGTCTTCAATGAATTTTTTTACATCAGGAGAAGTGAGGGCCTTGGCCAATTTTTGCAGATTGGGATCATTTTCCCGATCTTTTTTAACGGCCAGAACATTGGCATAAGGAGAGTCCTTTTCTTCCAGGAAGAGGGCATCGGTCAACGGGTTAAGTCCGGCTTCCAGAGCATAGTTGGTGTTGATCACAGCGGCGCCCACATCCTGAAGGGTACGGGGTAATTGAGCAGCATCAAGTAACGTAATTTTTAAATCTTTAGGGTTAGTGGCAATATCCTGAACGGTAGCCTCAAAGCCTACACCCGCTTTGAGGGTCAGCAAGCCTGCTTTTTCCAAAAGAAGGAGAGCCCGGCCTGCATTGGTAGCATCATTGGGGATGGCAACAGTATCCCCTTTCTTCAGTTCATCAAGCTTGGTGACTTTTTTGGAATAGACACCCATAGGTTCAATATGAACTTTAGCAATGGAAACTAAGTTGAGATTATGCTCTTTGCTGAAGGATTCTAGATAGGGTATGTGCTGAAAGAAGTTGGCGTCAATATCTCCCTTGTCCAAGGATAGGTTGGGTTGGACATAGTCGTTGAAATTAACGATCTCCAGCTTTATTCCTTCTTTTTCGAGTTCCGGTTTAATGTGCTCCAGTATTTCTGCGTGTGGTTTGGGTGATGCCCCTACTTTAAGCACCACTTCTCCTGTGCCGCTGGTGCTGTCGCCATTGGCAGCTTTATCTCCTGTACTGCTGCCGCACCCTGTGGCGACCAAGCCGGTAAGAGCAGTTAAAGCAATTAATAGAGACAATTTTTTTCTGATTTTCAACATAATGGTTCCTCCTAGCCAATGTAATTTATATCAAGTTTCCGGCCCGGGCCCTGGGCCGGAAAATACTTGACCTATGAAAAAAGTAATGATCAGCGGTGAGCCAGTTTAGCCGCCAGTTTGGTTCCCAGGGATTGAATCCCTTGCACAATCAGTACCAGAATAATCACGGTGACGATCATAATGTCGGTGCGGAAACGGTTGTAACCGTATTGAATCGCCAGGTCACCCAGGCCGCCTCCGCCGACTGTTCCGGCCATAGCGGTGTAGCCGATCACGCTGATGGTGGTAATGGCCACACCTAAAATCAGAGAAGATTTGGATTCAGGCAAAAGAATTTTCGTGATAATCTGCCAGGGAGAAGCTCCCATGGACAGAGCGGCCTCAATCACACCATACGGAACTTCTTTTAAAGAGGTTTCCACAATCCGGGCCACAAAGGGAGCGGCGGAAATAACCAGAGGGACAACAGCCGCCGTGGTGCCGATGGTTGTTCCCAGTAAAAGACGGGTGAAGGGAATCAGAGCCACCAGAAGAATGATGAAAGGTGCAGAACGGAAAATATTGATAATCGTACCTAAGCTGCGCTCAACCCAGGGATTGGGCCTGATATGGCCCGGAGAACTGATCACAAGGATAACGCCCAAAGGCAGGCCGATAATATAGGCAAACAAAGTGGACAGAATCACCATGTAAATGGTGTCCCCCAGAGCGGGCAGAAGCAGGTCCAGCAGTTTGGACCAATAAACAGGATCAAGAAAGTTGGACCAGAAAGACGGATCACTGAGCACGGCCGATCACCTCCACAGTAAGATTTCTCTCTCTCAGATATGCATGGGCATGGGCTAAATTCTCAGGGCTTCCCTGAAGTTCTAACGTTAAGGTTCCAAATAAGACAGACCGGAGATGATCAATACTTCCATAAAGGATATTGGCTTTGATCTGACAGGTCTGAATCAGGTCGGTGATAATCGGTTCGGAGGTCTGGCTGCCGAAGAACTGAATACGAACGATTTCCGAACCTTTACGGCTGACCAGACTCTGCAAAAGATCTTCAGGCAGTTGGGCCGGGGTGATGCTGGACACAAATTCACGGGCAATATCAGAGCGGGGTTGGATGAAAACTGATTCCACCGGCCCCTGTTCCACAATTCTCGCTTGATCGATGACAGCCAAATCGGTGCAGATTTCTTTGATCACTTTCATTTCGTGAGTGATCATGACGATGGTCAGGCCCAGCTCCTGATTAATCTTCCGCAGAAGGCTGAGAATGGAAACGGTGGTCTGAGGATCAAGGGCTGAGGTAGCTTCATCACAGAGCAATACCTTAGGCTCTGTGGCTAAGGCTCTGGCAATTCCTACCCGTTGCTTCTGTCCTCCGCTCAATTCGCCGGGGTAAGCGTTGGCCTTCTCCGTCAGTCCCACTAAGGGCAGTAATTCTTCAACCCGGTGAAAAATTTGCTTCCTGGGCACTCCTGCCAATTCGAGGGGGAGGGCAATGTTTTCCCTGACAGTCCGGGAATTCAAAAGATGAAAATGCTGAAAGATCATACCAATCTTGCGCCGGGCCTGCAATAGATCCTTTTCATTCATGGCTGTTAAGTCCTGATCGTCGATGATGACCCGTCCCGTAGTGGGTTTTTCCAAAAGGTTCATACAGCGGATTAAAGTGCTTTTTCCCGCTCCGCTTAAGCCGATGATTCCAAAAATCGCACCTTGTGGTATTGTAAGATTGATCCCTTCTAAAGCCAAAACAGTACCCTGCCGGGATAGGTATTCTTTAGACAGATTTTCAATTCTGATCATAGTGGTCCTCCTCTAATAAACCATACAATTCGGATCAGGATACAACAAAAAACTTCGCGGAGAAAACCCGCGAAGTGACTGATAACGGTTTTTCTCTCATCTCCCAGATTTGCTCTGCAGGAGTTAGCACCGTGCATAAATGCCGGTTGCCGGGTTTCATCGGGCCAGTCCCTCCACCTACTCTGGATAAGAGTGATCTATTCAGTTGGTATAATGTATGCAATACACAATAAAATTTAAGCACAGTATAGCAGGAAAAATTTAAAATTGCAAGATAAAAGAAGTGTTAAGTTTCACTTGACAGTATTTAAGTTAAGATCTATAATTTATCATTATCGGCCATGAATTAAAGGCCAAGTAAATTGAATAGTATTTGGATACAAGGAAGTATCGTTAGCGATGGCGCTTTTTGAGTAGATGATTGAAAATCATCGGACTTAGGAAGCGCTTTATTTATTACAAGGTAGTAGTAAATAAGTTAAACGGCAATGACGCCCTAACAGCTTAGTAAAGAGTTGTTAGGGCGTTATTATAAATAATTTATAAAAATATTTATAAGGAGGAAATGGATATGAAAAAATGGTCATTGCGCGCACTACTTCTTTCTCTCGCATTATTAATTTCAACTCCGGCTTTGGCGTTAGCAGATGATGGCACAGCTCAACTTAATTCCGGCGATACTACATTTATTCTTGTTTCGGCTGCCCTTGTCATGCTGATGACACCTGGTCTGGCCCTGTTCTATGGTGGTATGTCCCGTAAGAAAAACGTTCTCAGCACTATTATGTATAGTTTTATTACCTTAGGGGTTATCACCGTTCAATGGGCAATTCTCGGCTACAGCCTCGCGTTTGGTGGCGACACAGGACACATTGTTGGTAACCTGGACTTCTTTGGCTTAAGTGGTGTAGGTACAGGTGGATTGGTTGGAACCATTCCTGATTCTACCTTCATGGTGTTCCAAATGATGTTCGCTATCATTACCGCAGCTTTGATTTCCGGTTCTGTGGCTGAAAGAATGCGTTTTCCCGCATACCTGGCTTTTATCGCATTGTGGACCACTTTGGTTTATGATCCGGTAGCACATTGGGTATGGGGTTCTGACGGCTGGCTCTTGAACATGGGAGCCTTGGACTTCGCCGGTGGTACGGTTGTACACATTCTTTCCGGTGTTTCCGGTCTGGTGGCTTGTTTAGTGATCGGCAAACGTAATGGTTATGGTACTCAGCCGATGAAACCTCATAACATTCCGATGGTTGTTCTGGGTGCAGCCTTGCTGTGGTTCGGTTGGTTCGGATTCAATGCAGGAAGTGCTCTGTCTGCAGGTCTACTGGCTTCCAGTGCCTTTGTAGTGACTCAGCTTTCTGCTGGTGCAGCGATTCTATCCTGGATCGTGGTTGAATGGATTCGTTATGGCAAA
>JAEWCM010000076.1 GCA_023390635.1 Bacillota bacterium
GGATTTTCTTAATCTTGGGCGGTTGTGCCAGCTCGAATCAGAGTTCAGGCAATGAACAGAAAAATACGGGAACGGATTTTAAAGCGGATTTACAAACCACGGAGAAATTTCTCGATAAAGCCCTGCCTGCCATGAAAGCGGGCTTAGAGAATTCGGAAGGTGTGACGAAGAACTCTGTTCTGAAAGTGGAAGGAGCTTCTTTGATTAAAGATGGTAATGATTTTTGGCTTTGGTGTGGTGCTCGTTCAGTGGACTTAAATAATACGGGGGCAGCAGTGCTTCTGAGCTCTTCTGATGGTGGAGAAACATGGAGCTTTAAAGGTCGTATGCTCAATTACCCCACGTCTCTGGAAACAAAGCTCCAACAAGCAGACGTTTTTGATTTGACCCGCTATCTGCAGTCTTACACTCATCATGCTGATGAAAACGGAATTCAAATTGGTGAATTTACTTTAAGTGATGAGGAAAAACAGGCTTTAGTGGAAAAGGCAAAGACAGAAACCTGGGTTACTCAAGCCTCGGAAGTGGTGAAAAATAAGGGGGAGGAACTGGGATTCCCTCAAGGCACTGAGTTTGCAGCTCAATTAGACTATTTTGTATGTACGTATAAAGGCACCACATACTATCTTTTCCCAATAGCAGCATCTTCAGATACTGGAGCACCCTATTATGTAGCCCGGGTAACGAAGTAGTACAATTTTCATAATAAATAACCCAAAAACAACAGTTTTATAAATCAGCTGTTGTTTTTGGGTTTTATTAAGGATGGAGAGGTATCAATGGATTTTAATATAGTAGCTCTGAACTGGGATAATGAAAGGAGGACTGAGAAATAGAACTGCGAATTAGATTAGTTGTATATTTTAAAATATATTGCCTAGACTAAGTCATGTTCCTAAATTTTCTTACTAAATACAAGTATATATTCGGACTGAAAGGGGTGAAGGGACATGACAGATGACGGCGTAAAAAATAATGTTGAGTTAGGAACGTGGGGCGCTTTTAGAGCAGGATGGTGGGTGCTGCATGTAGTGGGGATCCTCGTGATAGGTTATATCGGTTATTGGATTGGCAGGATGTGAGAAATATCGTGAGAAAGCTATAAAAGCGTTAGCAATTTAACGCTTTTATTTTTATGTTTAGACCATTATGGTATGATAAGAAAATAGAAAGCAAACCATATGGGCGGTGCAATAAAGTGCAAGGTTACAAAACAGTAGAAAAGATGAATGTCTGGGAACAAGTGATCGAGAAGTCCCGCTTTATCGGTGTGATTGTACCTGTTAATTCTACAGAAGACGGAGAACAGGTGTTAAAAAATGTGCGCATGGATTATCCTAATGCTACGCATTACGTATATGCCTGGCGGATCCAAAATGGGAAGCTGGAAAAGAGCAGTGATGACGGAGAACCGCAAGGAACAGGAGGAAAGCCCGTATTGGAGCTCCTTCAACATAAGGAGCTTTGGAATGTGATTTTGGTCGTGATCCGCTACTTTGGCGGAACTTTGTTAGGTACAGGCGGTTTGGTGAGAGCTTATGGAGGAACGGCGCGGCAATTAGTGGAGCAGACTGAGATTAAGGCACTCCATCCATTCATAAAGCTTGGAATTCGGCTTGATTATGGTATGTATGAAAAGGTCAGGTATCAATTAAAGCAAAAAAAATGGTCCATAGGTCAAGAAGAGTTTGGACAGGCCATTGATCTGGAAACTTTTGTTCCTGAAGAGGAAAAGGGAGATTTTTACCAAGCATTGGATGAATGGACCGGAGGAAAAGCATTAATTCATTCCGAGCAGGTTGTATTAAGAGCATTTTAGTCTAATACAAATTGATTTCTCCCTTTGCTTTTAGCCTGATACAAGGCAGCATCTGCCCGCTGCAGCATCGTTTCAGGGGTCTCCCCCAGATGCCAGAGAGCCGCTCCGATGCTGACGGTGACATAAACATATTGATCGCTGCCATGATGATATAGTTTGGTATTTTCGGTGATTTTTCTCACTTTTTCACTTACAAAGGCCAGCATTTTTTCCGTAGCCTGGGGAATAAGCAGGACAAACTCCTCTCCCCCGTAACGAGCTAAGATATCCTCCTCCCGGAGATTTTTAACTAATTGGCGAACCACTTCTACCAATACTTTATCTCCGAACTGATGGCCGTAATTATCATTGAAGGATTTAAAGTAATCAATATCGATCATAAGAAGACCTAGGGGGTCATGCCTTTTTCCTCTCTGACACAGAAAAATTTCTTCCCGCAACCTGCGGGCAAAATAGCGGTGGTTATAGATCCCTGTCAAACTGTCAGTAATGGATTCTTTTTCTACCAAGGCATAGAGCAAAGCATTTTCTAAAGCTGAGGAAGCCTGACCGGCAACGGTTTCTAAAAACTCTAATTGTTCTTTGCTAATTTCATTATGCCTAAGGGCGTGGATGTTAATGGCCCCAATTTTGCGCTGAGAATTTTGCAGTGGGAGGGAGCAAATCCAGTCCCAGTCTTGATCACCAGGCAGAGGGTTGCGGTAGTAAGTCTGCCCTTCGTTTAATATTTTATGTAAGAAAGCGAAATCAAATCCAACGGGTAACTCGGGCTGAATGGTGCCTGAATCGAAAATACCAATGACAGTAAAAGAAGCACTACGTTCTTCATAGAGGCAAACACTGGCTTTGTCTATGGCAATGGAAGAGGCAATGGCACTGATAATATTCTGGGCTATGGTGTGAATGTCTAAAGATGCATTTAGAGAACGGGCAATATCAAGAAGGACATGAGTATGTAAACGCATTTCGTCTAATTGTATCTCTAGATCTTTAATGCGCTGATTTAATGCCGCAATCATTGTGTCATCTTTTGAGATTAGCTGTGACATTTTCTTGCCTCCCAAGTAAAGGACCGTATCTTTATATATTTTACTCTAAGTAAGGATAGGTTTGAATACCCTAAGGGTATAATTTTTATGAGCTTTTAAGATGAATAGGGGAGAAATAATTGAATTAAGAAGGAGCGCTATAGGTAATAATAAAGTGTATGCAGGAAAAGAACGGTAATTTGTCGAATAAATAATGATCAGGTGCTGAAGAATGTTAGGGTTATTTTAATATATGTCTTCAGATTTAAATTTGAATCGGGAATTAAGGATTGAGCCTTTTTATTTTTGAGCTAAAGGAGTGGACAAATGGAAAATACAACGAACAAGCCGGTTAGAATTGTTACCGTGAGTACTTCCGATATTCCGGAAGATTTGGCAAAGGCATATAATATTAAAATTATTCCGGAATATGTGCGCTTTGGTGAATCGTTATACCGGGATCGGGTAGAAATGGGTGTCGATGCATTCCTTCAGGAAATTCAACATAATCCCAATTTCCCTAAAACCACTCCGCCTACGCCTTCCGACTATCAGGCGGTGTTTACCCGAATTCTAGATGAAGGATATGACGTATTATATATCGGATTAAGCGGGAAAATATCCAGCGGTTTAAAACTGGCTCAGATTGCCAGAACGAATTTATCGGAAGAACGAATTGGCTTGCTGGATAGTGCTTCTTTGAGCATGGGCTTGGGTCTCATTGTGCTTGAATTGGCCAAAAGAGCCCGCCAAGGAGATACTCTCTCTGAGTTGACAGAAAAAGGAGAAGCATTGAAAAAAGGACATCATGGACTTTTTATGGTGGCTAATCTGGATTTTCTGAAACGAGGGGGTCGCTTAAGTGGAACTCAGGCTTTTGTGGGAGGGTTGCTTCAGGTGAAACCTCTCTTACAAGTGGTCGGGGGTGAGATTAGCGTAAAAGAGAAAATCAGAGGGCAAAGAGAGAGAGCCATGCATCATATGACTGATCTTTTGCTGGAAGGGCGGCAAGAAAATTCCCTGTGGGCTGTAGTGCATATCGGTTGCAGCGAGGATGCAGAAAGTATTTCAAAGTGGGTTAACGAAGCAATAGGAGAAATGCCCATTCAAGCTCCTTGCGGAGTAGTGGTGGGAACCCACTGCGGGCCGGGAGGGTTGGGGATTTTTCGCCTGGATCTATGAAATTAAAAGTCCTGAGCCGAAAGGCCCAGGACTTTTTTACTAAATACAAGGAGCGAGGATTGTTTTAGAATGATTGATAGATAAGTTTAACCGCGACTAAGAAGGACATGGTGATAAAAATCGGTTTTACCAGTTTGCTCCCTTTCTTAAGAGCCAGCTTGGTTCCGGCCTGAGAACCCAGGATCATGAAGAGGGCCATAGGAATGCCATACTGATAGAGAATATTCCCTGAGCAGGCAAACAAGACCAAAGAAACGATGTTGCTGATAAAGTTCAGTACTTTGGCATTGGCTGAAGCTACGATAAAGTCAAAGTGATAGACGGTAATAAAAAGGAAGATCAGAAAGGACCCGGTCCCCGGGCCGAAAAAACCGTCGTAGAAGCCAAGCAAAAAGGCCATGAAGCAGCCGATCGTCACAGACTTGGATGTGAGCCCCTGAAAATGGTTCTCCAAGCCAAGATTTTTATTTTTAACTGTGTAAATACTCACAAAAAGTATGAGGATGAGAACGATCTTATTTAAGAAATCCGAATTAACCTGAAGGACGCACCAAACACCGAGGGCAGCGCCGGTTAAAGTGCACGGAATTTGGTACTTCAGTAAAGGCATATAAGTTTTTCCAGAACGGGCAAACATCAGAGAACTGTTTAAAGAGCCGGCCGTTGAGGCAAACTTATTTGTTCCTAAGGCAAGATGGGGAGGAATACCGGAGAGAAGCAAGGCAGGCAGACTGATTAAACCTCCCCCTCCGGCCATGGCATCGACGGCAGCAGCTAAAAATCCGAAAAAACAAAGGCTAAGTAGAGTCAGCATAAACAATTCTCCTCCGAAATAATTATGTGCCAAGGCAATTTGTTTAAGTATAACCTATACCAATGACAAGTGTCATCAAGTAGGTGGGGAAAGGGATGGTTTAATGACTTTTCAGATTTGTACGCTGATTCTGACCTTTATGCTGGGAACGTTGGGGGTCTATTCTCTCATCATTCTCCGTTCCGTCCGGAAACTGACTGAAGAAACCAGACAAAGTTTGATAATTTTGAATCAAGATTTGCCGGAAATTCTGTTCTACATAAAAGAAGGAGCTCAGAAGGCAGAGCAAGTAAAAGAGCAAGGACTGTCCAAAGCGTAGAAAATAGTGTAGGATAAAAACAGCAATGCTTCCTTCCAGAGCTGTAATTCGGAGAAAGGAATGATTCAATGATCTTTGAAGTGTGTGCCATCGTTTTAACGATTGTATTTGGAATGCTGGGCATCTATTTATTGGTTGTGCTGCGTTCAGTTCAGAAGTTGACCGAAGAAGCAAGGATATCTGTTACTACTCTGAATCAGGATCTGCCTCAAATCCTGGCAGATGTAAAAGAATCGGTCAATGGGCTGAAAGTAACAACAGAAGCAGTGCAAGACAAGGTGGAGCATGTAACGCTCAGCGTCAATCGCATTACTTCATCGCCTGTTGTTGCAGCTGCAAAGATTGTAGGCTCGTTGAGCAAAGGTATAAAGCGCCGCCGTATGAGACAAAAGAGGGTTTAGCTGCCGGTAAACCAGTGGCAGAGGGAAAGGAAGCGATTGGGTGAGACAAACAAATGTCGATGCATTAAAAATTGGAGATGTGCTGGGAAAAACCATATATTCGGGCAAGGGAAGAATTCTTCTCAATCAAGGAATCAAGCTCACCCCCGGTTATATCAGCAAATTAAGGGATATGGGAATTTCCATCGTTTATATTGAAGATGAGCGTTATGATGACGTGGTGATTGAAGATGTCATCAGTGAACAAAACCGTTATGAGGCATTGGTAACTATTGAAAAGTGTTCACAATTGATCAGGCTGGGAAAAGATATGGATGGCTTGAAACTACAGTCAGTCGTCAGCAATATCGTAGAGGAAATCCTGTTCAAAAAAGATATCCTGGTCAATATGATGGATATGCGCAGCAAATCAACGCAGATGTTTGCTCATTCTGTTAATGTATGTGTGCTGGCCACAGTTTTGGGGAAGGCACTAATGTTTAATAAGGAAAAGCTGGAAACCCTGGCAGCAGGGGCAATGCTCCACGATATAGGAAAGGTCAGCCTTCCTCCGGAATTGTTCGCAAACATGGAGCATCTGACAGCGGAAGAAGAAGAACTCTTACAGACGCATACAACCCTAGGTTTTGATTTTCTGCGTAAAAAGAAAGAATTTACATTGATGATTGCCCATATTGCATTTCAGCACCATGAATGTTGTGACGGGAGCGGTTATCCCAGAGGTTTGTCGGAGGGAGAAATTTTACCCATGGCCCAGATCGTAGCCGTGGCCGACCTCTATGACAATCTGACTTCCGATCACAGTGGAATGAAGAGAGTAATGCCCAATGAAGCCTGTGAAATTTTGATGGGACTGGCTGAGAAAAAATTCCCTTTAGAGTTTGTGCGCATGTTTCTAAAAAACATTGCTGCCTATCCTACCGGTGTGACAGTCCGTTTAAGCACCGGCGAGGTTGGCGTAGTGGTCGATCAGAACCTCAGTATGCCGACACGGCCTATTGTACGAATCTTTGATGAAGAATTCGGGGTAGGTAAACCTAAGGAATATGATTTGATTGAGATGAGGACAATATTTATCAATGAAGTGTTAAACTGATTCAGTCTGACCATAATCGCAATAAGGACGGAGTGGACAATCAGTACACTTAGGTTTTCTGGCCGTACATATTCGTCTGCCCAGAAGAATTAAGCGGTGATGAGCTTTTATCCAATTTTCCCGAGGAATGACGGACTCAAGTTGCTTTTCTACATGATTAACGTTATTGCTTTGTGCCAAACCAAGACGGTTTGAAACTCGGAAAACATGAGTATCAACGGCAAGGGCCGGAATGCCAAAAGCATTGCTGGCAACCACATTTGCCGTTTTTCTTCCCACGCCCGGCAGAGTCTGGAGAAGAGTCAGGTCATCTGGCACCTGACCGTCGAACTGACTGACTAATTCCCGGCAAGTGGCAATAATGTTTTGTGCTTTGTTATGGAAAAGACCTAATTCACGGATTTCTGCTTCCAATCCAGCCTGCCCCAGATTGATGATATCTTCAGGTGTAGGGCAGATATGGAATAAGCGATCCGTTACTTTGTTGACTTTTTTATCGGTACATTGAGCACTGAGAATCGTAGCGATCAATAGTTGAAAAGGGTTGGCAAAATTCAGCTCACACTGGGCCTCAGGGTAAAGGTCAGCCAAAATATCCAAGATAGCATTTACTTTTTCCTGATCGGGAGGAAAAGTTTGTACCGGCATAGAAGGTCATCCTTTCTTTGATAGAAATAAAATTTAAGCAGATAAATTGAAATAAGCCAAAGGAGCAGGTTAAAGATCATGATAAAATACGGAAGAGTATTATACAAGGGCAGGGTGAATTTTGCCCGAATTGAAAATGATGAGGTGCTTTTTTTAGAAACCCCCTATTGGGACCTGGAAAAC
>JAEWCM010000189.1 GCA_023390635.1 Bacillota bacterium
TCCTTATTAGGAATCTGGGCAGCAAGTCTGCTTTTCACCCTGATTCATTACCGCTATTGGAGAAAGCCCTTTATTATGATCGAAGTCTTCTTAATGAGCCTGGTTTTAGGATATATCTATAAAATAACATCATTATTGTGGATTTCCGTGCTTTGTCATTTCATCGTGAACTTTACCATGGCCTTCCTGGGTAAAAGAGGTTGTTTCAGCGGAGAATGACAGGTGGAATGAGGGATTGATGTGGAAAATCTTTTATTAGATAAGCTGAAATTAATCTTGGATTCCAGTTCAAACATCGTTTTCTTTGGTGGAGCAGGGGTCTCTACCGAAAGTGGGATTCCCGACTTCAGAAGTGAAAACGGTTTGTATGGAGAAGATGTTCAGTATGCTTATCCGCCGGAAGTTATGCTGAGTTTGAACTTTTTTCGCAAGCATACAGCAGAATTTTACCGGTACTATCGGGAAAAAATGATTCATCTGGAAGCGAAGCCTAACGGGGCTCATTTGGCCCTGGCCCACATGGAGAAGATGGGTAAGTTGAAGGCAGTGATTACCCAGAATATTGATGGGCTTCATCAAAAAGCGGGCAGCCGCAATGTGTTGGAACTGCATGGTTCAATTTATCGAAATCACTGCATGACGTGCGGTGAGGCTTATTCCATAGATGTTATTCTGGACATTACAAACAAGGTGCCGTGTTGTCCAGAATGCGGAGGTAGGATAAAGCCTGATGTAGTTCTCTATGAAGAGAGCCTGGATAATGAAGTGGTGAACAAAGCCATTCATTATATTCATGAAGCGGATGTACTGATCATCGGCGGAACTTCTCTGGCCGTGTATCCCGCCGCCGGACTGATCAACTATTACACGAAAGATAAGTTGATCCTGATCAATAAATCTCAGACAGCTTACGATGCCAAGGCGGATTTGGTGATCCGCGATTCGGTAGGCAAAGTTCTAACTGCTTGTATCTCACCTCTCGATTAATATCGAGGGGTGTTTTTGTTTGGAGAAAATTGCATAAAAAAGGTTTGACAGAGCAAGTGTCTTTGCATATAATACATACAAATCCTATATGAATTATAAATTAAATATGTTAAAATTTTCGCTAATTTATAAATATCTTGTGAGTGACTGGAAGGACGGTTAAGAAGGGAGCAAAAAAGATGGCAGTATTGACGGATGAAATGAAAAATGTGCTTAAAGTCGTGGGAAAGGGAGGTGCAGTAGTTCACCTGACAACCAGCAGCAAGGATGGAAAGCCGAATATTGTCGCGGAACGTTTTGTTACTCATTATAACGACGAGTATATTCTGATCGCGGAAATGTTTGCTCAGAAAACTAAAGTGAACTTGAATGAGAATCCAGTGGGAGCTATCTCTGTGGCTTATCCGGTCGGAGAACACACATGGGTGTTTAGAGGCCCCTGCACTGTAATCAGTCACGCGGCACCGGCTAACTATCAATGGTACGGCATTAATGCAGGGGAAGCTCTGGAGGAATGGGGCGATTGGGGTACAAAAGAACCACCTGATGAAGTTCCCCCCGATATTGTACCGCCCAAAGTAGCCCAAAGAGGTCTGATCGCTTTAAAGGTAGAAGAAGTGTACTCCTTTGCCGCTGATCATGCGGGAAAAAAGGTTTTATAGGAGGCAAGAACAATGAAACTAACAAATCGGATGGCTAATTGGATCAGTACTTTAGGGGCTCATATCGCCACAGCGAACAAAAGCGGATTTCCTGCTGTGATTGTAGTGAATGGGACCAAGGTTGAAGGGGAAAAAATTGTAGCAACATTGAGCGAAAGACAATTAGCTCAAATTGAAAATAATATTAATGAAAATCCTCAGGTGGCAGTGGCTCCCGGTCAGATAGGTTCAATCCGCGCTCCCTACCAGTTTAAGGGCAGCGCAAAAATTTACGGAAATGAATTAATCATTTCCGTAACGGAAATTTACTGCACCAAACCAGGTGCTGAAGCGGGTATCCGTCTTGATACTTTAGGAGATGGAGAAATGCAGACTTTTGATGAGAGTCGGTGGAAAGACCTAGCGCCTAAATCCGCTGAGTGAATTTGTCGAAGGATAGAGGCGGGTAGAGATGGCAGAAAACTTAATTTCAACTTTAAATGATGGGGAAGAAAGAGCAGGGAAAATTTCTAAACCGGTAAGAATGCCGTGGGTGATTCCTGTCTTCTGCGATGGTTGCGCAAGCTGTGTCAATGCCTGTCGCCCAGGTTTTCTTAAGCTGACGAACACCAATGTTAGCGGGGTTTTTGTGCCCTGGCTGGAGGAACCTTCCCGCTGCAGCGGCTGCGGAAAATGTGCCGATGCCTGTGCCATGGGGGGAATTACCATGACTTCTTATGTGGAAGAGGCAGAACGGCGTTTCCGGGAAAAGAGGCCGCATATTGAGGCCTGAAAAACTAAAACATTCTAAGATTTAAATGGTTTTCTTTATAATTACAAAATATTTTTGGAACAAAAAGGCTTTTATTTTGGTTTACACCGAATAAGGCCTTTTTTTATTTTTATAAAAAAGAAAAACTTTTAAAAAGTAGGTTAATTTTAATTTAAATAGTTCTATCTTCAAATATAGACTTGGATAGGTTGGGAAAAATTACAGATCTTATTTTTAATTAAATAGAGATATAATCAGTATAGAATTTATTGCGTTTTATTTTAATTATTAAATAAACTAGGGGAAAACAAGTATATGATGTGTAAAGATATGAATAATGTGGAAAAACCTTTACAAAATCATCAAAAGAAGTTAATCATCTGGTTAGTGGGAATCAGTGTTTTCCTCCTGGAATGTGCAGCTGGTTATTATTATAACGTATATGTGGAGTACTATCATAGTGACGGAATCAGCCGGGTGGCCAATGCTTTTTATGTTTTATACAGCCAGCATCCTCATTTAGGTGCGATTGGTTTTGTCTGGAATCCTTTGCCCAGTCTGATTGATACGTTCTTTCTCTTTTTCTATCCCTGGGTGCCGGAATTAGCTACAAAAGGCATTGCCGGTGTTCTTATGAGCGCTATTTTTGCTGCCTTAACCACGGGCATTATGGTCAAAGCTTTTCTTCAGCGCGGACTTCCTTATTGGATAGCTATTATCTTCTCTTTGCTTTTTTCCCTGAATCCGATGATTTTCTTGTTTGGATTCAATGGCATGAGTGATGCCCCATTCATTTTTTTTATTATCGCTTCAATTATCAGCTTTTTAAATTGGCTTGATGGCAGGCGCCTTGGAGATTTGGCGGTGTCAGCTTTTGCCCTGGCTTTGTCATTTTGGTGCCGCTATGAAGCAGTTCCTTTTGGTTTCAGCCTGATTGTGGGGTGTGTGATGGCTGTGATGCTGGTGCAGAAGCAGCAACATCCACCGAATGAAAGCAGGATACGATATCAATGGTCAAAGACGGAGGGGGTGCTCTCTGTCGTAGCTTCTCCACTGATTTATTCTGTTATTTTATGGCTCCTTTTAAATGCCATTATCATGGGCAATCCACTGAATTTCATGAATGGTGAATATACCAATGTCGCTCAGATTGCCGGACATCTCAATGATCCTGTCTATGCAGCGATGCTGAGCGATCCATTGGCAGCCTTGCTATTTGCTCTCCAAAAAACGATTTTTTTCTCAAGCCCATTGATAGCCATCCTTTTGTTGAGACTTATTAATGGCCGTTTCTTTAGGTGGGATACGGTGATCCTGCTTGGCATGTTTATTTCCGTTCCGTTGCTTCAGGTGTTAATGCTTATTAAAGGTAGTTCTTTGGGCTGGCTGAGATATTTTATTTATGTCTTGCCCATATCCGTAGCTTGGCTGCCTTATGAACTAAGTAAAATAAAGCATAAGTGGCAGGTGCTTATTCCGCTGTTGGCGATGGTTCTTAATTTTGCTCTGCTGTCTTATGCCATTACTCAGCCTAACCTCGCTCCTGATGAAAATACCTTTTTGCGTAATTCTTTTGGCAATCATACTCAGGCTTATTACCAGCAGCAAGATGAGCAGAAAATCGCCGCTTATTTAGATGAAAATTATACTGGAAGTACCATTTTGACCGATTCTTTTTCTGCATATTTTATTATTTTGCAAAGTCAATATCCCAAGCATTTTTATATTTCCAGCGATCCTGATTTCAAGCATGCTATTTCCGATCCCCAAAAATATGGGGTTGAATATGTTTTAATTCCCAAGCCAGGATCAGCATCGGTGATCAGCGCTATTAACAATGCCTACCCTAATCTCTACGAACAGGGAGCAGATTGGGCAGAACTGGTGAAAGACTTCGGATCAGATTGGCGGCTTTATAAGATCACGAGGAGCACAGAAGGAGGACCGTCATGAACTCAAAACAGATTGAAATATCCCTGGTCATCCCAATTAAAAACGAGGCTCTGCATCTGCGCAAAACTCTCAGTGTGATCATCGGTTGTGTGAAAATGGCGACTCCTGATTTTGAGGTTATTGTGATTGACGATGGTTCGAATGATAGCACGTGGGAGGAGATCCTCGCAGTTAAAGAGGAGATACCAGAGATCGAGGGAATTCGCCTTAGCCGGAATTTTGGCAAAGAACGGGCCATTTGCTCAGGACTGGAGCACGCTCAGGGTCAGGCCGTCATTGTCATGGACGGTGATCTCCAGCATCCGCCGGAATTGATTCCACAAATGGTAGCCGCCTGGCGGAGGGGAGATGCCCAAGTTGTTGAATGTGTGAAAAAAGGAAGGCCTGAGGAACCGGCAAGTTATCGGCTGGCAGCTAAACTGTTTTATAGGTCTCTTCGTAAATTTGCCAATGTTGATTTACGCGGAGCCAGTGACTATAAGCTATTAGACCGGCAGGTGGTGGAAGCCTGGTCAAAACTGCCGGAACGGATCACCTTTTTCCGTGGTATGACAGCTTGGCTGGGATTTTCACGTACACAAATTGAATTTGAAGTAGCTCCGCGCGTAGCGGGAGAAACAAGATGGGGAACGGCAACTCTTTTCCGTCTGGCCTTAAATGCTATGGTATCTTTTACTTCTTGGCCTTTGCGGCTGATTACGCTTATCGGTATTGTATCTTTTATGGGAGCCGGAGTTTTGGGAGTTCAGACCCTTTATATGAAAGCGGCAGGAATTGCTGTCACTGGATTTACTACTGTCATACTGCTTCTCCTCAGCATGAACAGTATGATTATGCTGGCTATCGGAATTTTGGGTGAATATATTGCGGCTATCTATGATGAGGTTAAAGGCAGACCAAGATATCTGATCAGAGAAAAAACACTATGAGGATTAGGAAATAGTACAGCCAGGTGATAAGGAGAAAACAATGAGCAAACAAAGCTCTTTGCGTTTAGGAGACATCCTGATTGAAAAGGGTTGGCTCTCAAAAAACGATTTGGACAGGGCATTAGAATATCAAAAACAGCATGGCGGTTTGCTGGGAAATATTCTGGTGGATCTGGGATTCGCAGACGAAAAAAAGGTCAGAGAAGCTGCCCGCTTGATCCCTCAAAAAGGAAAAATTGGGGAATTGCTTGTGGAAGCCTGCGTTATTACACAGGAGCAGTTGGATTTAGCCCTTGATTTTCAGAAAAAAAGCGGAGGAGCCTTAGGGGAAATCTTATTATCTCTTGGGCTGGTTGAGGAGCAGACGTTATACAGAACTATTGCCTCTCAGCAAGGCATGGGAAGAATCGGCAGTGAATTCGCCCTGAATGCAGAGTCAAGGATTCCAGAGAAGACTGCGATTGCCATGCAAGCGATTGCCGTGGGCAGAAATGACAGGCGAATTCTGGTGGCAGTGCTAAGGGCTCTTCTGCCTGAGCAGCGCAAAAATTTGGAGTTCTTGCTGGACGCTCCCATAGAAGAGATCTTGGTGACTCCATCAGAGATGGAGATGCTTTGGGGACTGGTTTATGCTAATGAATTAATGGAGATCAGTACGGAGCAGTTGGCTCAGGAGAGGCCTGAGCAGTCGGCAAGAATTATTTTTTCCAAGCCGCAAAAATGGAGCTTGGCGATCCTTGCCGCTGTGGTCCTGTTCGGACTTTTGCTGGCTACCTTAAAAACAGCCATAGCAATCAATATTGCTATTCAAGGGCTTTATTTTGTGGTAGCTTTGCTTAAATTTTTTATGATCTTTAAGGGAATAAGGGAAGGCGCTCAAATCAGAATTAGTAATGAAGAAATTCAGGAAATTGATGAAAGGGAATTGCCTGTTTATACGATTTTAGTGCCTATGTATAAGGAGAGCAGTGTGATTCCCGAACTGATGGCTAACCTGGAACGGCTGGATTATCCTAAGCATAAATTGGATATCCGCTTATTGATTGAGGAGGATGACGTGGAGGCTCAGAACCTCCTTCGTTCCATGAAACTGAAGCCTTACTACACTATTTTGGTGGTACCTCACTCAATTCCCAAAACTAAACCAAAAGCTTGTAATTATGGACTTATCAATGCCCGCGGACAGTATGTGGTTATCTATGACGCGGAAGACAGGCCTGATCCTGACCAACTGAAAAAGGTCTATCTTGCTTTTGCTAAAAGTGACCCTATGTGTTGCTGTATTCAGGCAAAATTGAATTACTTTAATAGTGAACAAAATATATTGACCCGGTGGTTTACTCAGGAATACAGCATGTGGTTTGATCTTTTGCTTCCGGGACTCATGCAATTGAATATCCCCATCCCCTTAGGGGGAACTTCCAACCATTTTAAAATTGAAGCTCTGAAGGAAATGAAGGCCTGGGATCCTTATAACGTGACGGAAGATGCTGATTTGGGCATCCGCTTATACGCGTCGGGTTATACCACGGGAATTGTGAATTCCCGGACGTGGGAAGAGGCCAATAGTCAAGTGGGGAATTGGATCAGACAAAGATCCCGGTGGATTAAAGGGTATATGCAGACATGGTTGGTTCATACGCGTAACCCACTTCGTCTCTGGAAGCAGGTGGGTACAAAAGGTTTGATTGGATTTACAGTGATTATTCTTGCTACACCATTGCTGCCCCTGATAAATCCGTTCCTTTGGCTGTTGATGATTTTATGGTTCATGGGCCATTATACTTGGATTCCTATGCTTTTCCCCGGACCAATTTATTATATGGCAGCGATTGAGCTGATTATCGGTAATTTTCTTTTTATGTTCAGCAATTTGGCAGGAGCGTTCTGGGTCATCAATGAATTGCATGAGAAGGAAGATTATGCCCTTTCTTTTCGATTGGTTAAACACGCGCTTTTGACGCCTATCTATTGGGCTTTAATGAGCGTGGCAGCTTATAAGGCCGCCTGGCAACTGATCACAAGACCTTTTTACTGGGAAAAGACCAACCATGGTTTGGCAAAAAGGGTGAGTGAGAATGTCTGACTCATTCCAGGCTTTCAAACTGCCAATATTTATAAACAACAAACAAGGGATTAAGGGGCTTGCGCCATTTCAGGAAAAGTTTTATAATGGGGGCAACCTTATTTACATTTAAGATTTATGAAATAAGAGACCATGGAGGCCTTGATCATAAGTGATCATTCTCTGTGGGCTTTTTTATTTATGGGTGGAAGGATAATTTTATTGCTATGTATTTAAACATTCCAAGCTGGAAAGCTAATCGAACGATCTTTAATTATTAAGTTAAGCTTATAAGATTTTGGAGGGATTTTAATGCATATTCCTGACGGGTACCTAAGCCCACAGACCGATCTGGTTCTGGGAGCGGCAAGTGTGCTGGGGATTGCCGGAGCAGCTTATCAAACAGGAAAATCTTTGCCCCAAAAATATGTACCTATGCTTTCAATTGGAGCAGCTTTTTCTTTTACCATGATGATGTTTAATATTCCAGTGCCGGACGGTACTACCGCTCACGCTGTAGGCGGCTCTCTGCTTGCCATTCTGCTCGGACCATGGCCAGCTGCAATCAGCGTATCCATTGCCCTGATTATCCAGGCTCTATTTTTCGGAGATGGAGGAGTATTGGCACTGGGGGCAAACATTTTTAATATGGCTTTTATTCTTCCCTTTGTTAGCTATTATACTTTCCGTTTAATCGCTGGTTCCAGCGAGCTTTCTTCAAAACGGCGGTGGTTGGCATCATTTATTGCCGGTTATGTGGGTATCACAGCCGCCGCACTGTGTGCGGCTATCGAATTTGGCATACAACCCGCTCTTTTTCATGCGGCCGATGGTACTCCTTTATACAGTCCCTATGGTTTGGCGGTGTCAATTCCGGCGATGTTGTTTGCTCATTTACTGATTGCCGGCCCGGTAGAAGGAGTGATCAATTCCTTAGTGGTTTCGTATTTAGCCCGGTCCAATCCGTCTTTGTTACAAATTACCCGGAGCCGAAATGGGGAAGGGGGAGCACCGCCCCAATGGAGGAAATATGTGTTTGCTTTAGCAGTATTAGCGCTCTTAACTCCGCTGGGCCTGTTGGCATCTGGAACAGCCTGGGGCGAATGGGGCGGGGAAGACCTGTTGGGTAAACTCGGGTATATTCCAAAAGGAATGGAGAAATTCG
>JAEWCM010000030.1 GCA_023390635.1 Bacillota bacterium
AACTGGAATTTATGATGTACCTGTATCAGAGAAAAGGGGAGGCTCTGCAGCATGAACGGAAAGAGGAGGTAGAACAGCTTATTCAATCCATTGAGGGCTTTGAAACAAGTCATCTGAAAAAATGGACGGGGCCTTTTTTTGACCGTCTACAGTCTGAAGCGCAAATAGCTTTTTACCGGGATTTGGCCCGGCGGGCAAAATCGGGATTAGCCTGTGTATGGAGAACCAGATAGCATTTATCGACAGTACTTTCTTCTATTCTTGTAATGGGGAGTTGAGTTTATGCTTCTTGAACAAGGTGCTTATATGAGAATTAACCAGAGTCGTTGCCTGAACCAGCAGCATAACAGTGTGGAATGCCATCACTGTATTTCCCATTGTCCCGGGAAGGCCCTGGCTTTACATGAAGGTCAGGTATATCGGTTTACCGAAAAATGTCTGGGCTGTGGCTTATGCTTAGCAGACTGTCCGACCCAAGTTTTCACTGCCAGTCAATGGGATGAACGTATGATCCTGAATGATGTTGAATCTCAGGGTGCGGCAGTGACTCAGATTTTCTGCGGCCGCCATGATACTCCTTTTTTAGGCAAAGAAGACAAGGCGAAGGGGGCGATTCAAATACCGGGCTGTTTATCTGCCATATCTAAAGGTTTATGGTATGAGCTCGGTCTGAAGACGGAAGTTGAACTGCGTTTGGAGCAATGCGGACGATGTCCATTGAACCAGTGTATGGAAGACCGGGGATATCTGGCAATAGCAACTGCGGAAGAATGGTTAAACGCTTCAGGGCACCCTGTGCATTTCTCTTATATTGAGGAAGCGGAGAAGGTAAAAAAGAAAAAGAAGCTAAAAGCAACATCCTCTGGGCTCAAAGTCACTTCCCGCCGTGATCTCTTTTTGGCCTTGGCCGGTAAAAAAAAGGCAGAAGGCCTGCCAATCAGCGATGGGGCTAAACGAAATCCTTTTTTACCTGGAAAGTTTGGGCACCAGGCAGGAAAAGACTTCCTGCCAGAATGGCGAAAAAACCTGGAACAGTATTATGCACCAAACTTTTGTGCGGAAGAAAGAGATTCCGCTTATTGGCCAACATTGAAGCTGGGAGATAAATGCGTAAACTGCGGGATGTGCAGCGCTTATTGTCCGACCCAGGCTTTGCAGATAATAATCAAGAACCGTCGATGCACTTATTCATTTAATAGTGGACGCTGCCTGGACTGCCGCATCTGTATGCTTGTTTGTCCGGCCCAAAATATCAGCCGGAGCCGAACTCCCATGGTTCGTCCTTTTGAAACCAAAGTGATGGCCCAGTCTCCTGTCGTGCGGTGTAAATATTGCAATTCATATACCATTCCTAATGAGCAGGGGAAATGTTACTGGTGCGAGCAGGAAGTGGCTGCTACAGAAGTTATGAATGATTTTCGTAAGCAGTTCGTGTGGTAATTTGAAACTTATATGGTGAATTGAATGAAATTTAAAAACAAACCTATAAACATTCGTTATCTGCTGGGATGGCTGGCAGCCCTTTCCCTGCTGGCCGCCTTGGTTCGTCAGCATTTTAGTAACAAGGAAGATATTCTGGCCCTAATCCAGAAGCTTGAACCTGCAGCTGTTCAGGTGCATCAATCGGAAGGAATGTATAAGACCTACGTAATAAGTGATAAAACGGACAAACTTTTGAGCTATGGGGTGATATCCTATGCTTCCGGCTACGGAGGGCCTATCACCTTACTGACAGAGATCAGTCCGCAAGGAAGCATTATCCGGATTACGATGCTGGAAAATTCCGAAACTCCTCTTTACCTTGATAAAGTGATGAAAAAGGGTTATCCGGAAAATCTGGCAGGCAAAGAGATTACAAAACCCCTGGAAAGCAATCCTGATATTGATGTGGTCAGCGGCGCTACCCGCACAACCAAAGGCATTTTAATGGCTGTGGAAAAAGGAATGTATCAAGTGGGAAAAAATCAACTTCATTTGAATGTTCCGAATGTGGAAGGTCCACATGTCCAGTGGACGGACGGAGCGGTGGTCGGGGTGCTGCTTGGTGCGATTGTGGCAGCCGGACGGAATATGAGAAAAGTGCGGCCGTGGCTGCTCGCGCTCTCAGTGATTGTGCTGGGCTTTGTTGCCAATGTCTCTCTGACGCTCGGAAACTATGTCAGTATTTTAACCGGGAAAATGCCTTCCCTTGTGGAAAGACCGGTCTGGTATATTATGGTGATCGGGATTTTGGTAGTGGTACTTTTCTGGGGGAAGAACTTTTATTGCAGTTGGCTTTGCCCCTTTGGAGCGGCTCAAGAGGGGATTTATAAGGCGCTTAATCTCTTGAATTATCAAGTGCCCCGCCAAATAGTCGAAAAGGCAAGGAAGCTTCGCTGGCCGTTAATCTGGCTGGCCGTTCTGTTGGCTTTGCTTTACAATAATCCGGGAATTGCCAGCTACGAACCCTTTGCCGTTTTTTTCAGCGGAAATGGAAATACGGATCAATGGCTCATTATGGGGTTAATTCTCCTTTTATCCATTATAACCTTGCGCTTTTGGTGCCGCTGCTTCTGTCCGGTAGGAACGGTTCTCGATTTTCTGGCCACCCTGAAATACAAAGTAAAGCGTTATTGGCGTCAAAGATCAAAGGGCTTGCCTGATGAGAACAAAGATTGGGTAAGGTGCAGCGGGAAGAATATAAAAGAAAGTGGAAAAGAAGACAAGGATAAAGCAAAGTCTGCTCATTGCTCCTGCAGCAGCTGTAAGGCGGAGCAGGCAGAGCAGCGGAAGCAGAGCCCTTTAGATAAAATGATGGCAGGACTTATTTTAGGAATTGAAATTCTCATTCTGATCACCCTATTTCGAAATTTATGATCTTGAGTGTTTTGGCATCTGGTATTTTTAACGAGGCAGGCTCCTGTAGGCACCATGCACAGGAATCTGCCCCACTTTTTTATTGGGTATAAAAAAGCACGGAAAAAGGAGCCGACTAAGATTTAAAGTTTATCAGATAAGCATCCAATTGTTCGCCGGTCATGACATGCTTAGTCCCGGGGGGGATTTCCGCAAGGACATTACTGGAAATCAGAGAACTGAGAATCCCGTTTCCTTGTTCTCCTGTAAATTCAAACAGGGTCATTCCATAATCAAGATTTAATTTTCCTCGCAGAAATCGTCTGGTTGTGCTCAACTTTTTATATTCATTCTTTAAAATAACTTTAATTTTATGGGGCAAATATTCAGCGTGTCCGGTCATTTTTTTAATTAAGGGGACAGCCAATAATTGAAAAACAATGGCACTGGCAGCAGGATTGCCTGACAGGCCCAAGATTATTTTTCCGTCTTTTACTGCAGCCAGGGAAGGAGAACCTGGTTTGATTTCAATTCCATGATAAAGGATTTGAGCCTGAATGGCCTCTAATGCTCTGCTTGTGACGTCATAATCACCGACAGAAGCACCGCCGGTGGTAATGATCAAATCACTTTGTTTTAATCCCTGATCAATTAGACTGGCGACATCTTTCACTTTATCTTGTGCAGTAGCCATAATCGTTGGCTCTAAGCCCATTTCCCTGCAATAGCCGGCCAGCGTAAAAGAATTGCTATTGCGAATTTTTCCGGGACCCAGAGGCTGATCATAATCCACAAGTTCGTCGCCAATGCTGATAATTGCTATTTTAGGCTGTTGATAAACAGATACTCCCTTTATTCCCAGGCAAGCCAGCATCCCCATCAGCGGTGCGGTTATAACGGATCCCTCTCGTGCTATCGTATCCCCAGAGAGATATCTTCTCCTATTGGTACGATATTTTTACCGGGCTTAAGGGGAGAAAAAATATGCAGTGCATCTCCAGCAACTTTTGTTGCTTCAAACTGTATTATGGTATCGGCACCGTCAGGAATCGGAGCTCCCGTCAAAATTTTTGCTGCCTTTCCGGCTGATATTTTTCGTTGTGGGACACATCCGGCAGGAATTTCTTCAATGATTTCCAAGATGGCAGGACTATCTTCAGCAGCATTTGCAGTGTCTCCAGAAATCAAGGCATAACCATCATAAGGAGAACGGGCAAAGGGAGGTATGTTTTCCCGGGCTATGATAGACTCTCCCAGCACTTTACCTAAGGCTTGGTAGGGAGAGACTGTTGTTTTTTCCATTGTAATATGATTTTCAAATAATAGGCTTTGGGCTTTTTCTAAAGATATCTTTCTCAATTTCAGTCACTCTCCACAAAATAGATGTAGAAGATAAATTTATACCATCCTCCTGTAAAAGGAGGATGGATAAAAAAGAGATGTCTGGGCAATGTCATTATAAGAGATTGAAATAGTTCCTTCTATCCTGAAAAACACCTACAAAAATAGAATAATATAACCATAAAATCACTACAGATTAAAAATCCATCGTTAAAAAGTATATACAAGTAACTCAGTTTAAGTAGACCTTCTCTTTGTAAGAAAATACAAAAAAAAGCCCAATCTTTTGTAATTATCTACAATAGACTGGACCTTTTAAATTCTAGGGATATTTTCCACAAGAATTATAAGTCTTTTCCTTAATAAAAGCAATGGATTTAATTTGAGATTATCAATCCAATATATCCCACATATCTCATATGAAATAACTTGAGGGCAGCGTTGTGCGTCAAGCTGCCCTCGCTGCGGCACTGGAATTTAAGTAGCAATCAGTCGATTTGAGTCCGCCGCGGTGAAATGTAGAAAACGGAGGGACGGGTGAGTCGCAAACTGGGCAGGGGGGCTGTGAGGCGGACCAGTCCGTCCAGCGGAGTGTTTTCGATTTCCACCAATCTGAGGGCCCGGGTAGGACAGGCGGCAGTGCAGAAAGGTGCCTGACTCTGATCGAGACGGTCGGCGCAAAGCTGACATTTGCTTGCTTTTCCCGTGTCTGGATTTATGGAAGGAGCACCAAAAGGGCAGGAGGCTACACAGGATTTGCAGGCGGTGCAACGTTCCGGAAAATGAGCAACAATGCCGTCTCTCCGTTTGGAATAGGCTCCTTTAGGACAAACCCGCATGCATTCCGGATTGACGCAATGATTGCAAGCGGTGGAAAGAAAGAATTGCTGGATCCCTTCCTGATTGGAGTTTTCCCTTTGACTGAGTTTGCGCCATTGCCCTTCTTCAGGGAGATGGTGATGAATCTGGCAGGCTTTAACGCAGGCCCCGCATCCCAGACATTTATTAGGATCGAGCACAAACCCCAACTGCTTTATCATGTGATTTTCCCCTTTCAAAAAAGAACCCATTCTCTTTGCTTAAGAAAGACCGGACCGTTTGATATTGACGAAAGTTTCATTAAAAGCTAAGCCGGCAGCCCCGGTATAGCACCTGCCCATATCGGTGAGGCGGGCGGAAAGCAAGTCGTTGATGCGGGGTTTATGCAAAGGCAGAGATTCCTGATAAATGACCAGTGTATCGTTAGGCAGGCTGGGATTGACACTGACTACCGCTTCAATTTGCCCCAGATCGTTATAAACTATGGCTTTGCTACCGGGAGTCAGGTCATACCGGGATGCTGAAGCAGCGGAAAGATGCACGATATAATCGTCAGCGTCTGTGCCGGAGTAAGACTGAGAATTTAAAGTAGAGCTGTGATGGGGGGTAAGG
>JAEWCM010000127.1 GCA_023390635.1 Bacillota bacterium
CCTTGTTTTCTTTTTTCATGTCCAGTACTTGTTCATCATAAACCAGCAATTCATTATGCAGACGCAGATTATAACTGTTTGGGTTTAGCTGGCTGTTCCGAAAAGGTTCGATCATAATTTCTTTACCTAGATGAGCTTTGATTTCCAACCCGGATAAGATCATGCTAAGGCCTCCTAATTCAAACATAGTAAACGGGGATAAAATCAACGTTAGTTTGCGACAGCGGAGTGTCATTCATTGTTTTGGACCTAATCCAAAATCAAACTCTATTTTGTAATATGTCTGAATAATTCGAGAAACAATAAATAAAATCCTTTAACGAAAAAACAATTGACAGGGTCAAAATATTTTATTTAAATATAAACAGTTGAATAATTTAACTATTGAAGTATTAGATATAATTAGGAGGTTAAAGGATGGAGCGGCAGATTTTGCACGAATTGGTGGACCGCTATGTGGAAGTCTATGTTTTTGCTGCAAAGCGAGTTGCAGCTATGATCTCCGATGAAATCCTGGAAAAAGTAACGCCTGAGCAATTTACTGTGTTAAGTTACATTCAGAAAAATGGTCCTTGCCTCACTTCGCAGATTTCGGAGTATTGCAGTGTTAATCCGGGGGCTACGACAGCAATGCTTAACCGTTTGGTAAACAAAGGTTATGTGGAAAGAAGCCTGAATTCAAAGGATCGGCGGGTTGTTTTAGTAAATATTACGGAAAAAGGTCAGGGCTTGGTGGAGGCGGGATATGCCAGCGCGTATAAACTGGTGGAATCTCTGTCCGACCAGTTTACCTCTGAGGAGATAGAAACTTTTATCAAGGTCTTTGGCAAATTGGCCCGTATATTTGAGAAAGATTAGAGAGGGGGATGTCGATGCGCTATATTTTGAAGGGAAAATGGCTGATTGTATTACTTTGGATTGCTCTAACAGGAATTCTGATGTTTACCGCACCGGATATGTCGGCCCTGGTTCGGGAGAAAGGGCAGATTAGAATGCCGGAAGGCTATTCATCCTCTCTTGCCAAGGAAATGCTGCAGGAAAAGGGAGTAACCAATCCATCTGAGACCGATCTGATCCTGGTGTTTAACCGGGAGGGCGGCCTTACCGCCCAGGATAAGACTGAGATCGGGACAGTGATTGATACTTTAAAAAGCAAGCAGAGTCAGTTAGGTATTACCAAGATTATGTCCTATCTGGATCAGAAAGAATTGGAAGACCAGATGATCTCTAAAGACGGGCAAACCTTGCTTATCCCTCTGAAAGTGAATGAGGGAGAACGAACGGTTGCTGAGCTCAGAACGGACCTGGAGGAAGCGATTCCGCAGATCGGAGTGGATCATTATCTGACAGGAGAATCACTGATCCTGGAGGATGTGGTGGTCAGCTCGGAAAAAGGGCTCCACCGTACCGAACTGATTACGGTGGTGTTTATTTTAGCCGTGCTGCTCATGGTTTTCCGCTCGCCGGTAGCACCCTTTCTTCCCCTGTTCACCGTAGGATTTACTTATCTGGTGAGTCAGTCGGTAGTGGCTTTTTTAGTGGATCGTTTTAACTTCCCCCTATCAAACTTTACTCAGATCTTTTTGGTGGGAATCCTCTTTGGGATCGGCACCGATTATTGCATCCTGCTCTTAAGCCGTTTGAAGGAAGAAATGGGGCAGGGCAATAACCTGGAGGAAGCGATCACCCGTACCTACAAGGCGGGGGGGAAGACCGTTTTCTATGCCGCTTTGGCAGGTCTGGTGGGCTTTGCCACCATGGCTCTGGCCAAATTCAATATCTACCAATCGGCAGTCGCCGTGGCGGTAGGGATTGCCTTTCTGCTGCTGGCCCTCTTCTCTCTCGTCCCTGCCTTGATGGCGATTTTCGGGAAGAAGATGTTCTGGCCGGCTAAGAACATTCCTCAGCATAAGCAGAGCAAGTGGTGGGGCATCACTGGGAACTTTGCACTCACCCGTCCCTGGCTTGCCCTTCTGTTGGTGGCGGTAGTGGCTGTTCCCTTCCTGGCCACTTATCATGGCAAACTTTCCTATAATTCCATGAGTGAAATCGGCAGCGGGTATGAATCGGTGAAAGGGTTCGATGTGGTTGCTGACCATTTTGGTCCGGGAGAGATGATGACAGGAAAAATTGTCATCGAATATAAAGACCGGCTGGATAATCAGGAAGGGCTGACAATGATCGAGCAGGTCAGCGCAGCTGTGGCTAAGGTGGATGGGGTCAGCAAGGTGCGCAGTGCTACCCGTCCGGCAGGGGAATTGCTGACGGATTTCCAGGTAAACAGTCAGGCCGCCCAGCTGGCTGACGGGCTGGATCAGGGCAACGAGGGCATTACTCAGATCCGCTCCGGTCTGTCGGAAGCGGCAACCAAATTGCAGCAATCAGCTCCTCAACTGGAGCAGGCTACGACAGGCATTGATCAGCTGATCAAAGGCACTAAAGACTTAGAGTCGGGAGTGGGGAGGCTGAGCAGCGGTTTAACTCAGGTTGAATCAGGAATCCGGCAAGGGGTGGCAGGAGCCGGCTCGTTGCAGTCCGCTCTGAAAGAACTGAAGGCAAACGGGGACCAGGTAGCGGCGGGAAGCAGCAGTTTACTGGCAGGTTATCAGCAGGCTCAGAGCGGTTTGGCTCAATTAAGTGCAGGTTATAAAGAAATAGGCACTCAGCTTAAGAGTTTGGGGCAAGCCCTGAACGGACTGGATAATAATTTCTCCGCCTTGACAGCCAAATACCCTCAGCTGGCAACGGATATTGATTTCCAGACCATTGTGGGAACTGTGACTCAAGTGAGACAGGGAATTGGCCAGCTAAACCAGGCTTTGCAAACGGCTCAGGCTAGCCTGGATCAGGCTGTGGCCGGTCTTGGTACAGCCAACCAGAATATGGCCCAGGTTGTCAAAGGGATGGAGGGCATTAACCAAGGGATGGCCCAGCTTGCCGATGGTGCAGGAAGTCTGCAGCAGGGGATGAACCAGGCGGCAGGGGGCCAGGGCCAGATCATTGATCAGATGGGTCCTTTATCTGCAGGGCTGAAACAATTCAGTGACCAATCAGGGGCGCTGGCAGGGTTCAGTGATATGAAATCCCAGCTCACCGAGTTAAGCACCGGGCTTAGTCAGAGTGCCGACGGATTGGGACAAGTGTCGGAGGGCTTGAAATCGGCGGGCAATTATCTGGATAAACTGGCGGAAACGGATGAAAAAGCGAGCGGATTGAACATCCCTGATGAAGCCTTGAGCCAGGCAGAATATGCCAAGGTGCTGGATAATTATCTATCCCAAGATCACAAGCTGACTACAATTGATGTGGTACTGAAGGATAACCCCTATTCCAAGGAGGCTCTGGATACCATTGAAAAAGTCCACGAAGCCGCCGACCAGGCGCTGCAAGGAACGAACTATGCCTCAGCCAAACTGGAAGTGGGCGGAGTAAGCAGCTCGATGGCTGATGTGCGCACAGCTTCCGGGGCGGACTACAAAAGAACCATGATGCTGATGCTGGGCGGAATTGCCCTGATTCTGGTCATCCTGCTCCGCTCTCTGACCATGCCGATTTATCTGGTCATATCTCTGCTTCTCTGTTACTATACTTCAATGTCAATCACAGAGCTGATCTTTGTCAACGGGTTGGGCTATGATGGTTTGACCTGGGCGGTGCAGTTCTTCGGCTTTGTGGTGCTGATGGCCCTGGGTGTGGATTACAGCATTTTCCTGATGGACCGTTTCAACGAAGAAAAAGGAGTTCCGGTGAAGGAAGCCATCTTAAGTGCTATGAAAAATATGGGAACGGTGATTATTTCCGCCGTGATTATCCTGGGTGGAACCTTTGCGGCCATGATGCCGTCAGGCGTCTTGTCCCTGCTGCAAATCGCCACGGTGGTACTCAGCGGATTGCTTCTTTATGCTTTTGTCATCCTGCCCTTCTTTGTACCGGTTATGGTCAGGTTCTTCGGGCAGGGAAACTTCTGGCCTTTTAATCAGCTGAGAAAAAAAGAAAAAAGCGAATAATTAATTTGATTTAGATAGCAGAAGACGACAGCAGGCGAAGAGTGTATCAAGCCGACTGTCGTCTTTTATTTTATTTTAAAATATTTTAAAAATTATTTTGTTTTTCATTTTTAATCATTATATAGTGGGAGAGACCGGTCAATTCTGTGTGGGAAGGAAGAAAAGGATGGATATGAAAATTGAGGTGATCCCCTCTTATTGTGTGGCTTATATAAGGAACGTGGGCCCTTACGGAGCGGGGAATATGCAGACTATGGAGGAGCTGAAGGCCTGGACCAGGTCCAATGGTTTGTTTGATGACCAGGCGGTTTTGTTCGGAATTGCTTGGGATAATCCGGAAGCAACGGAGCCGGAAAACTGCCGTTATGATACATGTGTTGTGATTTCAGACGAGAAATGGATCAAGGATGATGGACAGGTCAGGTACGGTAGACTGGCAGGGGGAAGCTATGCCGTGTTCAGAATCAGCCACACGGCGGAAGCCGTGCAAAAGGCATGGACGGAGATTTTTCCCGAACTGCTGAAGCAAGGCAGGGACTTTGATGAAACAAGGCCGATTCTGGAAAGATATGCTGTCTCACTGGTCAAAAACCATGAGTGTGAAATTTGTGTTCCTGTAAAATAAGGCGAAAATCACCGGATGGTTATGCTATAATGGCTGCATCGGAGGTGATTTTTTGTATTTTGAGTATGGCAGCAGAGAAATAGAATTCTTAAAAGACCGTGATAAACTGCTTGGTCAGGCAATCGATCGGATCGGCCATATACACCGGGCAGTGGACAGCGACCTATTTTCCTCCGTCGTGCATCATATTATCGGGCAGCAGATTTCTACCCGCGCCCAGGCGACGATCTGGCAAAGGCTAAGCGGCAGGCTGGGTGCTGTGAATGCTGATACGCTCGACGAGCTTCCATTAGATGAACTGCAGAAATTCGGGATGACATATAAGAAAGCCCAATATATTAAAGATTTTGCCGAGAAAGTCAGGAGCAGGGAATTTAACATAGACCAGCTTAAGGATTTGCCGGACGCTGAGGTTATCAAAGAGCTGGCGGCCTTGAAGGGGATCGGGGTGTGGACAGCAGAAATGATCATGACATTCTGTCTGCAGCGTCCTGATGTGGTAAGCTTCGGGGATCTTGCCATTCACCGTGGCATGCGGATGCTGTATCACCACAGAAACATTGACAGAAAGAAGTTTATGAAATACGCAAAAAGATATTCGCCGTATGGAACGGTGGCAAGTCTGTATCTCTGGGCGATTGCCGGGGGGGCAATTCCGGAAATGCGGGATTATGCTCCTAAAAAGAAAAAGGGAGCGGCAAAGCAATGACGCGGATTCACTTGCTTACGAGCAGCCCGGCAGATTTACAAAAGCGAGGTTTTGCGTCGGCGGATGTTATTTCCTCACTTGAAAATTTGCCGGCTTCCCAACTGATAACATTGCTGCATGCGGAAGAGGCTGTTATCCGGACTGCCGCCGCCCATAATCTTTTTCCTCTGGATGATTGGGTTACCACCCATTTGTTGGAGCAGCTTTCCGTGGAAAAATGTTTGTATACGAAAATAGCAATTGGCCAGGCCCTCGAAAAAGGCAGCTTACATACTGCAAGGAAAATGACTCCTTATCTTGGAAAAATAGGCGGCAATCAGCATCGCACACTGCCGGAAAGAATCTCGGCCAAGCAGTCTTTTCCGCTGCCGCGAGACATTATTGCCCGCTCTCTGGGTAAAATGGATTCCTCGATATTTCCCGCTTTGCTTGATGTTCTGTATGGAAAAGAAGAGATGAAAATTAACGAGGTGCTGGATGCCATCGGGTTTATGTCTTTCTATCATCCGGAGATTGCCACGGAAGGAAACGCACAGGCCATCTATAAGGTCATGGGTGATTTCCGAGACAATGTTTTGATTGTGTGGAAATCTATTATTTGTTTATCAGCATTTCCCCAGCAGCAAAGTGTGATGATTTTGCATGGGTTCGCATCTCACAATAATTTATTGGGGGAAGAAGCAAAGCGGT
>JAEWCM010000137.1 GCA_023390635.1 Bacillota bacterium
ACGGCTCATGCAAAACGATTCCCTTGCCTTTAGCAAATACCAGTATGCTAGCCGTTCCCAAGTCAATCCCCAAATCAATTCCAAACATGCTTAACAGGTGCCCCTTTCTTACTGCTTGTCCTCACCTAGAGTTTATAATAAAATACCACCGTTGCCAAATACACCTTACTTATAAACTAAACAAAATTCCTTGGTATTAATCTTGCTGCAAAATAAAAATGGAATTGGACAGTTCTCTATTCGCTACAAAACCGCCAATTCCTTCATTTATATTGTTTTTTATCCAAATTCTATCTAACTTCTTTTCCTTCTCCCTTTCTTTCTAATTTTTCCTTTACTTTTATGGCCGCTTCGATACACTCTTTAACCGTCCTGATACTTTTTACGGGTTGCTTCGCCCCCCCTGATGTGTCTTTCTGCCTTATTGTTTTCTAAAATGTGTTTCACTTCCATGGACAAGTGTTCATTGATTAGAGGTAATCTTTCGGTAACATCTTTATGTACCGTAGACTTTGATACTCCGAATACGTCAGCCGTTTGGCGTACGGTTGCACTTGATTCCATAATATAATTACCAATGGCGAGTACCCGTTTGCGAATGTATTCCTGCACGCCGAGCCCTCCTTATGCGCCCGAATTTTATTACATTTATATGCAATTGCAATAAAAAAAGACATCCTACAACGGATGTCCTTAATTGGTAAATGTTGTGATTAAATTCAATCAGGGGAAATTTACCGCTATCCCACCTTGCCACACCTCGTAATGAAGTTGACTTTTCCCATTCACTCCATCTGCCCCTGGCTCATAGCCGATTTGTCCTAAAACGTCATCTACCTTAACGACATCCCCTGTTTTAACCCGCAAATTATCCAACCCACCATATATTACTTGCCATCCCTGACCGCAATCCAACCAGACTTTCTGTCCCAAAAGCAGGTCTTCTCCTGCATAAATAACTTTTCCGCCCTGGATAGTGCGAATGACTGCCCCCTCCGGCATAATGTAGTCTTTCCCGGCATGATACAAATATCCTTTTAATATATCTGAATAATAATTGCCTATGTCTCTCACCGGGCTTCCTTTAACCGGAGCAGCAAAATCATCTGCAGTTTTCTCTCCGTCTGAAGAATCGCTATTTCCCTGAGCAGGCAGACTTTCCGCCTTTATATTGTTCTGGCCCAAGTCTTCTCCTGATTTATTATCGTTTTTAGACTGCTCAATGGTTGGCGCCGTTGCTCCTATCTCCCTGATCCCTGTAGATTTAGTTCCAGAGGCTACATGGCTCCACCACAAAGCGACACCGATAAGGCCGATGACAGCAACAATGGAAGAAAATGCTCCCCAATATAAGGCGTATTTCCTTATATGATTTTCCTTTTTATCATACCTGCTTATCCATTTCTGCAGCTTAAACACTAACTGCTTCATTTTTTCTTTCAGCAGATGAAAATGCTTTTTCTTCATCCATATCACCTCTCTCCTAGCCTTGCCCGAGTTCACTCTTTTTAGACTTGACCGGAGGAGGATCTTTTTAATTAAGCTTTGGTTAGCGTAAGAATTTCTGTGCCAGGATAAAAGTGATTAAGAATTTTGGCATAATCGCTCCCCTGAGCTGCCAGATCATTAGCTCCATATTGAGACATTCCTACGCCGTGTCCGTTGCCATAAGTAGTAAAGGTTATTTTCTCCGGACTAATGCTACACTCAATATCAGTTGATGCCAGGCCCAACAGAGTCCGCAATTTAGTCGCCTGATAGGTCTTTCCCAACAGGCTCACAGTTTTTGCTCTTCCAGCGGCAGTAAGATTAAGAATTTGAAAATCATTGTTAGTAAAGTTTTGTGCTGTTCCTGTGATTCCCAATTTTTGATAAAGCTCTTGAGGTGTGAAATTATACTCCTTAACAAAACGCTGTGGATTCGTTTCTCCCGATTCAACATTTTTCAGATAGGTGCGGGCGGAACTCCATACATCTTCTGATTTTTCTGTTTTTTTGCGGCCGCTGCTGCTGTGGTAATATGCATCAATATATTCTCCATTGGCAACCAGAACCATTCCCTTAGTAGCTTGCACCGCTTCCCTTATCCGCTTTTCATATTTAAAATATCCATTCCATCCCCATTTTTTTTTCATCTGTGCTTCCGACAGCCACACTTGCGTCTGAACCGTTGTATCTACATCATATTTCTGATTTTGATCAGACCCAGCCTGAACTAACCGCTTAGCTGCATAAGTCCTGGCCGCTATGGCCTGCGCCTTTAGCGCCTCCACTTCAAACTGGGCCGGCATTTCGCCTGCTACCACCCCTACCAAATAGGCTTCCAGTCCCATCTCTTCGACTTTGCCGTCAGGTAAAAGCACCCGGATGTGAAAGTCTTCCGCTTCCTCTTGCGGGTTTATCCATCGTAATAAACTCCATGGAAGCAAAACCGCTATGATTAAGCTGAGTACAATGATCCAGCCCCACTCTTTTTTCATCTCTGCACCTCCTGCCTGTCCTTAGATATTTATTCATATGCCTTGGTCTGATTGAATATGGCATTTGAATTTCAGAGGAGCTAAATTAAATGTTTTATTTTCACTTAGTTTTAAATTAAAAACGGGTAGTGCAATCTTAATTGCACTACCCGTTTTATCAGCTCTTTCAGATTTAACATTCAGCCCGTTTTATCTCTGCGCCAATGCCTCTCAGTTTTTCTTCAATTTTTTCATATCCCCGATCAATGTGATGGATTTCCCTGATTTCTGTTACTCCATCAGCCACTAACCCGGCCAATAAGAGAGCTGCTCCTGCTCGCAGATCCGTGGCGGTGACCTGAGCCCCAGTTAAGCCATGGACTCCTTGAACGATCGCTGCTCTGCCTTCAATTTTAATATCCGCTCCCATGCGTTTCAGTTCGTCAACATGCATAAAACGGTTTTCAAAAACCGTTTCAGTAACAATTGCCGTGCCCTGAGCGGTAGCCAACAAGGCCAGAAAGGGGGCCTGAAGATCAGTAGGGAAGCCGGGATGGACTTGAGTTTTGATGTCGACAGCTTGATAGGCTTCTTTGCCGATCACCCTGATCCCATCACCTTCATCC
>JAEWCM010000164.1 GCA_023390635.1 Bacillota bacterium
GAGGAAGGTGAGGTGCTTTGCATTTTAGGGGCTAACGGGGCCGGTAAGTCTACACTTTTCAAGTCAATTTTAGGGCTTATTCCCTTGATGGGCGGAGAGGTCAGGGTCGATGACAGCAATATAGCAGGCTGGACAAGGGCCCAGGTGGCGCAGACCATCGGATATATACCCCAGGCCAGCGATCCTCCTTTTTCCTATACCGTAATGGACGTGGTTTTGATGGGGCGTACCGCTTATTTGGCTATATTCGAATCACCTAAAAAGGAAGATGAAGAAATTGCTTATGCCATCATCAGTCAGATGGGGATTGAAAAGCTGGCGGATAAGAAGTTTCTTGAACTTAGCGGCGGGGAAAAACAGCTTGTAATGATTGCCCGGGCTCTGACGCAGCAGCCCCGGATTTTGATCATGGATGAGCCGACGGCGGCCCTGGATTTTGGTAATCAGCAGCTCGTGCTGCGTCAGGTAAGCTCCTTGTCCCGGATGGGATTGAGCATTATTATGGCCTCCCATTTTCCTGATCATGCTTTTCTCTATTCTCACAAGGCTCTGCTTTTGAAGGACGGCGGTATTTATGCCGCAGGGCCTCCCGATGACGTAGTTACCGTAGACAGCCTGAGGGACCTATATAAAGTAGATTCGAAAATTATTCATACAGGAATTAAATCACAAACCGGGCTGGGAAGCGATATCAAAGTCACTGTGCCGTTGTCTTAGACCATAACAGAAGGGAGCATGAGGGATGAAAAACGATCGAAAAAATAAAATCGTCTGCCCTTCCCCAACGTGCATTCATTGTCCTTCACGCTGCCACCGGCAGCAGGACCATCCGCCGTCCCGGGACGAGGCTTTGGAGGTTCTGTTTGCAGAGGTCGAATTTACTTTGGAGATGGAATTTGTGGCATTAAAAGAAAGTCTGGGGCGGGTGACGGCGGAAGAGACTTATGCCGCTTTTCCTGTTCCGGTAGCAGACGGAGCCCAGCACGATGGGATTATGGTGAACTGGGAGCAGGTAAAAACGTTGTTGAATAAGGGATACCAGGTTTTGGAGAAAAGGGAATTTTGCCTTTGCGCTATGGGGAATGTTCTGATATCACCGTTTGATACGGTAATCCCCTCAGAGCAGGTCAGATATTTGCCGGATGGAAGAGCAGAAATCTTGGCTTTGCCGGGTAAAGGACAGGGGATAGTAAAAAAGGGGAACAGTATCCGGGCAGGAGAGCGGCTCCTCCCTGAAAATTGCCGTCTGGTTCCGGCACATCTGAGTATTTTGCGCTTGGCCGGAGTGGAGAGGGTTCCTGTGTGGAAAAAGCCGCAGGTTGCCGTAATTCCCGTGGGAATGGATACGGTACCGCCGGGATGTCGACCGGGTGCCGGACAAACCGTGGAAGCAGATAGTATTCTGATCGAGTCCATTATTAAAGAATGCGGAGGCGAGGCATGGACTGAACCGGTGGCAGAAGATAGTGAAGCTCTGATCAGTCAGGCCATTTCGTCTGTCATCAGTCACTGTGATTGCCTGGTACTGATCGGCGGTCTGGGAAGAAACGGTGCCCGTTATGGGGACTATACCGGAGAGGCGGTGGCCCGGCTGGGTAGGGTCTTAGTCCATGGCATGGAATTCGGTCCCGGCGGAAAACCTATGCTGCTGGGGGAGATCGGAGGGAAATGCGTGGTAGGAATTCCTGCCCCTCCCCATGCGGCCTTGACTCAGGCGGAGCAGTACCTGCCCGCTGTGATGGGGCGCTTTCTGCACTGTCCATGCTATGAAAGGCAGGAAATAGAGGTCAACTTGCCTATAGACGGGCAGCGCCCCCTTCGTCCCAGTTATCATCCTCATGTTGGGCTTAAGTGGACAGAGGCGGGCTATGAGATGGTGCCAATTCGGATGGGGGATACGGTCGACTGTTTTGTCAATGCCACAGGGATTGTGACAGCATGGGAAGAGGAGAGTCAGCCTGAGAGGGCGGGAAAGGCACGGGTCCAGCTTTTATATGGAGAAGAGACCATCCGACGTCTTAGCTGTCGCTTGGCAACAGAGGTATCAATGCGAAAGCAATGATATAAACATCAAAACAAAGGGGAAGGGAAAAATGAAAAAATTTAAAAAGGCAGTAACAGTCATGTTGTCTGCAGCCATGATTATGGGCTTGCTGGCAGGCTGCGGCACCAAAGGAACTGAACAGACAGGACAAAAAAACGATAGTACGACACAGTCGGAAGAGAGAACGGTAAAAGATCTTTCCGGCAATTCCATTCAGGTTCCCGCCAAACTGAAGTCGGTAGCCATCACTTCATGGAAGGGAGCTTTCGAGATTTTTGTATTGCTGGGACACAAAGATCTTGTGACCAGCATGGCCGATACCACACGTTATGTATGGCTGCGCCAGATCTATCCTGAACTGGCCAATCTCCCTGATTATGGTTCCTTTGACAATGTTAAGGTTGAAGAGCTGGTGAAGGCGAAACCGGACATTATCTTTTCCCCGGAAGCAGCGACAAAGATCAATCAGCAGATGCAGTCCCTGAAGCTTCCCGTTTATGTGGACGGTGTGACTTCCACCGGTGATCCGTATGAGGGAAATGATGCGGAGCTAATGGCTATTGCTGATTTGCTTGGGGAAAAAGATAAGGCTGAGGCTTACCAGAAATGGGAGAAAAAATGGCTTGATCTGGTAGCCGAGCGTGTGAAGGATATTCCCGATGCCCAGCGTAAAAAGGTTTTATGTCTGCGCAATTCGACTACAGAAGTCTTCAACAATATGAACATTTTAGGTCTGAGCGTGAAATTGGCCGGTGGAATTAATGTGGCGGAGAACGCTTTTTCCGATAAATTTTACAATCAGGTGGATGCGGAAAAAATCGTCAGTTGGAATCCGGACATCATCTTCCAGTATGCTGTCGGTTCTACAGGGAAGCAGCTCGTGACCCGCTATCAGGAGATGAGCGGCGACAGCCGTTTTTCCGGCATGAGCGCATTGAAGAATGGAGCTTTTTATATTATGCCCAGCGGAATTTCCTTATGGGGAAGCAAGCTGGAAACTGCTTTAGGTGTTCTCACTTTGGCTAAGACCATGTACCCGGATAAGTTTAAGGATATCAGCATCAAGGATGCGGCTAAAGATTTTTATTCTAAATTTATGAATTACACCCTCAAAGACAGCGATTGGGGCGTTATTGTCAACAATGCTACCGGGACCAAAACTTTGTCTCTAGAGTAAAAGATAATAAAACCAAATCATGGATCGTGACCGAGCTTTCGAAGAAAGTCGGGGAAGGGAGCTGTTTTTTTGGAACTGAATGAAGTTCTGTTGGATGCCCTTAAACGCCCTGTTACCAGGGAGGAAGCCTTGTTTCTTTTTCAGAGTACTGAGACGGAAGAACACAAAACCCGTCTGTTCGAAACGGCACGAGCCGTAAGAAAGGCGGAAAGCGAAGACGTTTTCCGCTTTTCGGGCGGCATTGCCAGTGTTCTGCCCTGCCGGCTTCGTCCTCTCTGCAGTTATTGCCCTTACTGGCGAAAAATTGATCAGAAGCCGTTGCCTGTGGAAGCCATTGTGGCGGGTGCCCGTTATTTTCACAAGGAAGGGGTGAGGGAATTCCATCTCAGCGGCGGGACAACACTGGGCAGCGAGGGGAAAGATGTGCTGGAGATTGTAAAAAGTATTTATGATGCCGGTCTGCATGATATGAAAATTATGGTTAACTGTGGAGCGGCTATGAGCATTGATTCTATGAAACAATTGAAAGAATGGGGCGTCGTCAGTATCGGCGCAGTCTTTGAAATTACCAATCCGGAAGTCTTTAAAAGAGTCAAGCCGGGGGATGATTTGGAGAAAAAAATGCAGTTTGCCTGGGATATCCAAAAAGCAGGGTTGGCAATGAGTTCAGGGATGATGGCGGGACTAGGTCCCAGAGAGACCCGGTATGAGGACTATGTCAACACACTGTTTGATATTGCCCAATTCCCCCATTTAAACAGTGTGTATATCTCTAAATTTACTCCTGATCCGGTGCTTCCCATGTATGAATGGGAAGCCTGCTCAGAGGAAGAAGCTGCCCGGCTGGTTGCGATAGCCCGCTTGGTGTACCGATCCATTAATGTGACCACGGCGGCAGGATGGACGGAAGAAGAGCGCATTCAGGGCATGATGGCTGGGGCAGGAAACTCTTTATTTTCTCTGGCTGTCAATATGAAAGTGGATTATTGGCAGGGGAAACAGCAGGATGCCACTTTCAGCGATCAGAACATCGAATACCGTGATTCACGGCCTGCCAAACGAATCATGGCAGAACAGTGCGGATTTACCATCAGAGAGTAGATTCATAAAACAAAATCAGAGCAGATTCGGTTGGGAGTGGGCAGAATGAAGAAACAAAGAAACTATCTGGATTATTTGGATCTCATCAGGGTTCATCCCCTGTTTCATGGATTTAATGAGGAAGAAGTCCTGTATCTGCTTGATTACCTGTCAGCTGCAGTAGAGAGGATAGAGGCGGGAGACCCTATCAATACCGCGGACAGCCAGGCGGTTTCCCCCATTCAATCCGGTTGTATCCTTTCCGGCAGCGCCCAGCATGTTAAATACGATCTCTGGGGAAAATGCTCGATTTTGGATTATATTATGCCCGGGTATCTGTTTGGCTGTACCCATGCCTTTGCTGACGTGCATTATCATAATACCAGTATTCTGACTGTGAAATCGTGCATCTGTCTTTATTTGGATTTAAAAAAGCTGGATTTAAGGAAAGAAGACGGCTCTCCCGTTTTATCGCGGCTAGGTCTTAACATCATCAGGATTTTATCCGAACGGGATTACCGGTTGTACCGCAGGCTGGATATGCTGGCACGGCGGACATTGCGGGAAAAGATTCTCACATATCTGTCCTATGTGCGGGATGAGTATAAAAGCGACAGTTTTGATATTCCGTTTAACCGGCAGGAAATGGCAGATTATCTCTATGTAGAAAGGAGCTCTCTGTCTGCCGAGCTGGGGAAGCTTCGGCAGGAAGGGTGGCTGGAATTTCATCACAACCATTTTAGGATAAAAAGGCTAACCTAGAGGCAGTCGCAATTTAGGTGCGGAGGGAGCGGATACGCATGATGAGAGTGGCAATCTACGGCAAGGGAGGAATCGGCAAATCCACTACTACAGCCAATTTGGCAGTAGCCTTCGCTACGATGGGATACAAAGTGATGCAGATTGGCTGTGATCCGAAAGCAGATTCCACCCGGATGCTGACCGGCGGTACTCCCATTCCTACCGTACTGGAATTGCTGCGTACCAGGAAAGGTGATTTGCAGCTTCATGAAATGGTGCATGTTGGGTATGCTGGTGTGCTTTGCGTGGAAGCGGGAGGACCTTTGCCGGGAATCGGCTGTGCCGGACGGGGGATCATCACGGCTTTTGAGATGTTAATGAAAAAAGGTGCCTATGATGTGTACCGACCGGATATTGTTCTTTACGATGTGCTGGGCGATGTGGTCTGCGGGGGCTTTGCCATGCCTCTGAGAGGGGAGTATACGGATACGGTGTTTATCGTAACTTCAGGAGAAATGATGTCTATGTATGCCGCATCTAATATCGTCCAGGCACTGGCCAATTTCCGGAGCAGGGACTATGCCCGCTATGGAGGGCTGATTCTGAACCGGCGCAATGTGGAAAAGGAAATCGAAAAGGTGCAGCAGCTGGCACAGGAGACCTGTGGTCAGATTAAGGCCGTCATTCCCCGATCAGAAAAAATACAGCTCGGCGAAGAAGAGGGCAAGACGGTGATGGAGCTTTTTCCTGGATCAGAGCTGGCAGAATGTTACCGCACGCTGGCCTTACGGATCTTTGAGGCATGCAAGGAGGAGTGATATGGACGAAAATCATCTTTTGTATTATATCCCCAACCGGGACAGAAAGAAGACCATTCTGCACATCCCTGAAAGTCATAACCTCCACATCTGTCCTCTGGCCTGCGGGCGCAGAAATGCCATCAGGGCTCTGCAAAACAGGGAAAAGGACCAGCATTCTTTTTTGTACATTACGGAAGAGGATGCCATTTCAGGAGAGTACGTGGAGAATATCGGTGCCGCCGTTGAAGAACTGCTTGCGCTGCTTGAGCCGACTCCTCGGGCTATTATTCTCCATTTTAACTGTATAGATGATTTTCTGGGCACCGATGAAAAGGCCCTTTTAAGACAATTGGGGCTTCGTTTTCCTTCTCTTCGTTTTATCGTATGCCGTGTCAATCCCATTGCCGCTGATGAAGGGGTTTCCCAGGGCATGCGGAAGCACCAGCAGATGTATGGATTGCTGGAGTATACAGGAAAGAAAGATGATGGAATCAACATGATCGGCAATTATGTTCCCATTGACGAAAATAGTGAATTGTTTCCCGTGCTTACTGGCTGGGGAATCCACCGGGTAAGGCAGCTTTTTTCCTGCCGGACCTTTGAAGAATACCAGGCCTTGGCGGACAGCAGGCTGAATCTGGTGCTGATGCCGATGGGAAAACTGGCGGCACAGGATATGGCGGAGAGGCTGGACATCCCCTGGCATTTTAACCCGCCTGCTTATGATATGAACGAAGTGCTGGAGAACTATCGGAACCTGGCCAATATATTGGGCAAAAGTTGTCCTGATTTTCATCATGAGATAGCTGAGACTGCCCTGACCATCAAAACTGCAAGGGAGAAGGCGGGAAGTATTCCGGTGATTGTGGATTCTTCCGCTTCTATGAGGCCTTTTGCGCTGGCCAAGGCTCTTGACGGCTACGGCTTTTGTGTGGCGGCGGTTCTTGCTCCCCATGCCCCAAAAGATGACCTGGAAGATAGAGAATGGCTGAAATATCATTGTCCCCAGATTAAAGTGGTGCAGAGGGAAGGGGTTAAAGCGATAAGCGGTTACGGCTGGAGTCGGGAGTATATCGCTATCGGCCATGACTGTGCTTTTATCCTGAAGGCTAATCACTTTGTGGATATATTCAATGACGAGTCATTTTACGGGTTCCATGGTATTCGGAAACTGATGGGGATGATCAGCAAAGCCTCTGGAACAAAAATACTCTGGAAAAGCACCTGACGGAAGGAGGCAGCCTGAATATGGATCAGCTTTCAATTTATCTACCACCTTTTGCAGGTGATTATTCCGGAGTCTGTTCAGCTCTGTATGAGCTGAATTCTCTGATTATTATTGATGATGCTTCGTGTTGTACCCGCAATTATGTGACTTATGACGAGCCGCGCTGGACTAAAAACAAGAAGGCAGCCTTTGGTTCCCACCTGAGAACGATTGAAGCGGTCCTTGGTGATGAGGAGAGGCTGATCAAGCAGACTCTTGAAGCAGTTCGTGAACTTGCCCCTGAGTTTGTTGCCTTGTTGGGCAGTCCCATACCGGCGATTATCGGCAGGGACATGGCAGGCATCGCGAGAGAAATTGAGGAGAGAAGCGGCATCCCTGCTTTGGGATTCAATACCACCGGTTTTTCTTATTACAACAAGGGGATCTCTGATGCATTGTTAAAGGTCTTGCAGCGTTTTACGGTTTCTCGGACTAAGAAAGCGGAGGGGCATGTGAATATTCTCGGACTGACCCCTCTGGATTTTTCTGCTAATGACAATGGAAAAAACCTGATCAGACTGTTGGAGGAGAATGGCTTCCATGTGGCTTGCAGTTTTTGGATGGAGGCTGACCTGGACCGGGTGCGCAGAGCTGCCTCTGCCGAGGTGAACTTGGTCGTGTCCCAATCGGGATGGGCGGGAGCCCGGTATATGTATGAACACTATGGAATTCCTTATGTTGTGGCTTCTCCTGTGGGAGAAAAATACAGCCGGACAGTGATTGAAGCGTTGAAGCGAACGATGAAGGACGGGAAGAACAGCAATTTGAATAAAGCGTTGTCAGATGTTGCCGGCCCTTTGTCCTTGCTGATCATCGGGGATCAGGTCATTTCCAACTCCCTGCGGTCAGCCATGTACCAATTAGGCTGTTTTCAGAACATCACCGTCGCCAGCTTTTTTGCTCTCGAACCGGAGTTGGCCTTGCCTGGAGATCTGTTTCTGAAAAGTGAAAAACAGTTGTCAGAGCTGCTTAAAAGCGGGGATTACCGGGGAATGATTGCCGATCCTCTGATCGGCAGAATTCCGGCTGCAGTCAGCCTTGAATGCTATGATTTGCCTCATCCGGCGGTTTCCAGTTTACTTTATTGGAATGATGTGCCCTTGTTGATTGGCAGGAAATTTGAAGAGAGTCTGCAAAACTGGATCGGCGGATGACGGGAATTTAAGCGGAGGAAAGGAAAGATAGAGATGAGTGAAAAGAAGGATTTGTCGGTAACCAGAGCGGAGGCTTTAGAATTATTGTTCGGTGCCTGGCAGCCGGAACGGAAATCGGAAGTAGTTTCCCTGCAGGATGCTTTGGGAAGGGTTACGGCTCAGGCTGTTTATTCTCGGAATACCATGCCGGTTTACCGCACATCCCAGGTTGACGGCATAGCGGTTCGTTCCGCGGATTTCCAGAGTGGACTACCTGACACCTTAGACTGGGTAAAGGGGATTCATTACGTTCAGGCCGACACAGGGGACGATTTTCCCGATGATTTTGATACGGTGATCGCTGTGGAAGATATTAGCTATGACGGTGATGGTCATGTTTGTTTTGCCGAAGATTTTGTTTTTGAAAAAGGGGATTGTGTAAGGGGAGCGGGCACGGCGGTCCGGGCAGGGGATTTGATTGCGGAAGCCTTTGTCCGGCTGACACCGGTTCATCTGGCTATGCTGGCCTTGGGCGGAGTTTATCAATTGGAAGTTCTGAAGATGCTGAAGGTTGTTTATATACCGACGGGCAATGAACTGATCAATGCGGGAAACAAACCGGAACGGGGACAAAATATTGAAGCGAACGGTTTGATGGTAGCCTCTTTCTTGCGGCAATGGGGGGCGGAAACGATCTGTTATCCCATCATTAAGGATGATCCGGCAGAATTGGAACAGGCTTTGGATAATGCCTTGGCTGGGGCGGATATGGTTTTATTGAATGGCGGATCATCCAAAGGAGCGGAGGATTTTAACGCGGCTCTGCTGCAAAAAAAAGCCGGCCTGTACCGGCATGGTGTTAAAGCAATCCCGGGAAAGCCGGTAGCAATAGCGATGATTGACGGAAAACCGGTGATCAATATTCCTGGTCCCACCCTTGCCACTTTTCTGGCTATGGATTGGTGCATCTCCGGATTGGTTCACCATTATTACGGCCTTCCTGCGCCTAAGCGTCCGAAGATAAAAGTTACACTGGAGAAACCGCTTAAGAAACGGCAGGATTACGAGTTTTATGTCAGACTGATCCTTAATGAGCAGGATGGCAGCTACAGAGGCACGCCTGTTGGCCGCGATCAAAGTATTCCCGATTCGATGCTAAAACCGAAGGCCCTTTTGATCGCTCCGATTGGAGTTCCCGGCTATGAGGCAGGCGAGGAGGTGGAAGCGGAATTACTGTGCGGGCATGAGTTTATCTGATCTTTTCTCCATGAAGGATGGCCTGAAGCGCAAATCAGTCCAAGAGGAGGGACATGATTGAAAATTTGGAAAATCAGGAGCAACGAACATTTTGTGCTGAAGTTCATCATACTTGCATGCTTCACCGTGGTATTGTTCTTTGGGTCATTTATGGTGGGGCGTTACCCGATACCGCCCAAAACGGTCATTGATATTATTCTCTCTCAGTTTTTCCCCATATCCCAGTATTGGGATGGAACTCTGACAACAGTGGTGTTGCAGGTGCGTCTGCCCAGAATTGCGCTTGGTATCTTAGTAGGAGGAGCCCTGTCTGTTTCAGGTGCTTCCTATCAGACCCTGTTCAAGAATCCTATGGTCTCACCGGACATTTTGGGTGTATCGGCAGGTGCGGGCTTTGGTGCCGCTCTGGCCATGATCAACAATGCCTCGTGGTGGGAAATTCAGCTGACCGCCTTTCTATTTGGCATGCTGGCTGTAATTGCCGCATATGTTATTGCTTATGTCTTCGGAAAGCAGACCATTACAGTGCTGATTCTGGGCGGAATCGTGGTTTCAAGTCTGTTTCAGGCTTTGATTTCTATCGTTAAGACTCTGGCCGATACGGAGAATCAGCTGCCAGCCATTACGTTCTGGCTGATGGGAGGTTTGGGGAAAGGTTCTAATCAGGATGTTCTCCTTATGCTTCCGGCAATGGGACTGTCCCTGCTCCTGATCTTTCTATTCCGACACCAGGTCAATGCCCTGGCGGCGGGAGAGGATGAGGCAGCCACTATGGGGGTGAATGTGGCTCTGGTTAAGCTGGTTATCATTTGCAGCTCAACCTTGATGACGGTCTGCTCCGTCAGTATCTGCGGGATTATCGGCTGGGTGGGTATGGTCGTTCCTCATATTGCCCGCATGATTACCGGAGCCAATTACTCAAAGCTGGTAGCCACCTCATTTTTCATCGGTGGAATTTTCCTGCTGCTCATTGATAACATCATTCGCGGTGTTGAAGGGGTGGAACTCCCGTTGGGCGTACTGACAGCATTAGTGGGTACTCCTGTCTTTGTCCTTCTTTTGTCCAGGGTAAAAAAGGGGTGGTCCTAATGTTGAGTGTTAAAGAATTAAGCTTTTACTATCACCCAGACCGGATGATCCTGAAAAATATTTCTTTTGAACTGGACGACCATGAAATCCTATGCTTGCTCGGGCCGAACGGAACGGGAAAAACCACCTTACTCAGATGTATTCTTTCCCTGCATAAAACGAAAAAGGGAAGCATTACTTTGGATGGATGTGATTTAGCAAAGATTTCACCTAAAAACAGGGCCGCGATGATGGCCTATGTTCCCCAGGCTACTAATGTCACTTTTCCCTATGAAGCGGGGGAAATCGTAGAAATGGGGAGGGTAGCCCATCTGGGGCTGGGCGGCCGTCCAACGGCACAGGATCGCCGGCTTGCCGATGAAGCAATGGAGCAGATGGGAATTTTACACATGAAGGAATATCAGTTTAATGAAATGAGCGGAGGGGAGAAGCAAATGGCTCTGATTGCCAGGGCAATCGCCCAGCAGGCTAAAATCCTGGTGATGGACGAACCTACCGCCAATCTGGATTATTGTAATCAGGTTAAGATGCTTAAAGTGATTAAGACGTTGGCCGAACAGGGGTATGCAATTTTGATGACTTCCCATTTTCCTGATCACGCATTTTTAGCTTGCAGCAAAGTAGTGCTGATGCGCGACGGAGTGATTATGGCTCAAGGTCTGCCCGATAACGTGGTGACCACCGGGAACCTGACCCGTCTTTATTCCACACCGGTCTGTGTGGCTGAGACAAGGTTGGAACTGACAGGTACCCTTACAAAGGTGTGTGTTCCGGTCATCAATGACTAAAAATAAAAGGAGAGAGTTTTATGAAGTTCAGCAATAAAATAATTGCCTTCTTACTGACCCTGATGCTTACCATGGCCCTGGTTGCAGGGTGCGGACAAACTGCTTCCCAGTCTTCCGACAAAGGAAAGTCAGATTCGGCTTCCACGGAGCGCACAGTGACGGACATGGCCGGCCGGACCGTGACCTTACCTAAGGAAATCAACAAAATCGGAACCTTTGGAGCAATCGGAGTGCTCAATGCTTTTGTTGAAACGATGGGTGCCGGGGATAAAATCTGCAATGAAGGCTCCCCTTCTTTTGTGAAGAGTCCCAGTTGGAGCAAATATCAATATCTGTTCACTCCTCAGATCAAAAATCTCAAGCCTTTTCAGGGAGCCGATAATGAATTGCTGATGGAGAATATTCTGGCAGAGAAGCCCGATGTTTGCCTGACCATGAGCGCCGACTTGACGGAACAACTGGAAAAGCAAGGATTAAAGGTAATTCAGCTTTCATGGACCAAAACAGAAGATGTCAAGAAGTGCATTACGCTCCTGGGTGAAATACTCAACAAGCCGGACGTAGCTTCCGATTATCTGAAGTATTTTGATGATATGCTGGCAAAGGCGGAAAAACTAACCAAGGACATCAAGAAAACGGATAAGAAAACGGTGGCTTACGGCACGGTCAGTCAATTTACCCAGCCTCATCTGATTGCCGAATGGTGGATTGACAAGGCTGGTGGGATCAGCGTGACAAATGAGGCGCGCGGCCAATCCACCACCGAATCATTGACTTATACTTTAGAGGATTTGCTCAAGTGGAATCCGGATGTGATGTTCGTCCCCACTGATTCGGAGAAAAAAGCAGTACTGGCTGATAACCGTCTGGCCGGGATCACTGCAGTTAAGAACGGAAAGATTTATGTAGTGCCCCGGATTGCCCATGTATGGGGAAATCGTACCACAGAGCAGCCATTGACAATTATGTGGGCAATTAATAAGCTGTACCCCAATCTTGTATCAGATAAAGAGCTGGCTGACGACATCTCCTATTTTTACAGCCATTTCTTCAAATATAACTTTACCAATGATCAGGTTAAGGAAATCATGGGCAAATAAACCTCATTGCCTGATCTGCATTTCAGGCGGGCAATATCTGGTAAGGGACAGACGGCTCATGGACAATAATCTGATGAAAGAGGTATAGAAATGGATCTGGATTTAACCTTAGAACAGGAATTAACGAGAGATCAGGCGTTAGCTATTCTAAAGAATGGGCGTAACCCCCGTCAGGCTTGTGAATTATTTGCTCAGGCAGGAGAGGTGAGGGACAGGGAACTGGGAAAAGGTCTGTGGTGGTCGTCGGGAACAGGCGGGATTTTTCCCTGTAATGTAAGACCCCGCTGCGCCTTTTGTTCCTTTTATACTGAAAAGATGTTTCCCATCGATGTGTTGCTGAGAGGGCTGGAGATCATTGAAGGTATGGGAATCCGGCAGTTCCATATCAGCGGGGGGACAGATTTGGACCAGGGGTATGATGAACCTTTGCTGGAACTGGTCCGGACCATTAATGTTCACTCGGGAATAAAGCTGGAAATCAATCTGGGAC
>JAEWCM010000192.1 GCA_023390635.1 Bacillota bacterium
CATGTTAAGGTAAAAGTTATTCATGTAGACGAAAAGGGGAAAATTGGTTTATCAATAAAACAAGCAATGTCTAACGCCCGAAGTGGCCGAGACCGTGACCGTCGTCAGCCAACCGTGTCGTTTGAAGACAAATTAGCTAAATTTATTAAAGACAGTGATGAACGCCAGCTTGAATTTCGCCGAGCTACAGAATCGAAGCGAGGCGGGAGAGGTTCAAGCCGCTATTAAGTTAAGCCTTAAACCGCCGTTAGGCGGTTTTTATTTTGTTTTTATAAAGATTTATGAGCAGAATGGTGCCGAATTCTTTCGATGAATTTTCTCAATCGACGAAAAAAGAGGGATGGCCCAAAACAATGTCAAAATTTCCTTTGTGCAAGTTCCTTTTATAGACAAGCTTTGCCTGCACTTTGAGCTAAAATATTTACATAAATTGGCAAGGGGTGAGGTTATGGCAGAGTGGGCTACGTTAAAAGCGAATCAAGGTTTGCGCAATGCAAAGGTTTCCTTGGAAAACGCATTGCTGCCGCTGATGCTAGGTGGTTTGTTAGCTCGAGGTAGCATTCTTGATATGTATCCCTTCGGCGTTGCTTTTGGAGCGGCGCTCATTCTGAGGGGAGGAAAAGGTGTCTTATTTGGGTTGGCAAGCGTTCTACTGGGACTGCTTACTTTAACAGAGCCCGCATGGGCTTATCAGATACCTGTCCTGATTGCCCTGGCGGCAAGTCTTCCATTGTTTCGACGCAATCGAAGGTCGATGGTTTATTTAGGTGTCATTAGTGGAGTATTAACCATCATGGGGCATTTAGCTGTCCAGGCCTGGTTGGGAGTAGGGAAAATCCCCCTTTTAAGCGTGGGATTGGAAGGATTTTTGACTGGAGCATTGGCAGTGGTTTTTGCTTATGCTTTGGCGCATCAGGATGTTTTGTGGAGAGGTGATTTTCCTAGAGAGCAGGGGATTGCCTGGTTAGTTCTTCTTACCGGTGTTTTGAGCGGACTTAAAGGAGTCTACGTGGCTGACATCAACTTTTCCGTGGTGGTGCTCACATTTTTTGTGCTGTTTGCTGCAAATCGTTTCGGGGCGGGAGCGGCTGCAGGGATAGGAGTAGCGCTGGGTTTTTTACCTCAATTGTCAATGAGCATGCAGAATCTTGTTTCCGCAGGCATTTACGGATTGGCTGGCTTTTGCACAGGAGCTTTTCAGAAGTTGGGAAAGCTGGGCATGGGGTTAGCTTATATGAGTGCAATGCTGATCATAACATTTTCTTTGCAACCGGAGGCAATCTACTCCCAGATTATTTCTACAGCCCTGGGTTTAGTCATCTTCCTGCTTTGGCCGGGTATTGCGGCCAGACCTGAATTTTTAAATCCCAAGCAGATTCCGGAAGTGGAAACTGCAGTTACCAAAGTAAAGACTTTGGCGGAGATGTTCGAGCAGATTGCTTTGACCCATCAAGAGGGAGATCGGAATACTCCAGCTGAACATCCTGATGTTCCTGAGCTGATGAATATTCTGGCGGAGAGGGTTTGCAAGAATTGCCCTACCATTGAGGTGTGCTGGGAAAGGGAATTTTATAAGACCTATCATTTTCTTTTAGATCTGTTTTCTTTGGCAGAGAGCAGAGAGGTGGAAGTTCACGAGCTGCCCATCGAGTGGAAACGGCACTGTGGCCGGATTAAAGAGATGCTTTTAGGGGTGCAGTTCATTGTTGAGCAGGAAAAGAATCAGGAAGTATGGCGGCGGCGTTTGGAAGAAAATAATGAGGCACTGTCTTATCAATATCAAAGTGTGTCCCAGGTGATAGGACATCTTGCCAAAGAACTTCATTCGCGTCATAATTGGGAGGAGATGCAGGCCGCAAGTATCTCACGGCGGCACCGTAATCTTCTTGATGTTGGGGTAGTGTCTCTGAGTAAGGAAAGAGGAGCGGTCTGCGGGGATAATTATGCCTCATTAGCCTTTGCTCCCAATCAACATGCTTTTGTAATCAGCGACGGAATGGGCGTGGGTGAAGGGGCAGGAAAAATGAGCGCAACAGCTCTTACATTGCTGGAGCAGCTGCTCAGTACGGGATTCGAGCCGGCAAGAGCGGTACAGGCTTTGAATTCCATGCTTGTTCTCCGTTCTCCGGAAGAAGGGTTCGTTACATTGGATATGGCGGTACTGGATATGGAATCGGGGCAAGGATATTTGATTAAACTAGGTGCATCTCCTTCATATCTGAAAACGGATCGTGAGGTTAAGCTGTTTAACTCTTCCAGTCTTCCGATCGGGATTTTAAACCAGATTGAGATTCCCATCCTGGATTTTGAAATGGCGGTAGGCGATTATCTGGTTTTGGTAACTGACGGTGTTCAGGATGTGTTGAAGACAGGCGATGAATGGCTAAAGAGATTTTTGGCAACGAATAAATATAAAAAAGCTCAGGATATGGCTAATGATATTGGAAAACAAATGAGGGCAATTAGCGGAGAAGCATTGCCTGATGATGGGATCATCCTAGTGGTGAGGAGAAATTGTTGGCCAGGTGAGGGAAAGGAGCAGAAGCATGGGTGACCCGGCCAATCTGATTGTGCTGGCTGGCCAAATAATTCTAGAAAACGGAGGAGATATTTCCAGGGTGGAGGAGACGATGAGCAGAATGGCTCAGGCCTGTGGGGCAAAAGAGGTAGAAGTTTTTGCGACTCCGACGGGAATCTTCTGCACGATTGATTATGAGGGAAAAATCTTGACCAGAGTCGTCCGGATTCACCGCAGAAGATATGATTTGGCCAAAGTGGTGGAGGTCAACAGTCTTTCCAGACAGCTCGAAGAAGGACAGATTGAAGCGGAACAAGTACATTTCAAGCTGCTGGCACTGAAAGAATCTGTTCGGCGATACCCTGCGATGTTACATGCATTTGCAGGCGGCATGGGAAGTGCCACCTTTGCTTATCTATATGGGGCACATTGGGGCTCAGTTTTGGCAGCAGGCCTGACTGGGCTTTTGGTGATGGGTGTGATCGATTTTTTGCAAGAGCGGCAGATGTATTATTTCGTTTCTTTAGCGATTGCAGGAGCAGTTACGGCAATCGCCAATGTTCTTCTCAAAATGGGATGGCCGCATCTGGAATTTGATCTGGCGGTCACCGGCTCTATCATGCTGCTGGCTCCTGGGATTGCTATCACTACGACAGTAAAGGATGCTTTGAATGAGGACATGATGTCGGCTTCTGTAAGAGGTTTGGAAGCCTTCGGTGTTGCACTTTCAGTAGCTGTGGGAGTCGGAACGGTTCTAGCCTTGTATTTTAGATTGGGAGGGACCCTCCTTTGAATTTAGTTATTGAAATTTTTGTAGCATTTTTAGCAACATTGGCCTTTGCCATCGTTTTCAATGTACCGGTACGCTGCTTATTATACAGTGGGGGAGCGGGGGCTCTGGGCTGGTTTGTTTTTCGCATTTTGGGGAGCGGTAATGATGCTATTTTCATGGCGTCTTTAGCAGTAGGATTAGCAGCGGAATTTGGAGCCAGAAAAATAAAGGTTCCTGTTCAGGCTCTGGGAGTGCCGGGAATAATTCCCCTTGTCCCTGGAGGAATAGCTTATTCAACGATGCTCTCTGTCGTTAAAGGAGAGACTGGAGCTGCCATTTCCCAGGGAGTAGAAACCTTGTTTTCAGCCGGAGCAATAGCTGTAGGTATAGCTTTGGCCGGGATTCCTTTCCGTTTTATGAAAAAAAGGAGAAAAAAACATGTATGAGAGATTGCGGACAGAGGTCCTGCCTAAGCTCATCCCGGTGAGAAGTAAAGTTTTGGTGGCTGTGTCCGGAGGTCCCGATTCGGTAGCGCTCGGGCATATTCTCTGGCGTTACTCTAAAGATCACCCGGAAAGGGAATTGAGCCTGTTTTTTTCCCATATCAATCATGGACTAAGACCGGAAGCGAATGAGGAGGAGCAGTTGGTTCGGCGGCTGGCGGAAACATTGGACGTAGAGTTCAGGGTCCATCGCTTTAATGCCAGGCAATATGCTAAAGAAAAAGGAAAGTCGCTGGAAGACGGTGCAAGGACGTGGCGTTATGCTTGCTGGCGGGAAGAGCAGGAACTTACAGGGGCCCGCTATATTGCTACGGCCCACCACTTAGGAGATCAGGCTGAGACGGTATTGTACAGGATGATCAGAGGAAGCGGAACAGCAGGGTTGGCTGGGATCTATCCCTCAAGAGAAGGAATTATCAGGCCTCTTTTGGAAACAAGAAAGAATGAGATTCTGGAATATTGCCACCAGGAAGGCTTGCCTTATGCCTTTGACAGGAGCAACGGAGACCCGATTTATGCTAGAAATAAAATCCGTTTGGAACTGCTCCCAGAGCTGGAGCAAGGCTACAATCCACAGGTGATTTCTGCCTTGGGTAAAACAGCTAAGCTAATGCAGTGGGATGAGTCTTATATTGGAGATCAGGTGGATAAAATTTGGAGAAGCTATTGCATTGTTCAAGAGGCAGGGTGTGTCTGCCTAAAGATTGATGTGTTTAAGGAACCGCAGGCGATTTTGTCACGATTGCTAAGAAAAGCAATTTCTTATGTATCGGAAGAGCCCAGAGGGGCAGGCTATAATTATGTGGAAGCAATCATGGAAAGTGGAGGGAAGGCGGCAAACTGGAGTCAGAATATTCCTGGAATGACTGTGCAGATTGAAAAAAAGGGAATTTGGTTTATCCGTTCAGTGACGAGTAGTGTTGCGGAAGACTACGAGAGCGAACTTGTTGTGGGGAAATGGAAGGCCATCCCTGCCTTGGGAATTAAAGCAGGATTATTCCCAGTTGATGGAGAATTTTTGCAGAGCAGGAATGAAGACGATAATGATGAGATATACTGGGATCGGATGGAAATTGAAAAACTCGCTTGTTCGCTTGTTATAAGAAATCGGCGGGCAGGAGATGTACTTTGGTTTAGGAAAATCGGACACAAGACCTTTAAGAAGGTGTGTCAGGAAGAAAGGGTCCCAGCCAGACAGCGAGCTCAACTTTCCCTTATTGCTGCCGGAAATGAGGTGCTATGGATTCCTGGAATCAAAAAAAGCGATTTATGCGCTCCAGGCCAGAGCACCGAATTGCTTAAATGTGTGTTTATGAGCGGATGAGTGAGGATTGAGTCGCAGAGAGTATGGTCTTAGGCCTTCTTGTTTCGTTGTAAAAGGGAATCGGGCATGTTATAATTGTTAGTACTTTATTAAAATGAACAGGGCCGATGTTTCATCGGAGAGGAGGACCGTTTTTGGACAAATTTTTCAAAAATATGGCAGTCTATTTGCTCATATTGCTGATAGCTATCATGCTAATTAAGTGGAATAATACCCCTACGCAAGAAGTGGGGAAATTAGATTATACTGCATTTAGACAAGCTGTCGTGGCAGATCAGGTGGATAAAGTCTTTGCAGTAGGCAAAAGCAACGGCTTTTACGATTATAAGGTATCGATGAAGGATGGCAAGAACTACACCGTACAAGGCCCTGAAGATGATCAAACTCTGAAGGATGATTTGGTGGCTCATGTTAAATCGGCAGAGTTCCAACCTCCTCAGGAAACCCCGTGGTGGATGAGTTTGATGCCTACATTGATTTCGATTGCTATTATTGTGGGACTTTTCTTCTTTATGATGCAGCAGACGCAAGGCGGCGGCAACCGAGTCATGCAATTTGGGAAAAGCCGGGCTCGTTTGGCTGGAGATGAGAAGAAGAGAGTGACCTTTGAGGATGTGGCAGGAGCGGACGAGGTTAAAGAAGAACTGGAAGAAGTGGTGGAATTCCTTAAGACTCCTAAGAAGTTCAATGAGCTGGGAGCAAAAATTCCTAAGGGGGTTCTGCTGTTTGGTCCTCCTGGCACAGGAAAGACTTTGCTGGCCAGAGCAGTGGCCGGGGAAGCTGGAGTACCTTTCTTCAGCATCAGCGGTTCTGATTTTGTCGAAATGTTTGTAGGTGTGGGAGCTTCCCGGGTTCGTGACCTGTTTGAGCAGGCCAAGAAAAATGCCCCATGTATTGTCTTTATTGACGAGATTGATGCAGTAGGTCGGCAGAGAGGTGCAGGTTTAGGCGGGGGCCATGATGAAAGAGAACAAACCTTGAATCAGTTATTAGTGGAGATGGATGGATTCAATGGGAATGAAGGAATTATCATCATTGCTGCTACGAACAGAGCGGATATTCTTGATCCTGCCTTGTTACGTCCAGGCCGTTTTGACCGGCAAGTTGTCGTTGATGTTCCTGATGTTAAGGGCAGAGCAGAAATTCTAAAGGTACATGCTAAAGATAAACCGTTAGCTAAGGATGTAGAATTGGAAGTATTGGCTCGTCGCACTCCCGGATTTACCGGAGCCGATCTGGCCAACTTGATCAATGAGGCGGCTCTTTTGTCAGCCAGACATGGTCATAAAGTTATCGGAATGCGAGAATTGGAAGATTCAATTGAAAGAGTGATTGCCGGACCAGAGAAGAAGAGCAAAGTGATTAGTCCGTTTGAAAAGAAATTAGTTTCTTATCATGAAGGTGGTCACGCTTTGGTAGGAGAGCTGCTGACCCATACTGATCCGCTTCATAAGGTGTCTATTATTCCCCGCGGCAGGGCCGGCGGGTATACCCTGCTTCTGCCAAAAGAAGATCGCAATTATATGACAAGATCTCAGCTTCTGGATCAGGTGACGATGCTGTTGGGAGGCCGGGTGGCTGAAGCAGTGGTCCTTGGAGAAATCAGTACAGGTGCTTCCAATGACTTGGAAAGAGCTACCGGGCTGGTTCGGAAGATGATTACAGAGTTGGGCATGTCTGAAGAGCTGGGACCGCTAACCTTTGGACACAAAGAAGAGCAGGTTTTCTTAGGCAGAGATTTGGCCAGAGACCGGAACTACAGCGAAGCGGTAGCTTACGCGATTGATAAGGAAGCCAGGCGGATTATTGATGAATGCTATCAAAAGGCAGAGAAGCTGATTCGGGATAATATCGAGAAGCTTCATACTATCGCTCAGGCCCTGATGGAAAAAGAAACATTAGAAGCAAAAGAATTTGCTGATTTGATGGCTTCTTTTGATCCGGAATATCGAAAAGACCTTGAAGCACCTGCTGATGAGGCTAAAGCCGAAAAAGCAAATGAACCTGATGAAAATCCTTCCCAGGCAGAGTTGGAAGAGGGTTCTTCCAGAGCCGAAACGGATAGAGCAGCTCAGGTGGAAAATCCATCTGACAAAAAATTAGCAGTTAATCCGGAACAGGTGATGCTAATGGATAAGGATAAAAACAACTTAGAGGAGAGGTCTTAATGGAAAAAACATTTATTATGCTTAAACCTGACGCGGTTCAGAGGGGATTGATAGGAACTATTATTGCCCGCTTTGAAGCCAAAGGCGCTAAGCTTGTAGGCATGAAACTGATTAAGGTTGATCGGGCTTTGGCGGAAGCTCATTATGCGGAGCATAAAGGCAAAGGATTTTTTGAACCGACAGTAAGCTATATTACTTCATCTCCAGTCGTTGCTATGGTTTGGGAAGGTAAAAATATTATCGCCTTGGCTCGGGAACTTATGGGGGCAACGAATCCGGCTAATGCCAATCCGGGTTCGATCCGGGGCAGTTTTGCTCTTGATATCAGCCGTAACATTATTCATGGATCTGACTCTGTTGCCAGTGCGGAAAGAGAGATTGGCCTTTACTTTAAACCTGAAGAACTGGTCGAATACACGAAAGCAGGGGCAGAATGGCTCAGTGAATAGGTTTAAAGGACACCTTCGGGTGTCCTTTATGCTAGCTTGAGAGATAAGAATATTGGGGTCAGATAAAGGCGGAAAGGAAAACGAGGTGGACTGAACAGTGGAAATCAATAAAAAGGGGAAATTCCTCCTTGGTCTGAGTTCGGTGGCCGTAGGATTTCTTTTAGTGGTTTTGATTAAATCAAATGCTAATGTCCCTGCCGCCGGAGCGGAAGCCAGTTACCAGAACCTATTGAAGCTTGAGCAGGAAAACCAGCAATTGGCGGCCGACAATGAGAAAATTCGGGAAGAGATCGCTAAATTCAACAGTGACAAAGATGCTACGGAAGTGGCAAACGAACAGTTGGAAAAGGGCAAGATATCGGCAGGCCTGGTGGGGATGTCCGGTCCGGGTATAAGGGTGACTTTGGATGATTCGAAGCGAATCCCTGAGGCTAATGAAAATGTTAATGTTTATCTGATTCATGAACAATATATCAGGGAAATTGTTAATTATCTGTGGAACGGCGAAGCTGAGGCCATTGCCATCAACGGGCAAAGAATTACTGCTACTTCTGAAATTTATTGTAACGGGAGCAATATCTCCATCAACGGGGTTGCCAAATATCCTCCCTTTATCATTGAAGCTATCGGTAATCAGGATAATCTGAACAGTGCCTTGAAATTCTGGACGTGGGATTTGCTTGCCAGTTATCAAACTGATTATGGAATTACCCGCAAGACGGAATTGGTGAATAAGATCAACATCGGTGCCGGTACGCCTAAAACCTATCAGTATGCTGAACCGGTAAAGGAGGGAACCTAAGTGAATCGCTGGCAAAGAAATTTAGCCTTGCCCGTAACGATCGTTGCCATTGGACTGGGCTTCTTGATTTCCCTCCAGCTTCAGACCCAGAAAAGCGTTTCAGCGGCTCAGGAGCTTCAGGATAAGAGGACTGAATCCATTAAGGTGGTGCTGGAAAATTCCCTGAAGCAGAATGAAGCCTTAAAAGCCGAACATGAGAAGCTGACCAGTGAGATAGAGGAAACCCGTAAGGCGGGGGGAGTGTCTTCCGATGTGCTGGCAGAGATTACTCAGGTCAACATTATGAACGGCACTCAGGAGGTTATGGGAACAGGGATAGAGATGACCCTTGACGACCGGGTACAGGAGCATAAAACCGTGATTCCCGTGTCGGTGGAAGATCTATCGAATCTGGTGAATACGCTCAGATATGCAGGAGCTGAAGCTATCAGCATTAACGGCCAGCGGATCGTAGCTTCCACAGCCATTGTTAACAGCGGCTCCTATATACTGATTAATAAGTCCAATATTACCAAGGTGGAAGGAGCTCCTTATGTGATTCAGGCCATCGGCAGGCAAGATTCCTTAGCGGATTACGCCAAGATTGTTGCCAATGAACTGAAGGTTAAGAATAGTATTAATATCAGTATCACTCGGAAAAGTGTACAAATACCTTCATATAAAGGTCCTTACAATTTTAAATATGGTCAGGCCTCTGATTCAGGGCATTAAAAAGTTGATCGTGTGAATTACAGAGTAATCAACATCGGAGCGGGGGAGATATAAAGTGAAAAGTGATATTGAGATAGCCCAGGAGGCTCAAATGAAGCCGATTGCTCAAGTGGCCCAGATGATCGGCTTAGCTGAAGATGATCTGGAGTTTTATGGAAAGTACAAAGCTAAAATCGGCCTTGAGGTCATGGACAGACTGGAGAATGCTCCCAACGGAAAATTGATTTTAGTAACTGCTATCAATCCTACCCCTGCCGGAGAGGGAAAGACCACCACTACCGTAGGTTTAGGTCAGGCACTATGCAGGATGGGCAAAAAAGCAATGATTGCTTTGCGCGAACCATCCTTGGGTCCTTGCTTTGGGATTAAAGGGGGGGCCGCTGGCGGAGGGTATGCTCAAGTGGTTCCAATGGAAGATATTAACCTGCATTTCACCGGAGACTTTCATGCCATTACTTCGGCTCATAACCTGCTGGCGGCGATGCTGGACAATAGCATCCAACAAGGAAACCCCTTGAATATTGATCCCCGCCAGGTTGTTTTCCGTCGTGTACTGGACATGAATGATCGGGCATTAAGGGATATTGTTATCGGCCTGGGTGGGAAGGCTAATGGGGTTCCGCGGGAAAGCGGGTTCGACATCACCGTGGCATCTGAGATTATGGCCATTCTCTGCCTAGCAGAGAATTTAATGGATCTTAAAAGCCGTTTTGCTAAAATCGTGGTTGCCTATTCTTTTGAAGGAACTGCGGTAACTGCTCATGATTTGGGCGCTGAAGGGGCGATGGCTCTGTTAATGAAGGACGCCATTAAGCCAAATCTGGTACAGACGTTGGAAAATACGCCTGTATTTATCCATGGCGGTCCTTTCGCCAATATTGCTCATGGTTGTAATAGTATCGTCGCTACCAAACTGGGTTTAAAGCTGGCTGATTATCTTGTCACTGAGGCAGGCTTCGGTGCGGACTTGGGAGCAGAGAAATTTTATGATCTAAAATGCCGGTTTGGCGGATTGAAACCTGATGCTGCGGTAATTGTGGCTACAGTTAGGGCCTTGAAGATGAATGGAGGATTGGCGAAAGACCAGTTGGGGGCGGAAAATCTGGATGCTCTGGCCAAAGGAATTGTCAATTTGGAAAAGCATATTGAGAACATGCATAAATTCGGTGTGCCGATTGTAGTGGCAGTGAACCGCTTCCCCACCGACACAGAGGCAGAACTCGATTATATTCGCCAACGCTGCCGCGAGCTGAGGACAGAGGTGGCTTTGTCTGAAGTCTTTGTGCACGGAGGTGAAGGCGGCAGAGAACTGGCAGAAATGCTTCTCAGTGTGTTGGAGAGTACACCGGCTGACTTTAAACCTCTTTATGAAATGGAATCCACCATTGAAGAGAAAATCCAGACCATCTGCAAGGAGATTTATGGAGCGGCGGGGGTTAGTTTTACGAAAGAGGCCAAGGCCGGTATCAAGAAATATGAAGAGATGGGTTATGGACAGCTTCCGGTCTGCATGGCTAAGACGCAGTATTCTTTATCGGATGATCCCTCTTTATTGGGGCGCCCTGAGGGATTTACAGTTACGGTGAGAGAAGTTCGCTTGTCGGCAGGCGCTGGATTTTTAGTGGCCATTAACGGGTCAATTATGACGATGCCTGGTTTACCCAAGCGCCCGGCAGCGATGAATATGGATATTGACAGTGCTGGAAGAATCAGCGGGTTATTTTAATAAAGACTTTTCCGGCCTTGGGAAGAAATCCTCAGGGCCTTTTCTTTTCTTGAGTCAGACTAAATTACAGCTTTAAACCTGTCGGGAGGAAAAGGCAGTGGAACGGATTAACCAGATTGTGAACAGTGCTTTTTTTCAGGAATCTATGAGAAAAACGGCGTCCTATGAACGTACACGTTCTTACTGTAAACATGGGATGGACCATGCTTTAACAGTTGCCAGAATTGCATATATTTATTTGCTGGAGCGGCGAAGTAGCCTTTCCAAAGAAATTATCTATGGGGCTGCTTTGCTTCACGATATTGGCCGGTTTGTCGAATATGAGACAGGACAAGATCACGCAGAAGCAGGAGCAAGATTGGCCAGACCGTTATTGGAAGAGGCAGGGTTTGACGAAGGTGAAATTGAGACGATGGTTCAAGGAATCAGGGAACACCGGCAGCATGGAAAGGAAGGGCTAAGTCCTTTGGGCGAAGCCCTTGCCCTGGCTGACGATTGGGGAAGGGATTGCTGGGCTTGCGAGTCCCAGAATGATTGCTATAAATTTGGACCTCATATGTTGAAAATAGAATATTGATGGTGAGGTGGGCTATGAAGAATTACGGAATGCGCTGGGTGAGTTTGGATGACAGAAAGCAGACTGCAGCAGCGCTGGAAAAAATAGGTTCAGATCCAGCAGGAGTTCAGGTTATGGCAGGAAAGGCAGTTTCCCGGGCTATTAAGATGGAGAGGGTTCCGCTAAGAGCGGCGCATATTCTCAAACAATCCATGCTGTCTCTGGGTGGGGATGTAGCGGTTCACCGTAACGTTATTGTCGGGACGGTGGAAGAGACCGATCTTTTGATGATGGGATCTCTGAAGCAATATGAAAAACTAGTGGTTAAGTTAGCTGCTCAACCCTTTGGCCTTAAAGAAATTGGTTTGCAACTCAAAGCTATGCTGGCTCATCTGGAAACGCCAGCCTTCCGGACGTTAAATTGCCGAGGTCGTATTCTCACTTTAGGCGAACGTACTTTGATCATGGGGATTCTTAATATTACCCCTGATTCTTTCTCCGACGGGGGAAGGTATTTTGACCTTGACAGGGCATTGGCTCAGGCTAAACGGTTAGTTGAAGAAGGGGCAGATATTCTGGATATCGGTGCTGAATCGAGCAGGCCCGGGCATCAGGAAATTAGCGGTGAAGAAGAATGGACACGGTTGGAACCAGTGCTTAAGGTACTCGCCCGGGAGTTATCCGTCCCTATTTCACTGGACACAACAAAGGCTGAGGTCGCTGCCAGGGGATTGGAGGCAGGGGCCCATATCATTAACGATATTTGGGGTTTGCAGAGAGATCCTGACATGGCTCAAGTAGCTGGTAAATACCAGGCACCAGTGATTGTGATGCATAATCAGCAAGGTACGGAATACAGACATCTGATGGGAGATATCTTGTCTTTTTTCCGGCGCAGCATTGCGGTCGCTGAAGAGTATGGATTGAGCGGTGATCAGATTATTTTAGACCCGGGAATTGGCTTTGGGAAAAATACCGAACAGAATTTAGAAGTGATGGGAAGGCTGGAAGAAATTCGCGCTCTCGGCCATCCGCTACTTTTGGGAACTTCCAGAAAGTCAATGATCGGAAATACGCTTAATTTGCCAGTGCCTGAAAGATTGGAAGGGACGATTGCCACTAGTGTATTGGGAGCTGCAGCGGGAGTGGACATTGTTCGAGTTCATGATGTAAGGGCCAATCGGCGTGCTGTGGAAATGACTGATGCCATTTGCCGTCAGCGAAGGGAGGTTTATGCGGGTGATTGACAGCAAGGATCATATTTCCCTTAGAGGGATGGAGTTTTATTCCTATCATGGGGTTTTGGCAGAGGAACAGACACTAGGACAAAGATTTATTGTGGATTTGGAACTCTATCTCGATTTAGCAAGACCGGCAAAGTCGGACTTTGTGGAAGATACGGTTAACTATGCTTTGGTCTATGAAGAAGTAAAGAGGATTGTTGAGCAGGAACGAATGGAACTGATTGAAACTTTGGCGCAACGGATAGCTGATCGGATACTGGGAAAGTTTCTGTGCCATATGGTGAGGGTGGTAGTGCATAAGCCTCAGGCACCTATTCCCGGTATCTTTACCGATGTGTCTGTCAGTGTAGAACGAAAAGCAGAACTGGTTCAAGTTTTTTTGAGCTTAGGGAGTAATCTGGGGAAAAGAGGATATAATCTGCGTGAGGGGTTACGCCACCTGAGCAGTCATCCTGGAATTGAGCTGGGTGCAGAGTCTTATATATACGAGTCTGAGCCTTGGGGTGTGGAGAATCAGCCTCCTTACTGGAATATGGCGGTGGAAATTAAGACGAACCTTAGTCCGGGCGAGTTGCTGAGAGTATGTCAGGATACGGAGAAGGCTTTGGGACGGATGAGGGAAGAACACTGGGGTGCCCGTACTCTTGACGTGGATATATTGCTTTATGGAGAGCAGATCATAGTTCAACCTGAATTGACGGTACCTCATCCTTACCTGAAGGAAAGAGCCTTTGTCCTTGTGCCGTTGCTTGAGATCGCTCCTGAATTAAAATTGCCCACAGGGGAAGCTTTACATGAATTGCATGGCACAGGGAAGGTAGCGCTTGTCTAAGGTTTTAATTTTAAGACCTCCTGAAAAGGTTAAGTATGAAAAACTGATTTTATCATTAGATACTGTAATTTTTATTTCAATTATAGTATTATTAATAAGAAAAGATCATAGACAAAAGGTGTTCCTGATAGATTTCTGACTTAATGTTTTTGGAACAGACGGTATCGATGGAGAACTGTACTGTAGAGGAAAACAGTAGGGTCAATTTTAAAGTAACTAGAATGGGTATATGTTCATTTTAATATTTAAACCGCTTGGATCTGATCGAGACTGAGACGGGAAGGAAAAAGAATGGTGACACCTTCACGTTTCAGTGAGGTGTCTTTTTATTGTGAGGTGAGATATGGATGCGCTTTGCTGTAGTGGGAGCAGGTGTTGTGGGGACAGCTTTAGCTACCCGGCTCCATGAAAAGGGTCATTATTGTATTGGCGTAAGTACGCGAAGTGAACGATCTTATTTGAGGTTTAATTCCTACACTGAGGGACATCGAAAAAATTTGCGAGAATTGACGCAGCAAGCTCAGATTATTTTTGTTACGACTCAGGATCAGGAGATAAGAAATGCTGCGGAGGGGTTAGCTGCGAACTGGGACGGAGAGACAGGTCAGGTATGGATTCATTGTGCCGGGGCTTTTTCTTCACGCATTTTAGAAGTGGATGCAAAGCTGCCTGTTCGCTACTTGTCTCTTCATCCGCTACAAAGCTTTGCCGCGGTAGATACGGCATTGCAGTTGCTTTCTCAAACTCATTTTGGGATAGAAGGAGATTGTGTGGAAATCGGGGAGCGGATAGTTAATGAACTGGGGGGAATTCCTCACAGCATTGAGACAGAGAAAAAGGCACTCTATCATGCTGCAGCAGTGATGGGCTCTAATTTTTTAGTTACTTTGGCAGATTTAGCCTGTTCTTTCATGAGGGAGGCGGGGATGAAGAAAGATGAAGCGCTGGAGGCCCTGCTTCCCTTGATGAAAGGAAGTCTGTCAACAATCGAGTCTTTAAGGCTGCCTCAGGCCTTAACGGGACCTATTGCCCGAGGAGATGTGAAGACGGTGTCTGAACATATCGCTATAATGTCTCCGATACAGAAAGAAATATATCAATTGTTGAGCAGAGAAACGCTGAGATTGGCTGAGAACAAATGGAGTGCTGAGGGAGAAGAGTATCCGGAACAGACTAAGAAGGCGTTTCTAGAACTAATACAGTAGGGATAATAAAGAAAGGACAGCGAAAAATGAAAAGGACAGCTTATAAAGATGAAGTCAGGGAAATTGTTTCAAAGGCCAAAGCGGAGGGTAAAGAGATAGCCCTGGTTCCGACAATGGGATATTTGCATGAAGGACATCTGAGCTTGATTAGAGAGGCGGGGAAATCTGGGGCCTTTGTGGTTGTGAGTGTATTTGTTAATCCAATCCAATTTGGCCCTAAAGAGGATCTTGCCAGCTATCCCAGAGATCTGGAACATGATGCAAGGGCTGCGGAAGCCGCCGGAGCGGGATTGCTTTTTCATCCCGAGGAGGAAGAAATGTACTCCCGGCCTTTAGTGTGTTCGATTGATGTTGGAGAAATGGGGAAGATTTTGTGCGGAGCTTCCCGCCCAGGGCATTTTAACGGAGCGGCAACAGTCGTAAGCAAACTGCTGAATATTGTGCAACCTGCCCGGGCTTATTTTGGTTTAAAAGACTATCAGCAATATCTAATTATTAAAAAACTGGTTCACGACTTGGATTATCCTGTTGAGATTGTGGGGATGCCGATTGTTCGGGAAGAGGATGGGCTGGCAATGAGTTCACGTAATGTATTTCTGAGTCGGGAAGAAAGGACGGAAGCTCTGGTTCTTTCCCACAGTCTATCTGAAGCAGCGGAACAAATAAAGTCGGGAGAAAAGCGGCGGTCAGCGGTAATTGAGTTTATTACAAACCGGATAAAGGCCACCAGTGGAGTCATCGATTATGTGGAACTAAGGAGAGCGAACGATCTTTCAGTCTGCGAAGAAATTATGGGACAAATAGTGATTGCTTTAGCGGTGCGATTTGGAAAGACAAGGTTGATTGATAATATGATAGTGGAGGGATAAGCGTGTTTAGAACGATGATGAAAGGAAAAATTCACAGAGCGGTAGTGACAGAAGCTAATTTGAATTATGTTGGCAGCATCACTATTGATGAAGAGTTGATGGAGAAAGCAGATATTTTGCCCAATGAAAAGGTTCAGGTCGTTGATAATAACAATGGAGCAAGGCTGGAAACCTACGTTATTCCTGGAGCAAAAGGTTCAGGCATCGTCTGTTTGAATGGAGCAGCGGCCCGCTTAGTTCAAGTAGGAGATGAAGTGATTATTATTTCTTATGGCATTTTTGATGATGCGGAGGCCCATCTGCATCAGCCAAAAATAGTGTTGGTTGATGAACAGAACCGGCCTACAGAAATGCTTGATAGAGAAATCCACGGTAACCGGAGGTAAAATATCAGGTAATTTCCAGAGACTTTATAGGGGGAGATACCGAATGATTCGCCAGGAGATCTTAAGTTTGTTGGCTGCCCATTCAGGGGAGTTTGTTTCCGGAGAAAAAATGAGCGAACAGTTTCATCTTACAAGGGCGGCGATTTGGAAACATATTCAGGGCCTTAGGGAAGCAGGTTATAAAATCCAATCTCAGACAAAAAGCGGTTATCGCTTGCTGGAGACCCCTTTACGGTTAGAAGAATGGGTAATGAGGGCGGCGATGAAATCTTCTCGGATCGGAAGAGAGATTAAAGTTTATGAAGAATTAGGTTCCACCAATGATTTTGCAAAAGAGCTGGTGCGAGAAGGTCTGGGACAAGATGGTATGGTGATCTTGGCCGAGAAGCAGATTGCAGGTCGGGGACGACAGCAACGGCAGTGGGAGTCTCCTTTGGGAGGACTCTGGATGTCTCTGCTGATAAAGCCTAATCTAGATTTGGCCGACGCGGCAAAACTGACTCTTTCTACCGGTATTGCTGTAGCCAATGTCCTGAATCAAGAGTGGGGTCTGGATGTGAAGATAAAATGGCCTAATGATCTAATTTATCAAGGTAAAAAATTGGTAGGCATTTTGGCTGAAGTGGTAGGAGAATGGAATAGCGTTCAAACCATGATTATCGGGATCGGGATTAATGCTAATTTTCCTGCTGCACAATTGGGCCCGGATGCCTGTGCGGTTTCACTGCAAGATATATTGGGAGAGCAAATTGATCTCAATCAGTTGGTGCTGGAGATTTTAAAAGAAATGGAAAGGGAGCTGGATTTTACCGAGCAGCAGGGATTTTCTACTTTGCCTGAACGGTGGATGGATAAAGCCGCCGGTTTGGGAGAAGAAGTAGAGATTGTCCGTCAGGGGGAAATCATTAAAGGCGTTATGCTGGGGATAGCGTTAGACGGTCAGCTGCAGATCGATACCGGAAAAGAGATTGCTACTTTTGCAGCCGGAGAAATAAAATTGCGTAAGAGTGATAAACAGTATTTCTAAAGGGTTGTCAAACATCCTGACTAATTGTAAACTATTCATTATAACAAAGTTTACAATAATGATGAAGGTGAGGATTTTGATATGGAAGTAAAAAAATTATCATGGACGGCAGCGATGACGGCGCTGACCATATTGCCGGGAATGTTGGTGCACTTTCTCTCCCCAGGGTTAGTACCCTTTAGTATTTTGCCCGTATTGGTTCTCTTGTCAGGAATTATATTAGGGGCGAACTATGGAGCCTTAGCTATGCTGGCGTACGTAGTACTTGGGCTATTCGGCTTGCCTGTATTTGCAGGGGCCCCCTATGGAGGTTTTGGCTATGTGCTCAAGCCTACATTCGGTTACCTTATAGGATATATCGGAGCAGCTTATGTCACAGGGTTGATTTACCGTCCAGGTAGCTTGATTAGGGCCTTCTCAGGGGTTCTAGGCGGGTTGGCTGTGCTTCATATCACGGGAGCAGCTTATTTGTACATTATTATGCGCTGGGTGCTGGACAAACCAACAACGATTGCTGGAGTGCTGATGGTTGGACTTGTCCCTTTTATTGCAGCTGATTTGATTAAAGCAGGAATTGCGGCTATTGTAGGGAATGAAGTAGTCAAGCGGTGGCAGGGATTGAAACGAAAGAATCGATGAATATAGTCAAAGGAGCATTGTAACGATGATTTTGGTGTTTGATATCGGCAATACCAATATTGTTTTAGGTGTGTATGAAAAACATGATTTGGTTTATCATTGGCGTTTGTCTACTGATAAAGAAAGGACGGTAGACGAATATGCAGTGATTATAAAGAATATCTTTGATTTTAAAGGGCTTACCTTTAAGGATGTCCAGGCGGTTGTTATTTCTTCGGTGGTGCCTCCTGTCATGCCCACCATAGAGTCGCTGTCTCGGGAATATTTCAAGGTTGAGCCCTTGGTGGTCGGGCCAGGGGTCAAAACAGGAATGCCGGTAGTTTATGATAATCCACGAGAGGTGGGAGCAGATCGGATTGTTAACGCGGTAGGCGGATTCAGCAAATATGGAGGGCCGTTGATTATTGTCGATTTTGGGACGGCCACAACCTTTTGTGCAATTTCAGAGCGGGGAGAATATTTAGGAGGGTCAATTGCGCCAGGGATGGGAATTTCCAGCGAAGCGTTGTTTGAGCATGCTTCCAAGCTGCCTCGAATTGAGTTGATTAAGCCAAAAGGTGTGATAGCCAAAAATACGGTGGCAGGGATGCAGTCAGGAATTATATATGGTTATACGGGTTTGGTGGACGGGATTGTCGAGCGAATGAAAAAAGAGTTGGGGCAGACAACAAAGGTGATTGCTACAGGGGGGATGGCACAGTTGATTGCAGGAGAATCGACCAGCGTTCAGATTCTGGACCCATTCCTTACCCTTGATGGATTAATCTTGATTTATGAGCGAAATCGATCATTCTCATAAGGCATACACTATAAGGCTGAGGCAGACCGGAGAACCTGGTGCCAAGTCGTGATAGAAGTTTTAACGGCTTAGTAGAATATCTTTGGGATCAATGTACATACTAGGCTGAGATTGAGTACAGGAGAATAGGGATGAGATTGGGAAATTATTTGTGGAATAGACCTGTCTTTTTGGCACCTATGGCAGGAGTTACCGATAAGGCTTTTCGAGAGACTGTCCGTTCGGTTGGCGGAGAGTTTGTTTGGTCGGAAATGATTAGCGATAAGGCCTTGACTTATCATAATCTACGGACATTAAGTATGTTGGAACTTGACGGAGAAGACGAACCAAGAATTGTGCAGATTTTTGGTTCAGAGCCTGACACCATGGCACAGGCTGCTTCCATGGCGGTCGAGCGGGGGGCCACAGTCGTTGATATTAATATGGGGTGTCCTACCCCTAAAATAACGAAAAATGGAGAGGGGGCTGCTTTGTTGCGCAACATCTCCCAAGCGGAGACAATAGCTAAAGCGGTAGTAAGAGCAGTCAATGTACCGGTGAGTGTGAAAATCCGCTTAGGTTGGAATCGGGAAATGGTTGTTGCAGAAGAACTAGCTCTCCGTCTGGAAGCAGCGGGGATACAAATGTTGACGCTTCACGCTCGAACCAGGGAAGATTTTTATTCAGGACAGGCGGACTGGAATTGGATTAAGAGAGTGAAGAAAAAAATAAAAATTCCTTTAATTGGAAATGGCGATATTTTCAGACCGGAAGACGGATTGGCGATGTTGGAGCATACGGGGTGTGACGGAGTGATGATTGGAAGGGGCGCAATGGGGAACCCTTGGCTGCTGCCAAGAACGCAGGCTTATATCAAGTCCGGGGAAATGCCGCCTGAGCCAAGTATGCAAGAAAAGATGGCAGTGGCGTCCGCTCATTTTGAACGTTTAGTTCGATATAAAGGAGAGCGGATTGGGTTAAATGAAATGCGTAAACATGCAGTATGGTATATAAAAGGGGTAAAAAATGCAGCTAGCTTAAGAGATGAGATTATGCAATTTAAGTCAGTTCAAGAAATGAAAGAAGTTTTTTGCCGGATTTTGGAACAGCATATATAGTTTGAAAGGGAAGGAAGATTTTAAGGTCAGATTGGATGATTTGGCTGGATGAACTATCCTTGACAATATTTTGCAGGTTACTTATAATTACGAGTAATGTAAAGGTAGCAAATATTTTGTTAGGCCTAGATGTGCAAGAGCGAGAGGCACAAAATTATATAGTTGAGAAGAAAAGGGAGCGAGAAAGTAATGCCCGAAAAAGAAGTTATTCTTACCTTAGAAGGATTAAAGAAGCTGGAAGAAGAACTGGAATTGCTCAAGACGCAAAAAAGAAGAGAAGTTGCCGGTAGAATTAAACAGGCCATAGAATTTGGCGATATCAGTGAGAACTCTGAGTATGATGACGCTAAGAACGAGCAAGCATTTATCGAAGGTCGAATAATAACTTTGGAAAAAATGTTGCGTAATGCCAGAGTGATTGATGGTATTGAGGGTAATGATATTGTCAGCCTAGGCTCAAGTGTACTTTTAAAAGATGTAGACTATGGTGATGAAGAGGAGTATACAATCGTAGGCTCTGCGGAAGCTGATCCTGGGACTAATAAAATATCAAATGAGTCACCTGTAGGAAAAAGTTTGCTAGGCAAAGCGAAAGGTGAGACAGTTGAGATTACAGTTCCGGCCGGTGTTATTCGTTATCAAATATTGGAAATAAAATAGAACGAATTAAAGAGTGATCTCGCTTTGTGCGAGATCACTCTTTTTTGAAGACAATTGTTCATCAAAATGACGAATATCACCACCCTTATATCAATTAAAGATGAAAGCACTAATTATCTTGTTATTTCATCTTAATATTTGGTAGAATAATAAGATAAGACAAAGTGTGGAGGAATGATAAATGGATAACACCAACGATCTCTGGAGTGTTCGTTTAGAAAAATTGGAAATGTTACGTAAGCATGGGATGGAGCCTTATGCCGATCAATACGAGCGAACCCATGCAGCTAAAGATATTACAGACAATTTTGCTGATTTGGAAGAAAAAACGGTAAGGGTTGCCGGAAGAATTATGTCTAAGCGTGATATGGGCAAGGCCATGTTCGTTCATATCCGAGATTTGAGCGGACAAGTACAGATATATCTTCGGATTGATGATATTGGAGAAGAAAAGTTTGAGCTTCTTAGCAAACTCGATGTAGGTGATATTATTGGAGTCGAAGGTTTTGTATTCCGCACAAGGCGAGGTGAGATCTCCATACATGCTAAAAGTGTTGAACTTCTTTCCAAAGCAATGAGAGCGTTACCGGAGAAATTTCATGGTTTGAAAGATGTGGAGACAAGATACCGGAAACGCTATCTTGATT
>JAEWCM010000209.1 GCA_023390635.1 Bacillota bacterium
GTCGAATACATAAGAAGTCGTCTGGTAGATAGGCACGGCCCTGGCATTCGTGGCCGGGTCCGGCTTCTGGCCTGCGTGTACCTGCAGTGTGTCAAATCCAAGTTTTCTTTCGCTCATTTTTCATCAACCTTTCTACAAGTATGTTTGTTATAACTGCGCTCGTAATGCATATAAAACAAATAGGAATTATATAGAATATTATAGGATTTTTTATAATAAATCAATATAAATAATAAAAAAAGACCTATCTCGACAATAAACGTCAAAAAGGTCCACTATCCTTGTTTTTCGGGCAATTCACTTGCCCCTAGCAACAAGCACTCTATCGTATAACTACAGGCACCCCATCATTTCATAATCATGCGACAAGATAATCCACAACCACCCGGCTCATTGTGACCCGTCCCACGAACTCACCGACCTGCACATGATCGGGGTGCTTTTGATAGGTTTCCAAATCCTGCTCGTCAGCAAACTCTGAATACAGGACGACATCATAGGCCGCCCCGGAAGGATTGATATTAATGCCTACCTCCAGGCTTCTGATCACAGACACCTTTTCCGGCAAGGCTTCCAGGTATTTTTTTATCAGCAGGGCATTCTCTTCTTTCCCTTCTGCCAAATCTTCTTTCAGTTTCCACATCACAATATGCTTTATCATCATTGCACCCCTATTCTACATAACGGCAGACCAGAATTCCCTTATCCTCTGCCACTCTCTCTGTCTCTGCTTTACTCAGATCGCCCAGCACCATCTCCACTTTTTTGCCTTCTGCTCTCAGGGCCTGACAGCAGAGAATAACCTGTCGGGGATCACTTCCACAAACCAAAATATCCGCTCCTTGCTCCGCTTCCGGTTTAAAAAGCTCGGAAAGACTGCCCAAATTGATGGCAAATCCCGTCGCCGGCTGAGGGCAGCCGAAATCTCCATATAAGGTGTCATAACGGCCTCCTTCTAACACAGGATGCCCAACTTCCGGTACATAACCTTCAAAGATTACCCCCGTATAATAGGAGAACCCTCTTAAAATACCGAAATCCAAGGCAATATTGGCCTGGACGCCAAACGCATCCAAATAGTATAGATCTTTCTCAGCTTATCCACCGCGTCAAGAGTATCCTCCGACTCGCTCAGTTCGACAATTTCGTCAATCATTTCCCGTCCCCCTCGAAGATGGGGCAGACGGAGCAGCAGTGACTGGGCTTTCTCCGGCAGATCACTCTGGGCAACCAGCAACTCGATGGCTACAAAGTCCTTACGGGCTAAGGCCTCTTCCAGTTTTCTGCGCAGCTCGCCGCAAACTCCCGATTGAGTCATCAAGCCAGAAAAGATCCCCATATGACCCAGATTAAGCTGGAATCCTTCTATTCCTAAAATTCTGAAAGTCTCTACAGCCAGAGCAATTACCTCTGCATCCGCTAGCTCTGCATCGGAGCCCACAAGTTCCACTCCCAACTGACGAAACTCCCGATAGCGGGATGAAGGGGAATTGCGGAAAACATCTGCCCCATAGCAAAGGCGAAGGGGAAACTGGGCATTGCGCAGCCGGCTGCTTACCAAGCGGGCTATCGGTGTGGTAAATTCAGGCCGCAGCGCCAAGACCCGGCCTTTTCTATCGAAAAATTTATAAAGTTCGTCCCCCTGTTCCCACTCTGGTTGGACGCAGGCCGCATATTCAAGAGTAGGGGTTACCACTTTCTGATAAGACCACTTGGAGAAAAGATCCAATACCTTTTTTTCCAAGTGGTCCTGTATTTTTATTTCTCCCGGTAATAAATCACGCATCCCATCCGGGATGCGCAATCCTAGAGGTGATCGTTGCATGTTCACCGCTCCTCATTCTTTGATTCTTTTACTTCCATTGTCTGCTCAGCTTCTTTTGCCTTCAGCCGTTCTAATACCAATTGATAACCGTCAGCCCCATTGTAAAGGCAGCGTTTCACCCGGCTGATTGTGGCCGTGCTGGCACCTGTTGCATCAGCGATTTCCGTATAGGTCTCATCGCGCTCCAATTGCTTGGCCACTTCCAATCGCTGGGCCAAAGACTTCAATTCTGATACTGTTGCTATATCTTCAAAAAAACGGTAGCATTCTTCCTGGTTCTTAAGCAATAAAATTGCTTCAAACAGGGCATCGGTCATCGGTTCACGCAACCGCTCATTTACTCCCAATTTAACTACCTCCTTAGCAGGCAAACGCACTTTCTTACTTTAATATATTAAAGTAAGCTTCGACTGTCAAGTCGATTTTTAACTGCCGTGGAATTAACTCAGTAGAAAATCCCTCCTGTAAATCAGGTTTGAAGGTGAATCCGAGCTCCAGTCTTAGTATTCTTCATAAAACAGCGTAAAGTCTTCTTCTATGCAGACTTATCCTTTTAAGGCTCTGCATCACCCTTCGCAGACCGAGAAAAATTCTTCACCTTTGACTTAAAAAAGAAACCGATAAGGGGACGGCCGAAATTGGCGATGACCAATCCGACAAGTATAATCATCACCCCCAGCCATTGACTGTGCGTAAGCTTTTCTCCAAGCACCACCTGTGCCGTTATAAGTCCCGTAACGGGAACCAGCAGAGAGAGAGGGGCTACCTTGCCTGCTGGATACTTTGACAGCAGGACACTCCAGGTATAAAAACCAAACAATGTGGCACCAAAGGCCAGGTAAAAGATAGCGAAGACCGATACGGCATTCAAATGGGAAACGGCACTCATAAGCACCTCCGGCGTATCCATCATCAAAGCCAGTAACAGCATAGGGATAGGAGGAACAAGGCTTGACCATACTACCAAACTCAACATATCCAGTTTTTCTCCCTTAGTGGCACTCTGCCTAGTTGCATACCTAACAATGATATTGGAAAAACCCCAGAAGACAGCTCCTAAAAGAGTCAAGAAAAAGGCACCGGGGGGAATGAAGGACAATCCTTGATTCCCCAAATTTCCCCCTATAAAATAGAGCCCGATTCCGGCCACTATCAGGCCGACCATCTGACTGCCTCTCACTGCTTCCTTTAAGAAAACAGCGGCCAGAATAAGGGTAAAAAATGCCTGGGACTGGAGCACCACCGAGGCCATACTGGCAGGCATCCCTATCTTCATGGCATAAAACAGGCAGGCAAACTGTCCTACCCCCACTGCCAAGCCATAGGCCACGACATAAAGCCACCCGGTCTTCGGACGCTTAACAAAAAAGATGGCCGGGATAGTAGCCAGAGTATAGCGCAATGCTACCAGAAGCATTGGCGGCACACCGTCAAGTCCCAATTTAATCACGGTAAAGTTTGCTCCCCACACGGTCACAACCAGTAATGCTAAGATCAAATCCCGTCTGTTCATTTATCTAAATCTCATTTCTTATATATATTTTCTCCATATTATACCTTCATTTTCTGTGATAGGGAATCACTTCATTAACCATTTCTACGCTGATTCTTTCTTTTCTGCATACCTCAAATTATCCGGAATATTTTGGAATGAAGAAAAGAAGTACAGGGCAGTTAATAAAACTATCCTGTACTTCTTTACAACTGAGGCAGAAGCATGAAAAAGAAACATTGGACTGCCCTGTCAGCTAAAACCCACTATTCTTCTAATTTCCAAACGTTTTTATTTAACCTAAACGGCAGGCAGGATAATGCTCCGAAAACGCCGATTACAAAAAATAACAAAGCTGCCCCGGAGCCTTTCCCAACTCCGAACAATACGATCCACAAGCTGTCTATCGGCAGCGCCGCCATAAAAGGCTCAAACACCCTGTCAACCAAAACGCCGCCACACAAATATCCCAAAGGAATGGTGAAAAACTGCAAAGTATTCCTTGCCGAATAGACACGCCCCTGCTAAAAAATAAACTTCTGGTTAATTTTTTCTCCTTATGTTTAATAACCGCTCAATTGTGGAATCAGGGTTAGTTTTATAAAATGTATTCAAAGAAAGATCTTTCATAATATCAAATTTGGAGATGATAAAAATGCCAATGAATATAATTATTCGTGAAAAAAGGAAAGAAATCGGGTTAACTCAAGAACAAGTCGCAGATTATCTTGGCGTGTCAACCCCTGCCGTGAACAAATGGGAAAAAGGAGCTACCTATCCTGATATTTCTTTGCTGCCTGCTCTGGCCCGGCTGCTCAAAGTCGATTTGAACACCCTGTTTTGCTTTAACGAAGGGCTGTCCGCGCAAGAGATTGGCCACTTTCTCAATGAAGTAATAGCGACGATTCGTAAGAACGGTTTTGAAAGCGGCTTTATTATGAGTATTGAAAAAATACGAGAGTACCCAAACTGTGATGCGCTGATTCATTCGACCGCATTGCTTTTGGACGGCGCATTGCTCATGTTTGGAGCAGGTCTTGACAACAAGGAGTCCTATGAAAATCAAATCACAGCCATGTATGAGCGCGCTGCCAAAAGTGATGATGAATTAATTCGGAATAAAGCAATTTTCATGCTGGCCTCAAAGTACATGGGCCATATGGAATACGCCAAAGCACAAGAGATGTTGGATTTATTGCCTGAAAGATCTGCTTTGGATAAAAAGCAGCTTCAAGCTAATCTTCTGATCCAACAGGATAAACTTGCCGAAGCTGCGAAACTTCTGGAACATAAATTGCTAACGGGAGTTAATGAAATTCAACCCATCTTAATGAGCTTGGTCGATATTGAACTGAAAGCAGATAACCATAAGGAGGCGTCACATCTGGCGGCGCTTTGCCAAGAGTTCATAAAGCTGTTTGACCTTTGGGATTACAGTTCCTTTGTTCCACCACTTCAAGTTGCCCTCGCCCAGGAGAATGTACAGGATAGCCTTTCACTGCTGAAATCCATGCTTTCTGCCATGCTTGCGCCTTGGGATATCGAGCAATCCTCTCTGTACCGCCATATCGCCGTTAAACCAAACCAGGAAAATTTCGGTATACAAATCCTGCCGGCAATACTATCCGAGCTTGAAAACAGTCCTCAATACGAGTTTCTCCGCTCAAATGCCGAATTTCAGCAACTGACCGAACAGTATCGCGGCACTTATTCTCTCAGCCCCAAATAAACCGCCTGACCGACAAAATCTGATTCCAGGTCATCCCAAAACCTATCCCGCAATATTTCCGGGTAAACATTCGTGCTCGTGTTTACAATTTCTGCTCTGCTCATGAAACGAGATTCAATGATAAATTGTACCTCCGCCTCCGGATCTGAGCCAGTGATTACCTCTTCCTTTTTCGTCCTGGCTGTAAAATACAGTTCCACATGATGAACTTTCTTTTCAGGGCCGCCGAGGAATTCTCTCACATAAACCAGTTTGTCCGGAAAGCACTCAATTCCGCATTCTTCTTCCACTTCTCTTTTCACCGCTTCCGGGGCACTCTCTCCTTCTTCGATCCCTCCCCCCGGAAAAGTCCACCATTCTTCACCTGTGAGCGGACTTCTGTGCAGCACCAGTAATACTTCTTTGCTTCGATTCAGTATAATTGCCCCTGCCCTAACCCTGAACTTCATTGTTTCTCTCCTGCCATTTTAATTTTTACCGTACTATTTCTCACTTCTCACTGCTTCATCTTCCAGCAGCTTTTGATCATCCTTCACGCCTTAATGGCCCTTGTGGCGTAAAATGTAGGCATATTAAGGTCATGAAGCCTGCCCTCACCATTGATATCGTGATATATATCTGTGAGCATAAAACCTGCTTGCAATTGCCCGCCAATCTGTTCTTCAATGGTATGAGAAAATTGAATTCCCCAATCATTTTTAAGCGACTCCTCGTATAATTGCTTGTCTTTTAAAGGATTAAAGGGCAGTCTGTGGGTCATCATCACTTCGTCATCATCAAACACATAGTTGATACTGTTATCCAGCCCGGCCAGTAAAATTCCACCTTTTTTCAGCACCCGATAGCACTCCTTCCAGATAGGAAGAACATCCTCAACATAGCTATTGGAAACCGGATGAAAAATCAGGTCAAAGGACTCATCGGCAAAGGGCAGGGGCTGTGTCATATCCGCTCTTACCGTTTCAATCTCATAATTCTCTCTTTTGGCAACCTCTTTTTCGCTCTGCAGCTGTTTTTCCGAATAATCCAATACGGTACACCTTGCGCCCAGCGCCGTAAATATGGGCATTTGCTGTCCGCCACCCGAAGCCAAGCCCAGAATCTCCGCATTCTCCATTGGGCAAAACCATTCTTTCGGTACGGGCCTGGTAGGAGTCAGAACAACAGACCAATCTCCTTTTTGGGCTCTTTCAAAGACCTCATGACTGATCGGCTGGCCCCACTCCCAGCCTTCCCTAACCCATTTATCAAAAAAATCAGAATTCACTTCCGTATACTTTTTATTCATTACACCAACCTCTTCCCAAGAACTGAAATAACTGATCCATGGCATCCGTAAAGGCATCTTCAATACGATGTCATTGCGGATCTCACTTAACTGATTCAGTTATTCGAACTATTATTTGAACTGTCGCTGCCGACAGCTGGAACTAATGAGGAATTTGAAATGCCCCCAAGCAGAGCACTTTGTAATGCTTGGTCCATGTTCAATTTCCAACCCTCATCTTTGCCTTCACCTTTTGTTAATTTGATATCGACGGTTCCTCATTTCCTCCCTTTCTATCTCTATGGACACCTTACATCTTACTACTGGAGGAGGAAAATATTTGTCGATCCATGTCACATTGGAATATCTCAGAGCACTCTCGGATAAACCAGTCATGGAAAACTCAACTTATCGTTAAAAATTATGCAAGAAAAGGCCTGCCATTTTGATGGCAGGCCTTTCCTCTCTCTTATTAATTCGCTTCCTTGCCCTTTTGAATTGCCCCTCTGCGATTGATGAAAAACGTTAAGATCAAAGCGACAATCGCCAGTCCTGTCCCTGCCAGGAAGGAATCGTTGATGCCGGCTATGGTAGCTTCCAATCCGACATGCTGCTTTATTTGCGCAATAGCAGCTGCCGTCGGTGTAGTCAGCTTACTCAGAGCATCTGTCATCATCTCTCCGGCATGGGTAATGGTGCGGTTTGACATGACAGTGACCAGCAGGCTGGAACCTATCGCCCCTGAAACCTGGGTAAGAGTACTGTTCATAGCAGTACCATGAGGAATGGATTTCGCAGGCAATGAGTTCAAGCCATTGGTGGTAATCGGCATCATTACCATAGAGATACCGAACATCCGGGCAGAATACAAGAAGATCAAATGAGCATATGAAGTTGAATCAGTCAAATGACTGAATAAAAAAGTCGTTGCAGCAACAATGGCTAAGCCGGGAATGGCTAGAACCTTAGCACCATATTTATCAAACAGCCTCCCCGTGATCGGACTCATGATCCCCATGAGAATGGCACCCGGCAGCAGCAGCAGGCCGGAATCAAAAGCAGATATGCCCCTGATGTTCTGCAGGTAAATCGGCATGAGAATCATAGCCGAGTACATGGACATATTCAGAACAACCTGAATTCCGGAAGACAAAGCAAATCTTTTGTGCTTATAAATTTTAAAATCCAGCATCGGCTTATCCAGTCTGAGCTGGCGGAAAATCAGGAGCACAAGACCCACAACACCGACAGCCAGAGAAACATATACAATAGAAGAACCCCATCCCTTATCACCGGCATAGCTGAAACCATAAAGAATTCCGCCAAAACCGAAGGCTGATGTGATAACCGATAGAATATCAATTTTGTCTTCCGTTTTATCTTTAGTGTCATGAAGCTTTATAAAGCCCAGAATCCATACCAACACCATCACAGGTGTGATCATATGGAAAAGCATAGGCCAGTCATAGTGTTGAAGAACCCAACCTGACAAGGTTGGTCCCACTGCCGGGGCAAAAATCAGAACAAGCCCCAGCATGCCCATTGCTGAACCTCGTTTTTCCGGCGGAAATGTGGTATAAAAGTAATTCATCAATAAAGGCATCATGATGGCAGAACCGGATGCCTGAACCACCCGGCCGGTCATCAATAAGGCAAAGCTGGGAGCAAAACCTGCAATAACGGTACCAGTTGTAAACAAGCCGATCGCTATTAAGAATAAACGTCTTACCGTATACTTATTAATCAAAAAAGCTGTTGTAGGTATTAAAATTCCATTTACCAGCATATAGCCTGTCGTCAGCCACTGCACCGTGGATGCGCTTAAATTGAAATCCTTCATAATTGTAGGGATAGCCACATTCATCAACGTATTGCTGAGTAAGGTGAAAAACGCCCCTACCATAAGAATAATTAAAATGCCAAAAGAAGGCTTTGCTTGTTTCTCACTCATTTCTTTCATTCTTCTCCTTTTTTAATGTTAACCCCCCGAGTACCGATATCCCTGATCGACGCTTAATATTCAAGAAATAAGCATTCTTCCAGCATTTTAAACAATTCATTCGACCTTAATATTTAATTAAAGGTTTTCTCGCCTTGATTGTTTCCATCGGTTCTACTCTTTATCCTTGAGCAATTCCTTTTTTATGCTTTGGAGCACACGTATAACGACTGCTTGATCTTCCTCCGATACGCCAGTTAATAATTTTAACTGAAACTTTCCCAGCTCTTCGTGCAACACTTTGCCAACCTGTGTTCCTTTTTCCGTGAGAGCTACCATTTTCACACGTTTATCCTCACCGCTCAAACATTCCACATAGCCCAGTTCAACTAACAGCTGTACAACTCTGCTAATCGAAGGCTTCTCCACATTTTTCAGCACCGACAAATGGCTGACCGTTTGGGGACCATGATGCATCAGAACATGCATAATTGACCACGACGGATTGGAAAGTTGGAACTTGGCGAGCATGGTATTTTGTTTGTGCATATAAAGCTTAAACAAACCGGCAAATTCATAGTAAGCCTGCAATTGTGCCTCCATCATTCCACCCCCTTTCTCTAATTAGTTACTTTTGTTAACTAATAAATTATAGTAGCAATTTAGTTTTTTGTCTAGCTGTCTTTAAAAATAATCTTATTATTTCCATATAAAAGTCTGGCTAGTTTTGCTGAAGCCCTGCATTTAAGCAGGCCTAAATCAAAACACACCAGACTTTTAATTGGCAGAAATAGATATTTATCCTGAGCCAAACTCAGATAAGAGATTTTATTACCTCATCACTGCTGCACAATGAACCTATCTTAGGAAAAATATAGTTGCATACGTAATTATGCTCTTCATCCGTATTAGCTGTCATAGCATCTTCAACAAAAATTTGTTTATACCCTTGCTGGTACGCTTCTCTTGCCGTTGTATCCACCCCGATGCCGCTGGAAATGCCGCACAGTACAATGGTGTCAATTCCCCGGCGCCGCAGCTGCAAATCAAGATCTGTGCCATAGAAAGCACCCCATTGCCGCTTAGTGATCATGTAGGTATTTTTTACCTCTGCCAGCTCAGGTACCAGGCAGTCCCATCCTTCAGGCAGCCTCCTCTCCTTAAGTTTTGCATCTTCAAGAGGATTTAACATATCTTTGCCATCCAAAGACGATACCCGTACCAGAACGACAAAAGAGCCTTTTTCACTAAAAGCATCCACCAATTTCCTGGCTCTCTGCACCACCTGTGTTCCTGAATAAGGAGTCCGAGGAGTATTTACAATCCCATTTTGGAGATCAATCACAACCAGAGCTGTTTTATCTCCCTTGATCCATCCCTTTTCATTTGAGCCTATAGTCTTCATAGCTTCTTTCCTCCCAATTTTATTGTCCAATTTCGTTTGGTACCACAATATTTTTTACATTTTTGCTGTTAAGCCTTTTATACACTTTGAAATATACCCACATAGCATTGATCAGCAATAAAGCACTGGTGATAAAGAAAACGTACCGGATTCCCAGGTTGCCGGCTACCAGTCCTCCTAATACCGAGCCGCCAAAAATACCCAGGTAACCTGCAGACATGCTGAATCCGTAAACTCTGCCTGTTAAGGCAGGCGGTGTAATCTTTTTAATTAAAACATTGACCGAAGGAGTAAGACCGGCGACTGCCAGACCCAATAAAAAGCGCAGACCCATCAGCTGCCAGGGGGTTTTCACAAAAGCTTGAGGTATAAAAAGGATTCCCGCCACCACTAAAGCAACCAAAATCACCTTATACGCCCCAATCCGATCGGACAATTTTCCCAACCTCGGCGCGGCAAGAATATTGGCAAGTCCTGAAGCTGAAAATGTTATCCCGGCTAGAATAGGAATATGATTGCCAGTAGCAGACAATTGGGTGATATACACGGTAATGATTGGCTCAACGGAATACAATGCTAAGGTCAAAACAAAAAAAGTCAAACACAGCGTCAAAGTCAGACTTTTTTCCGGAACAGACTCCCATATTTGCCTGGCACTGAGCACTTCTTTTTCCTGCCTGGTGAAGGACTCTTTGACAAAAAACAGAGTAGCCATAAACGCTACTAGCATTAATCCGCCAGTCACAAAAAATGAATATTCTATTCCGAGATGTTCAGCAATAAAACCACCGATCGTCGGACCTAGCAGCGATCCGGAGATACTGGCCGTCGATAGTGTTCCGAGCGCCCACCCTGCATGTTCCTGATCCGTCTGAGTGGCAATCAGTGTGGTGCAGGCAGTACTATACCCTGTAATTACACCTTGCAGAAAGCGCAGTCCGATTAAAACATAAACATTTGCAGCCAAACCCATACAGCCAATAATTATAGCCATTCCTAAACTTGCCCGTAAAAGCATCGGTTTGCGTCCGAATTTATCCGCCGCATGCCCCCATATCGGCGAGAAAAGCGCCGAGACCAGATACGTAATTCCAAAGGCAATTCCGGAGAGTTGTGCCACGGAAGTCCCGCTGCCTGCTCCCAGCTGCTTTATATAGAGAGGCAAAATCGGAGCAATTTGACTCATACCAACACCTGTGACAAACATACCAAACCAGCAGACCATCAAGTTTCTTTTCCAAAGGAGCATGAATTTAAGCCTTCCTTCTAACCCCAATCAATTAATACCGTAATAATGTAAAATCCTATACTTAGCTTAATGATTAGAACGGCATAATTCCATGCACTATATTAGACCCCATGGATATTCTTGCTGTAATATTCCGACGGACTTATCCCTTCAATCTGTTTGAAGATCCTGCTGAAATAGAATTCGTCACCAAAGCCCAGAGTTCGTGCTACCTCTTTTATTTTCAGATTGGCATCCATCATGATTTCCTTGGCTCTCTCTATTTTTAATTTGTTGAAAAACTCAATGGCGCTATAATCTGTTCCCTCCTTGAAAATTCTTGACAAGTAAGTAGGAGACAGGTTGACCTGTTCTGCCAGTTCCTCTAAAGTAATCTTCCTGTTGATATTTTGCTGCATATACTCAATTAGTTTTTCTATCTTCAGAGAAGCTGAATAATTTTTCTCCCGTTTCCTCACATTTTGAAAAACGGCCATTAGTAATTGTTGTAGGCAGGTTCTGGAAGTGAATTCATACCCTGGCAGTTTTCCATTCCAAGTCTCCACTAACTTCTTAAACAAATCTTCAATCTGATAATAGTCGGTGAGAAACTGAATGGTATGGCAAGGAAGCCTTTTAACTGCTTCTTCCACCTTCCACCTATCATCGGTAAAGAGAACACGGGTATAACTGAAGTGAACCGTAAATACAACGAACGGCTCCTCTGAATCCGGTTCAAAAGAGTGCTTCAAGCCGGGATATAGGTAAATCAACAGTCCAGGCTTCGTCGGATAAGGTTTATCATCAATCCGGACAGTACCCTTCCCTCCTGTCACTAAAGCAAGTTCATGATGCTGCAGGATTCTGTTGATTTTACGAGGATAACTTCCCTGTTTATGAAAATTTTTGCCATTGCAATAATGGATGTAAAAAAACAGATCTTTAATAAGCATAAATTTGCCTCCACACATACCATCGTCATTAAGTATATCAGGCATGAGAAAAGGAACGCTCCACAGCGTCCCTTTACATTCTGTTTATCACCGATGTCAATGTCAGTTTAACCTATATTCTTTTATTTATCCGAATCCGTCAGGAAAGCGTCACAAGCCTTCGCCACACCTCTGCCCTCGTTAATCGCCCAAATAACCAGGCTTTGTCCGCGGCGCATATCTCCTGCTGCAAACACACCGGCTACATTGGTAGCATAGGTCCCATAGTCTGCCTTAGCATTGGAGCGAGCATCCCGCTCAATACCCAATTGGTCGAGCAGGCTGTTTTCCGGCCCAGTAAAGCCCATAGCCAGTAAGACCAGTTGGGCAGGCCATACCTTTTCCGTACCGGGAATATCCCGTGGAATCATACGCCCCTGACCATCTTTCACCCATTCAACCTCTACGGTATGGATTTCCTGTACATGACCGTTTTCATCACCGACAAATTTCTTCGTGGTTACACAATACTGTCTCGGATCGTCACCTTCCACCTCAATGGCTTCTTCCTGGCCATAATCCACTTTTAATACACGGGGAAATTGAGGCCATGGGTTATTTTCCGCCCTTTCCAAAGGCAGCTTAGGCATGATCTCAAACTGATTAACACTGTTGCACTTATGGCGCAATGCGGTACCGACACAGTCCGTTCCTGTATCTCCGCCTCCGATCACGATCACATCCAAACCCTTCGCCGACATAAACTCAGCATCCGGCTCTCCTTCGTGAATATCCTTAATCAACTGGTGCTCCAGCTCACTGAGGTCGGCTCCTCCGGTCAAATCGGCTCCGGCTTCCCGCAGATCCAGTACCCGTTTGGTGTTGGCATGAAGAAAATCCACTGCAAAATGAATTCCTTTCAGGTCGCGGCCTTCCACTTTTAAGTCTCTGGCCTGGGTAGCACCGCCACATAATACCACTGCATCAAAGTTCTTTTTCAGATCATCAACTGAATAATCCTTACCGACTTCAGTTGATGCCTTAAAGACTACACCTTCTGCCGTCATCAAATCGACACGGCGCTGAACCACGTCTTTATCCAGTTTCATATTGGGGATACCATACATAAGGAGACCGCCAATCCGATCAGCCCGCTCAAAAACAGTGACCGTATGACCAGCCTTGTTCAATTGATCAGCACAAGTCAATCCGGCAGGTCCTGAGCCTACTACCGCTACCTGTTTTCCTGTTCTCTTCTGAGGGGGGGCAGGTTTAATCCATCCTTCAGCAAAAGCCTTATCAATAATGGCACATTCAATACTCTTTGTGGCTACCGGTTCGGTAGGCACTCCTGCTGTACAAGCTCCTTCGCAGGGAGCAGGACACACCCGGCCTGTAAATTCCGGGAAATTATTCGTCTTCAACAGACGGTCCAGTGCACCTTTCCACAGTCCCCGATAAACCAAGTCATTCCATTCCGGAATCAGATTGTGGTTGGGGCAACCGGAAGCTGCCCCGTTGATCATCATTCCCGTATGACAGAATGGAATGGCGCACCCCATGCAACGTGCGGCTTGGGTAATGGTTCCTTCTTCCGGCAGTGCGGTGTGAAATTCATTCCAGTCCCTGAGCCTTTCCGCCGGTTCCCGATCCGGCGAAACTTCTCTCTTATATTCTAAAAATCCGGTAGGCTTGCCCATTGCGTTCCCTCCTCTACATCTTTCAGCGTTTATTAACGATTAACTTGCCTGGCTGTTTTTCGTAAACGCAGCCATTACAGCTTCTTCCTCACTCAGACCTGTTTTACGTGCCAGCTCAATCTCTTCTAACATCCGCTGATAATCTTTCGGAATTACGCGGACAAATTTAGCCTGCAGGCCGGACCAATTATCCAGAACCCACTGCCCTTTTGTGCTGCCGGTATATTTTACATGTTTTTCGATCAGATCTTTTACTTCGTCCACCTCTATTCCATCTTCCAATGAAGTGAGGTTTACCATTTCCTGATTGCAGCGATCGGCAAAACTTCCTGCCTCATCAAGGACATAAGCGACACCGCCTGACATTCCGGCAGCAAAGTTTCTACCGGTGGCCCCAAGAATTACCGCTCTTCCCCCAGTCATGTATTCACAGCCATGATCGCCTACACCTTCAATCACAGCCTTCACACCACTGTTCCGTACACAGAAACGCTCTCCGCCAATTCCTCTGATATAAGCTTCTCCTCCGGTTGCACCGTAAAGAGCCACGTTACCTATAATAATATTCTCTTCAGGCACAAAGGCAGCTTCCGCCGGCGGGCAAACAACGATTTTACCACCGGACAACCCTTTGCCCAAATAATCATTGGCGTCACCCTCCAAACGCAGAGTCACACCCCGGGGCACGAAGGCTCCAAAGCTTTGTCCTGCCGATCCGTGGAAAGAAAGGGATATTGTGTCTTCCGGAAGCCCCTCTGCCCCATAGCGGCGAGTAATTTCACTACCCAAAAGTGTACCGACAACCCGGTTCACATTCCGAATAGGTAACTCGGCCTGAACGGCACCGCCCTCTTCCAGGGCAGTTTTGCAAATACTAAGAAGCTGTTGCGCATCAAGAGACTTGGCAATTCCATGATCCTGAGCCACTTTACCATAACGGCCAATTTCCTCAGATACATCAGGACGATAGAGGAGATCGGAAAGATCCAGGTTTTTGCTCTTCCAGTTGGCTGCCTCGCGATTAGTTTCCAATGCATCCGTCCTGCCGATCATCTCATCAATGGTACGGAAGCCTAATTCAGCCATGATCTCCCGCATCTCTTTAGCGATGAAATGCATGAGATTGACTACATGAGCCGGATCACCCTTAAAGCATTTGCGCAATTCAGGATTCTGAGTCGCCACCCCTACCGGGCAAGTGTCCAGGTTGCATACCCGCATCATTACACAGCCGAGAACGACCAAAGGCGCACTGGCAAAGCCATACTCCTCGGCCCCAAGCAGAGCGGCAATAACCACATCCCGGCCTGTCATTAGCTTGCCGTCGGTCTCCAGTTTCACCCGATCCCGCAAGTTGTTCAATACCAGCGTCTGATGAGCTTCCGCCACTCCCAGTTCCCAAGGCAATCCTGTGTGCCGGATACTGGTGCGGGGTGCTGCCCCTGTCCCTCCGTCATAGCCGCTGATCAAAATCACATCAGCCTTGCCTTTAGCCACACCTGCGGCAATCGTTCCCACGCCTACTTCCGATACCAGCTTCACATTGATTCTGGCCCGTGAGTTAGCATTCTTCAAATCGTGAATCAGCTCCGCCAAATCTTCAATGGAATAAATATCATGATGGGGCGGAGGAGAAATCAAGCCCACACCGGCAGTCGTTCCTCTGGCTTTAGCAACCCAAGGATAAACCTTCCGGCCCGGCAGCTGTCCACCTTCACCAGGCTTAGCCCCCTGAGCCATTTTGATCTGAATCTCGTCAGCATTGACCAAATAATGACTGCTGACACCGAAGCGCCCGGAAGCCACCTGCTTAATGGCACTCCGTTTTGAATCTCCGTTAGGCTCGGGCGTGAAACGGCGAGGGTCTTCCCCTCCTTCACCTGTATTGCTCTTACCGCCAACCCGGTTCATAGCAACCGCCAAAGCTTCATGTGCCTCCTGGCTGATGGAACCGTAGGACATAGCGCCTGTCTTGAAGCGGCGGCAGATGGAATCTACTGATTCTACCTCTTCCAGAGGCACAGAGGATCGGCCTGACTTGAAACGGAGCTGTCCTCTGAGCGTAGTTTTCTGCTGAGTCTTGTTGATAGCCTGAGAATAGTTTTTATATAGATCGTAATCGCCGGTACGGCAAGCATTCTGTAAAGCAGTAATGGCCTGAGGGTCAAAAAGATGTTCTTCACCGTCATACCGCCACTGATATATCGAACCTGACTCCAGCATCATTTCTGCATCATTGCGGGCTGAGAAAGCGTCTTTATGCCGCTTTAAAGTTTCGCAGGCGATTTCCTCCAGACCAATTCCGCTGATGCGGGAGCTGGTCCATGTAAAATACTTATCAATCACATCCGAGTTAATGCCTAATGCCTCAAAGATCTGAGCACCATGATAGCTCTGAATGGCCGAAATGCCAATTTTGGACATTACCTTGATTACACCCTTGTGGGAGCCTTTCCGGTAATTGTACTTGGCCTTTTCCTTCGTCAAGTCACCAAGCATCCCCTGATCGACCATGTCTTCCAGTGTATCAAATGCCAGATAAGGGTTGATAGCGCTGGCACCGTATCCGATCAGCACGGAGAAATGATGGACTTCTCTTGGTTCTGCCGATTCTAAGAGCAAGCTCACCTTGGTTCTGGTCCCTTGCCTGATCAGATGATGATGCAAGCCGGCTACCGCCAGTAAGGCAGGAATCGCCGCATGTTCCCGATCTACCTCCCGGTCAGACAGAATAAGGAGGTTGATCCCCGAAGCAATAGCTTGGTCTGCCTGTTCAGCCAGTTGGCTCATGGCCTTCTCTAAGCCTGCTCCACCACTTTCAGCCGGGAAAAGAATTGGTAATGTAATGGAACGCAATCCATCCATTTGATGGTATTTAATTTTAGCCAATTCTTCATTCATCAAAATAGGAGACTGAATCTGCAGCTGCCTGCAGCTGTCCGGCTGAGGTTCGATCAGATTCTTCTCCGTACCGATCGCCATTTCCCCATCAGTTACGATCTCCTCCCGAATGGCATCAATCGGAGGATTGGTAACCTGGGCAAACATCTGCTTAAAATAGTTGTAAAGAAGTTGCGGCTGCTCTGAAAGTACCGCCAACGGTATATCATTGCCCATCGCTCCGGTGGCATCAGCTGCCGTCTTTGCCATAGGCTCCATCATCTTTTTCAATTCCTCATCGGTGAAACCGAAAATCTTCTGCATGAGCAGAACTTCCCGGTGTTGGTGCTGCTCTGCCGCAGGGGCAGCCGGCAATTCAGCCAAATTAACCAAGTACTGATCCAGCCATTGCTGGTAAGGATGCTCAGTTGCGATCTGCTTTTTCAGTTCTTCATCAGAGACAATCCGTCCCTGCTCCATGTCGACCAGCAGCATCCGTCCCGGCCTGAGCCTTTCTTTCACAATGACATCCTTGGGCGGAATATCCAGCACACCGGCTTCCGAAGCCAGCACGATCATATCGTCTTTGGTTACATAGTAACGGGCCGGCCGAAGACCGTTCCGATCCAGCACCGCACCGATAATCTTGCCGTCGGTAAAAGAAATAGCCGCCGGACCGTCCCAAGGCTCCATCAGACAACTGTGGTATTGATAAAAAGCCTTCAGATCCCTGTCCATATTCTCATGCTTCAGCCATGGCTCAGGAACCATCATCATGACGGCATGAGGCAGGGAGCGTCCTGCCAGAGTCAAAAACTCCAGACAGTTATCCATCATTCCAGAATCACTGCCTTCACCATCCACGATAGGCATTATCTTTTTGATGTCCGGACCGAACAAATCAGACTGGCACATTGCCTGCCTGGCATACATCCAGTTAACATTGCCTCTGATGGTATTGATCTCTCCATTATGGGCGATATAGCGATAAGGATGAGCCCTCTCCCAGCTTGGGAAAGTGTTGGTGCTGAAGCGGGAATGCACTAGTACCATCGCCGAATCAACATCAGGGTCCTGCAAATCCAGATAGAAATCTCCCAGTTGTTGAGGAGTGAGCATTCCTTTATATACAATCGTACGGGAAGAAAGGCTGGAAAAATACACTTCCTTGCCATGGTGCTGCTCTTTTAATTCATTATAAATACGTTTGCGGATGACATAAAGCTTACGTTCAAAATCCAGATAGCTCGTATCTGCCGGAACAGCTCCCACAAACAACTGCCGGATGACAGGCTGGGCAGCCTTAGCCGTTTCCCCCAGAGAGGAATTGTCCGTAGGCACAGTCCTCCACCCCAGACAGACCTGTTTTTCTTCCGCGATAATTCCTTCAATAAATTTTTCGCATACTTGCCGCTTTTCTTCCTCTGCAGGTAAAAATAACATACCTACCGCATACTGTCCTTCCGGCGGCAACTGTATTGCTTGTTTTGCACATTCTTTACGAAAAAAAGCATGAGGAATTTGAATGGTCAGGCCTGCCCCGTCACCGGTATTTTCCTCAGATCCTCTGGCCCCCCGATGGTCAAGGTTAACCAATACCTCCAATCCCTGACGCACAATTTTATTCGACCTTTTTCCTTTAATATGGGCCACAAAACCTATTCCGCATGCATCATGCTCATAACGGGAATCATAAAGGCCTTTTCTCATTTGCCATCCTCCTGTCCTATTCCAGTCCCAAAAGTCATCAATGAAAATGCCTTCTGGAGCATCGTGTAAATTTTTCTCTTTATGATCAAAGCCCTTCCACAAGCACATAAATGAAAATGCATTGCAGAAAGGCCTCATCGCCTGATTATAGAATGTTAGAACCCAATTTGGCTCAATTCGGCTAGTTTTCGGCTTGTTTTTATTCTGATGTAAAGTTGATTATACTACATAAACAGGAAAATATAAATTTGATTTTGGAGATAACATTGTATACATACAATGTTTTTCTGTAAATCCGACTAAATATTTCCTTTTTAATCAATAACGTCTAAGAAAGGGCAGCCTTCTTCGTCTGATCGAATCGACCATTCCAGAAAGTTGCCCCTACTCAATGTTTTTACTGTAAAGATCCTTATGCTGTAGGATATTAAATTTTATCAATACTTGGTCAGATATTGATCAACTTCCCAATCATGCACTTGAGCTCGATAGCTCTCCCATTCCTGAGTTTTCGCTTCGACAAATTTTTCAAAAATGTGCGGCTCCAGGACGCTTCGGATCACACTATCGCTTTTCAAATCATTAATTGCTTCTTCCAAACTGCCAGGAAGGCTGTCAATGCTCTGCTCCTGACGTTCTCCTTCTGACATGTGATAGATATTCTGATCGGTAGCCTCCGGCGGAAGAATCTTATTCTTAATTCCGTCCAGTCCTGCCTTAAGTGCCACTGCAATCGCCAGATATGGATTGCAGGCCGGATCAGGATTTCTCAGTTCCACCCGAGTCGAGTTACCCCGCTTGGCTGGAATCCGGATCAGCGGACTGCGATTGCATCCGGACCAGGCAATATAAACAGGAGCTTCATAGCCTGGAACCAATCGTTTATAGGAATTTACGGTAGGATTGGTAATGGCGGCAATAGCACGGGCGTGCTTGATCAGACCACCGATATAATATTTAGCAATTTCACTTAACTGATCAGGAGTGTTTGGATCATAGAAAGCATTTTTTCCGTCTTTAAACAGAGACTGGTTCATATGCATTCCTGAGCCGTTAATGCCAAAAATCGGTTTAGGCATAAAAGTAGCATGTAATCCATGACGTTGCGCTGTATTCTTAACAACCATCTTAAAGGTTAAAATCTTATCGGAAACATCCAAGGCGTCTGAATATTTGAAATCAATCTCATGTTGGCCGGGAGCCACTTCATGATGTGATGCCTCAATCTCAAAACCCATATCTTCCAACGTCAGCACCATATCGCGGCGGGCATCCTCTCCCAAGTCTATGGGGGCCAGATCAAAATATCCGGCATCATCATGGGTCTCTATTGTAGGTCTTCCGTCTTTATCCAGATGGAAAAGGAAGAATTCCAATTCGGGACCGACCTGCATAGTAAAGCCCATTTCCTCTGCTTCAGCCAATACCTTCTTCAAAGTATAACGAGGATCTCCCTCAAATGGGGTTCCATCCGGATTATACACATCACAAATCAGACGGGCCACGCCCCCGTCCCGGGGACGCCAGGGAAATACGACAAAGCTGTTGGGATCGGGACGCAGATACATATCCGATTCTTCAATTCTGGTAAAGCCATGAATTGATGAGCCATCAAACATCATTTCCCCATCTAATGCTTTTTCCAATTGTTCAACCGTGATTGCTACATTTTTAAGTACACCAAAAATATCGGTAAATTGAAGGCGGATAAATTTTACCCCTTCAAGCTTAGCTTGTTCGATCAATTGATTTCTTACTTCAATATCCATGTTAAGCTCCACCCTTTCCAACAATTGGTTAAACACTATGTGCCATAATCAATGCTTCGGCTACAGCCCGCATTGAAACCCTCTTGTTCATGCTTTGCCGCTGAATACGTTTAAAGGCTTCTCCTTCTGAAATTCCCAGGTTTTCCATCAAAATACCCTTGGCTTTTTCCAGCGTCTTTCGGGTTTCCAAAGTATCCTGCAAATCTTTTACCTGTTTTTCCAGCCTGATCATTTCCTGAAAATTCGCCAATGCCAGTTCGGAAGCTGAAATAAGATTGAACTCCAGATCCGATTTAAGCAACAGGGCAAAGGCCCGGGCCGCTTTGGCTCTGTCCATCAGATTCTGCTGAGTGGGCGACGCTAAAAGGATCACCGGAGCAAGCTTATCCTCATGAATAATCCGAGCAACCTCATAACCGTTCATTCCAGGCAGAATAGCATCCATGACAACCAAATCAGGCTGCCTTGATCTAACCAGCTTCAAAGCGGTTAATCCGTCCTCCGCCTCTCCAATAGCTAAAAAGCCTACTTTTGTGAGAATAGATTTGACATGCTTCCTCCAGGTGGCATCGCTATCAACGATAATCAATCGTGACTCTCCCATTGATCAGCCTCCTGAAAATAAAAATTACAAAACACCCTCCTACAGGTTAATCCCTGTTGAGGGTGTACTTGTCGTATCCTTCAAGTACACCATTGTACCTTTTACATCTTGTATACAAACATATACATACATTTTAATTATATTCGCCTTCCTTGTAAAAGGCAAACAATTAAAAACGAACTTTGTCAATTTATAGCCCGTCACCGTCGACAGCATCATAAAATCTAATGGCCATAAGGTCCAAGATAAGCCCTGATGCATATAGTATAGCATGGTTAGACCCAAAGACAATTAAAAGGGGGTAATTTTTTTATGTGCGGTATCACCGGCTGGATTGATTTAGATGCAGACCTGTCTAATCAAAGCCATATCCTTGAAAATATGGTATCGACTCTTTCTAAACGGGGACCTGACGCTTCCGGAATTTACTTATCAGCTCAAGCAGCCTTGGGGCACCGGCGCCTGATCGTCGTCGACCCTGAGGGGGGAGGTCAGCCGATGACCAGGACTTGGGGAGAACATAAGTATACAATTACTTATAACGGCGAACTATATAACACCCTTGAACTGCGACAGGAGTTGGAGCTGGCCGGTTACAGATTTTTCACCCGCAACTCCGATACGGAAGTTATCCTGATGGCTTACATGCACTGGGGACAGGAATGTGTATGCCGTTTTAACGGCATTTTTGCTTTTGCCATTTGGGATGAAGGGAAACGCACCCTGTTCATGGCCAGGGACCGTCTGGGCGTAAAACCGCTGTTCTACTACCATAAAGGAAGGACTCTCATTTTCGGTTCAGAACTGAAGGCCCTTCTAGCCCACCCCGAAGTCCGTCCGGAAGTCGATCAATCAGGACTTACTGATGTATTGGCTTTAGGTCCGTCCCGTACTCCGGGACATGGTATTTATCGTGGTGTCAACGAAGTGCGTCCGGGCCATTCCCTGCTTTTCAACCACTACGGCATAAAAATACACACCTACTGGGCCTTGAAAAGTACTCCCCACCCCGACGATTTGGAAACAACTGCTTTGAAAGTTCGTCACCTCCTCATTGATACGGTAGAGAGACAGCTCGTTTCCGATGTACCTGTGTGCACCTTCCTTTCCGGTGGCCTGGATTCAAGTGCCATTACGGCGATCGCTTCTCATGCTTTTGCCCGTGACGGACTGTCCCCTCTAAATACCTATTCACTGGACTATAAAGATAATGACATTTATTTTAAACCTGATCTTTTCCAGCCTAATTCTGACGCTCCCTACGCCAAAGAAGTTTCTGAGTTTTTGGGAACCAGACATCATGTTATTGAAATTGACATACCTGAATTAGCGGAAGCACTTTTCCCCGCCACCATGGCCAGTGATCTGCCGGGAATGGCCGATGTCGATTCTTCGCTTCTCCTTTTTTGTCTGGCGGTAAAGAAAAGCGCTACCGTAGCCCTTTCCGGCGAATCAGCAGACGAGGTATTCGGCGGATATCCCTGGTTGTATAAACAGGCTGCCCAGGAAGAAAACACCTTCCCCTGGCTGAGAAAGGCCAAAGAGCGCACCCATTTCTTAAATCCTGATCTGGTTGCTTCTCTACAGCCGGAGAAGTATGCAATCGAAAGATATCACCAAGCCCTTTCCGAGGTGCCTTACTTAGAAGGAGAAACTCCCCTGCAGCAGCGGATGCGTCAGCTGTTCTATTTGAATATTACCCGCTTTATGCCCACTTTGCTGGATCGCAAGGACAGAATGAGTATGGGAGTGGGTTTGGAAGTCCGTGTTCCTTTCTGCGATCATCGGCTGGTTGAATATGTATGGAACATACCCTTTGAAATGAAGTTGACCGGCGACATGCCTAAGGGGATTCTGCGCAAAGCGTTAACAGGCCTCCTACCTGAACATGTTCTGTACCGACCGAAGAGTCCCTTCCCGAAAACCCACCATCCGGCTTATCTGGCAGCCGTGCAGGAGATGATTCTCAGCGTCCTGGATGATCCAGCTTCTCCTATTCTTCCGTTGATTAACGTCAAGGAAGTACGGGCTTTTGCCTTGTCCGACGGTTCTGCCTTTGATAAACCTTTTTTTGGGCAGCTCATGCGGGGGCCTCAGTATCTGGCCCACTTAATTCAGATGAATACTTGGCTGAAGAATTATCATGTAAGGCTGGTGTAATCTTGTGAGCAAGCCAAGCAATGAATGACACAATATAAGAACGTTATATTATGGGGTTGGTCTGAGGGACACAATTCCGCTTTCGGCAGATAGCGCCATCCGTGGCGCTAACAGCCGCGCTTCGCATCCATGCTCCGCTTAACGCTGGAATCGTGCCCCTCAGCCCTAATTTGAGGCATCAAAAAATTTGTACAAGAAATTAGAGAACCCTGTATTAGCAGAATCTTCGCCATCCCATGGCAGATTCTGCTGTCGCTCCCTCAATAGACAATCTCTTCTGTCCTGAAAAACTAGCCCAAGAAGACCCGAAAGGGAAGCTTTACGCACAAAAGCGCAGGATTTGGCAAAGGAACAGTAAGCCGAACTCCGCATTCGTGGTACGCGGAGCCAATGGTTCACTTACTGAAAGCAACGGGGTTTTGGCGCAGCACCACGGATGCAAGCGAGACAGCCCCGGCGCCATCCGGAGCGTTGTGCGTAAAGCTTCCCCTGCCCCACCAGTGCACAAAAATCGTATCATAGTACTTACACGCCGCTCATTTCCTCGACACCAAACTGCCCTTTTTATCATACAGCACGCCATGACCGTTGGAATCCTGCCAAACATCCTTATTGTTCCAAAGCATTTGAAATTTTGTTGCCTTCTCATTGCTACCGCTGGCCACTTGGAGCATTCCATCAGGCAAAACTTTCGCACCTTCAGGAAAAACAAAGGATTGATTCGCTGACTCGTCTACCAATTTCCAACCGCTCAAATCAACAATATTTACACCTTTATTCATGATGATGGCTGACTTTCTCATAAAATCAATATCGGAAATACTTACATCCTTTGACTCCGATACGGTTGCAGGATTGGACCCGCTTACGTAGGTTGCCGGAACGGTGACGATGATTCTTGGAACAGTGTCTTCACCACTTTGATCGGAACTAGAATTATCAGTAGAATTGACAGAAACGCTGTCGGCGTCTGTCTTACCTGATTGGCTATCCGGTAAATTGCTGTACGGGTTTGGCCAGGAAATAACAACTGCCAGAATAACGATCAGCGATATCCATAAAATCCATGATTTCGTTTTAAACATAACCGGCAGACCTCCTCCAGCATATTTAGTAATGAAGAGATGCAGAATGGTTCTTTATCCTTACAGCTCTATACATTCAAATTCTCTCTTTTTTTAGGAAGATTTCCTTTAAATCTCTATGTATCTTAATTCCCTCTGTCGTTGCAGAATTCCTTTTAAATAACCAAAAGAACTGCTCCATCTTACTGATGAAGCAGTTCTTCTTTATACCCCTCTTTGAAAAAACTTCTTTAAGCTTTTTTAGCAAAGCTTTTATCTCTATTTTGTTTAAACTATTTAAGCTTTTTTGGCAATGGCTGCATCGCCGGACTCTCCCGTCCTGATGCGCACCGCATTGTCAATTTTGTAAACAAAGATTTTTCCGTCCCCGATTTCTCCGGTGCGGGCAGATTGGGTGATCGCCTCCACCACTTTGTCTACATCCTTGTCATCCACAACAATTTCCACTTTCACCTTAGGCAACAAATTAATGCTGTATTCGGCACCGCGGTAAACTTCTGTCCGTCCCTTTTGTGAGCCGCATCCAATGACCTGAGTAACCGTCATGCCGAAAATGCCGAGCTTACCTACCGCATTCTTAACGTCTTCTAGCTTGCCTGGACGAACAACGGCTTCAATCTTAGTCATATCGTACTCCTCCTTTAATTGCAGTTTAGCATAAAATTTAATATCCGACTATGCTTTAGAGGATAAATTAGTCAGCGTAAGCTTCTTCACCGTGGGAAGAGATATCCAAACCAGCTTCCTGCTCTTCGTCAGTAGCACGAAGTTTGGTAAAGATGCCAATCACTTTAAGAATGATGAAGGTTCCGATCGCGGCCATAGCCCAAGCTGCCACTACACCGATCACCTGAGTCCAGAGCTGTCCAGGGTTACCGAAGAACAAGCCTGTGCCCGCTTCATTAACGGAAGGATCGGCAAACAGGCCGGTTGCCAGAGCGCCCCAAGTACCGCCGATACCATGAACACCAAAAGCATCCAAAGAATCGTCATAACCCAGTTTAGCTTTCATAACACTCACCGACAAACAGCACAGAGCTCCTGCCACCAGACCAATCAGAATACCAAACATCGGGGTTACAAAGCCTGCCGCAGGAGTAATACCGACCAAACCGGCAATCGCACCGGAAGCGGCACCCAATACAGTAG
>JAEWCM010000042.1 GCA_023390635.1 Bacillota bacterium
AGGTTACCGCATTCGCTCAGCTTCTTAATTTCTTGCAAACCTAGATTTTTTAAGTCATCAACCGATGGCTTGTTTTGCTGTGCCCACTTGGTTTTGCTGCTACTCCTAACTGATTATTTCAGACTTAACAAACTCCTTAGTTGATCTTCAAAGGTCAGCGCTGAATTTTTTGCTGCTACTTATCCTCTATGTTCTAAATCTCTCTCCCGTTTAGAAAAATGCCTCCCTATAGTTTATCGGAAGTTCATTAAATTCATATTAAGAAAAAGTATAGCATGTTATAAATATTACTACAATTTGTATACTTTGTTATTTCCTCTATTCCGATTAGATATGATGCCTAAAATGGATTATAATAAAGAACATAAATCTAAATGAAAGATGATAATTAATATGATTATCAGGAAGGATTATTATGATCGCTGAAATCGTTTGCGTAGGAACGGAATTGCTGCTAGGAGACATTGTCAACACCAATGCCCAATTTCTGGCTCAGGAGTTAGCTCATTTAGGAATTGAAGTGCATTATCAGACGGTCGTAGGAGACAACCCGCAACGCATTAAAAACGCCTTGGACATCGCCTTTAGCCGGGCAGACACTATCATCACCACGGGAGGCTTAGGTCCAACCAAGGATGATTTGACCAAAGAAGTGGTATCAGGCTATTTTCATAAAGAGCTTATCCTCGACGAACCTGCTCTGGAAATGATGAAAAAACGATTGCAACAACGGCTGGGAAGCTGCGTAATCAGCGAAAGCAATCGCAAGCAGGCCTTCCTTCCTGAAGGATCGCTCATTCTCTACAACCATCATGGTACGGCTCCCGGCTGTATCGTAGAAGAGCAGGGAAAAACTGTCATTATTTTGCCTGGCCCGCCTAAGGAAATGAGACCGATGTTTGAGCAATGTATTGACTTATATCTAAAACACCGTACGGACAAAACCTTCGTGTCTGTTACGATTCGACTGAACGGTATCGGAGAATCTGCAGCGGCAGATAAGGTTACCCATTTGTTAGACGGAAGCAATCCCACTGTAGCTCCTTATGCCAAAGAGGATGGCGTGACTTTCAGAATTACAGCCTCTGCGCCTACCCGGGACGAAGCCATTGAATTAATCAATCCGGTAGTTGAAGAGATGAAAGAACTTTTAACCGGCCTCATTGTCGAAATCAGCGAACCTAAATAATAGCCGAAAAAGGGATGCTGTGGTCTTTGAACCTTGACCACAACATCCCTTTTTCAAAAGTTTTATTATGAAATTATCATCAGCTCATTATTAGTTTTGGCTTACTTGCTCTCATTTATCTTATTAATAGCACTGAACAAAGCCTTGATCGAAGAGGCGATTATATCATTATGAATGCCGCAGCCCCAATAAACCTTTCCGCTTGGCGCGGTGATTCCTACATAAGATACAGCCTGAGATTTGGAACCAATCTCCAAAGCATGTTCTTTATACAGAAGGTTGGAATACTCGATTCCCAGGTTAGTCACCAGCGCGTTACTGACTGCGTCCAGGCGTCCATTTCCTTCCCCAGCCAGTTCTTTACGCTCACCGTTAATCTGCACCGTGACGTCGGCATGAAAGTCATCGTTTGTTCTTCTGAAATGGTAATCAAGCATTTGCAGCGGACTTTCCAGGTTAACATATTCTTTAACAAAAATATCTTTAATTTCATCAGGCATGAGCTCTTTATGAAGATGATCGGATACACTTTTCACCCTGTACCCGAAATCTTCCCGCATCTTAGCCGGCAGGTCAAGACCATATTTTTGTTCCAGCAGGTAGCCGATTCCACCTTTACCAGACTGGCTGTTGATACGGATCACATCACTTTCATATTCCCTGCCGATATCCTCAGGGTCAATCAGCAAGTAGGGAACATCCCAATGTGCGCACTCTCTTTCTTCCCGCCACTTCATTCCCTTGGCAATGGCGTCCTGATGGGAACCGGAAAAAGCGGCAAAAACCAGCTTACCACCATAAGGATGTCTCTCATGCACCTTAATCTTGGTCATTCTCTCATAGACTTCCGTAACCTCCTGGATGTTTTCCATATTAAGCTTAGGATCTACTCCCTGGGAAAACATATTGAGAGCCAGGGTGACCAGATCCACATTTCCTGTCCGTTCACCATTGCCGAATAGGGTCCCTTCAATTCTCTGTCCGCCTGCCAGAATGCCCATTTCCGCATCAGCCACGGCACATCCCCTGTCATTATGGGGATGGAGGGATAGAATCACATGCTCCCTGTAATGCAAATGCTCACTCATATACTCAACCTGGCTGGCATAAACGTGGGGCATAGACAGGGAGACCGTCACAGGGAGATTGATGATAACCGGATTCTCCTTTGTTGGCTGAAAAACATCCAATACCTGATTGCAAATATCCAAAGCAAAATCAATTTCCGTTCCTGTAAAGCTTTCAGGGGAATACTCAAATTTGAAGTTGCCGGGAGTTTTCGCTGCATATTCTTTGAGCAGTTTAGCACCCAACACAGCAATCTCCACCACTTCTTCCTTGGACTTCCTGAATACCTGCTCCCGTTGTGCAACAGAAGTGGAATTATAAAGATGGACAACTGCCGATTTAGCCCCTTCCAAAGCTTCAAAAGTCTTTTTAATGATATGCTCTCTTGATTGGGTCAGCACCTGAATGGTTACGTCATCAGGAATCAGCTTCTGCTCAATCAAGGTGCGCAAGAACTCATATTCTGTTTCCGAAGCAGCCGGAAAGCCTACTTCGATTTCCTTAAAACCTATCTTTAAAAGCAGTTGGAAATATTCCAGCTTTTCTTCCAGGCTCATAGGCACCACTAAAGCCTGGTTCCCATCCCGCAGATCAACACTGCACCAGATCGGTGCTTCGCTGATATATTCTTTCTGAGCCCATTTAAGGCTTGGGGTAGGGGGCATAAAGTAACCCCTGGCATATTTCTCAACATTTTTCATTATAAAGTCCTCCTTCTCTCTGCTTTTAACTTTAACTTGGAAAAATAAAAAAGCCTTTCATCTCTACTTAATCATAGAGACGAAAGACTTAAAATCTTACGCGGTACCACTCCAGTTCATATCAAAACGATATGCACTCTTCACAGATACGGGCTTACTGAAAAACCTTATATCCTCCTATTATAACGGTTAGGCTCCGGCTCCGCCTACTCTCCGGTGATTTCAGCAAGCTACTCCAAGGCGAGTTCGAATTTTTCGTCACGGCTGTTTCACACCAACCAACAGCTCTCTTGATCATCGGAAAAATTCTAATATTCCTTCTCAACGTATTTAAAATTTCATATTTAAATGTTGGAAATTATTATATCACACTGCCTGGATTTATCAAGGGAAATCTTCAAAGGATGAAAAATATAGTCATAAGGACTGGACGCACTGGGGCGGGAGTCGCTTAACGCACAACGCTGCGCCGGAAACCCCGCTGCTTTCAGATAGTGAACCTCCGGCTCCGCATACCGCAAACGCGGCGTGCGGCATAGCGCCCCTCTGCCCAATTCCTCCGCTTTTGTGCCTCAAGCAACCTTTTCGGGGCTTCTGTATTCGTTTGGAAATATTCTGGGGTCCTTAAATCTTTCAGAGGTATAATTCTGTTTACAGAGAAGGGGTAAGAGGAGTTATTTCGATGCTTCCACTGGCATTAGGGAGGAACAGGCTGTTTTCCATGCCTTCAGAGACTGTTACAGCTTCTTCATCAGCATCAGGTATCATAATAGGCAAGGTTTCTCCCTGGTCGTAAGTCCCCCGGTCAGTGCCAGTTGCCGGAGATGTTCCGGCCGAGAAAACCGCCAGGCAGCCTGCCATAATCAGAAATATAGACAAACCGGCCAGAACAACTTTTTTCATCCAATCCACCCTCTCCAAAATTCAACCAATCATTATCATCTGATTCATTAAGATTCCTGCATTAAAATTGAATACTAAATAATATTATCAAAATTCAACACATCAAACTCAAAACCTTCCTCCCCAGAATTTTTATGCTTTGTCACAATAACATATTCTCCAGAAGGTTCAATCTGAAAATTGATAATCCTAATCTGCTTTCACCGGAATTATCGCCGGAGTAAATACTCGTATCACGGTTTTCCGGACTTCTAACACTGGTGTAGTAGATTTTCTAAATATAACAGCATGTCCAAGAATCGGCGACGTCGCCGATTCTTGGACATGCTAAACCTATTGAATGAAAGCCCGCACCGTATCCGCACTCCGCTCCATCTCCTCGACCTCACTGTCGGCAAGGGGAAACTCCAGTTTGCGGGAAATCCCTTGATTAGATACAACACAAGGGATGCTGAGGGCCACTCCGCTGATCCCGTATTCTCCGCTCAGGGTGGTAGAGACGGGTACGATGCTCTGCTCGTTGAGGAGAATCGCCTTCACCAGCCTGCTCACGCTCATGGCCACCCCTGTATTTGTATATCCCTTCAAGTTAATAATCTCCCAGCCCGCCTCCCTGACCTCCTTAATCACCTGCTCCTGATCCAGCGGTTCGGTGACGGAGAAAATCTCATCTGCCCTGGGCAGGGAGATTCCGGCAATGCTCACCAGACTCCAGGCCGCAAAGGCTGTTTTGCCATGCTCGCCCAATATGTATCCGTGTACATTTTTAGTATCCACCCCATACCGCATGGCAATAATATGCCGGAAACGGGCTGTGTCTAATAATGTTCCTGTGCCGATAATCAGGCTTCGGGGATAGTCGAATTCATTCTGGGCTACATAAGTAGCTACATCCAAAGGATTTGTAACCACAATAATAATCGCTTCTTTGGTGTAGGAACTGATACTTTTCATGACCTCTCTCATTACTTTCACATTCTTCTTGGTCAGTACCAGCCGGTCTTCCGCCTCTCCCGGTTTTATGGAAGGGCCAGCGGTCACCACCACAATCTGGGCATCCCGGCAATCGGCATATTCTCCCGCATGGATTCTCACATTGGGACTATAGGTAAACGATGTGGTATGGCTGGCATCCATTGCTTCCCCTCGCGCCTTTTGTTCATTCTGATCCACAATCACGATCTCGGAAAGCAGGTTGAGAGCCATTACTGAATTAAGGACTGCCGATCCTACCATCCCCGCACCGATAATCACCAGTTTATTTTTGATGAAATTCATAACTCATCCTCCTGCACAGCTCTGCTGCAAGCTCTTTATTTCTGCAAATTCAATACCTCCTTAAATCTTTTCTCGAAATCTGCCAACTTATACTCTAAATCCGGAGATGAGGCTGCAGCAAGATAATTTAAAAGAAGGGGAAGCACTGAATGATCTCCGCTCATTCAGTGCTTCCCCTTGTCTTGGGTCAGTTTTATCTTACGACAATTTCATTTCTAAATTATGTATAACATATTACATTGACACACATAGTAATATGTTATACGATGTCAGTGAGGAGGTCGATCCAATGAATGATTCCATTAGCAGTGATTTAATTCGCGGCCATATTGATACCATTATCCTGCGTATTTTAATGGATGGGGATAATTACGGATATGAAATTATCAAAGCCATCAGCTCCATCAGCAACGGCCTGTATGAATTGAAGGAACCGTCCCTCTATACCAGTCTGAAACGATTGGAGAAAGAAAGTCTGATTGAGTCCTATTGGGGTGATGAAAGCCAGGGCGGGCGGCGCAAATACTATCGAATCACAGACTCAGGCAAGGCAGCCTACCATCAGGCAGCGGCTGACTGGAAAGTGGCCCGTGATTTGATCACTCAGATGATTGAAAGGAGTCCGGAATGATGAAAGAATTGGAAGCCTATGTCAACCGCTTATTTATCAAGTACCCAAAGACGAAAAGTATTAATGAACTAAAAGCGGAAATTCTCAGCAATCTTGAGGCCAAAAAAGCCGATTTAATGGCAGGCGGTCTGGATGAAAACACCGCCATTCAAAAGGCCAAAGACAGCATTACAAGTATCGACGCTTTGATCGACGGCAATAAAACAATCTATATCAATCAATACCGCTTGGAACTCCTGCAGCAATCGTTGCTTTATCTTTTGATCGCCTGGATCATTACCATTCCCTTCACCTTATTTCAGAGATTTCTCACCCTGAATTTGCTGCTGTTCTTTTTTGTTCTGGCGGTAGGCACCGCTTATCTCCTTAATAAAACAAACAAAAGTGAAACCTATCTGGAAAAGCGGCAGTATGTCAATATCAATCATTATCTCAAGATGAAACGAACCGTGTGGCTGATCTGGGGCATTTTTGTGGCTCTTTGTACCATAGCCATCACCGGATTGTATTTTGGCAGCAACCTGTGGTTTTCAAGACCGGTCCATATTGAAGGCCCTTATATTTTTGCATTGATGGTCACCCGATATCTTGCCCCCTTTGTCTCCATCATCATTCCGCTTATCATCCACCAAGTCCCTAAACTTTTAATGAAATACGAAGCAGGCGAAAACGATGAGCAATAAAAATAAACTGTTGGTGGCCTTATTCATGATTGGCCTTGCTCTCTTCTCCGTTGTCCAGTTCATCGTGCTCCCTCATCAAAATGCGCAAGACAAGCAGTATGAGGCAGCCCAATTAGAGGCGACAACCCATGATCTGAACAGCATTCTGCCCTACAAAAACGATTACATGGGCAATAACTCCAATATCATCAATCTGTTTTGGCATCTTCCCCTTATCGGGTCGGAAATGAAATTCCAACTGTTTCCTGAGACGTTTACATTGGAGATTGATTACAGAAACACCTTGCTGAGTACGGGTAAAGAAAGCATGAGCCGGAAGGGTTTTGCTTCCTCCGGCACTATCGATGAACTAAATAAGCTTTATCAAAAAGAAGTTGAAAAATCCTTAATCTACAACTCAACAGCTGCCTTCTCCCTGATCGGCAACTTAGAGCATATCATCTATCGCTTTTCCGACGTATCTTATCAAGTCAGCCGCGCAAATGTGGAGGCTCTCTATCTCGATCACAACAACCTGCTCAATCCAACGATCTGGAAAGAAGAAGTGCAGAGCAAGCTGAATGATGACAACTATGTTGCTGCCACCGCTGAAAAAATATTAATCAGGGAGGATACAGCAAAACAATGATTTTACAGGCAAACTAAAAGTGAAGTCAAATGGTGCATCGATGCAACATTTGAACTGCTTTCAAAAATCCATCCGGCCGTCAGCCCGGATCCATACATGATCCTTCCTCTGTCACGGAAGTATAGTAGGTGCAAGAGCGAAGCACACCGTCCTTTGACGCCCTCTTTGCCTTGCCGCACGGCCTGGCACAAACCAGTCCGGTAAAAAGGCATTGTTCAGGGACCGGCTTCTTCCGCTCCGGCAACTCCGCCCCGCATTTTCCGCACTTATTATCTTTAATCCTATCCACAATGTTATAGTGTTCGCAGCCAGGACACTCCACCGGCTTTTCCTTGGGAGGCTTACAGGCTCCGCAATACGGATTGCATACCCAACACATCGCTTTCACCTTCCTGCAAATTCACCTTCCCTTTTATCCTATGCAAGAAGCAGGCCAAAGCACTTCTTCAAAGGAAATCCCGTGGCAGGCAGTCCTGAACCTTACCAATTGACTTAACGCTCCAGATCGACGTTTCAAAATGCATAATCATGGCTCAATTTGCATCCCCTTCACCTGGAATGCTATCATGCCTAGAAACAGAAATGGGGCTGGCGCAAAACGATAATTTATCGTCGGCCTGCCCGGGAATTTACATGCGGGTCGGCCCAGTGATGGCATATTCGCTTTTCGTCCATAGCGCCCTCCGTGGCGCTAAAGGCCGCGCTCCGCATCCTGCTCCGCTTAGCGCTGAATATGTCATCACTGGGCCTGCTTATTCTGCTTTGCCGGGCTTGCTTATACTGTTTTCCGGGTCAGCTTGTTCTGTTTAGCCAGGCTTACTTATCCTGCTTGGCGGTAGTGGTCGGGCTAATTCTGCAAAGGACAGCCCGAATAGGCTTTGGAGGCGTACTGAAGGCCCCGGATAAAGCAGCCTGCCGAGGGCTTGAGATCAGCCAGAGAGAGGCCGTATCTTTCAGGGGCGATTCACTGGAGCGGCGTAAAAAAAGCGAGAGGGATCCGCTAAGACATTTCAAGATTCGCATGCTGAACGCATAAGGGTTTTGAAATGTCTCGGATCCCTCTCGCTTTTTTAGCCGCGCAAGCGTGTCCGGAAGGATACGGCCCCCCTCTCCGGCTACCCCATCAAAAAGTACAAATTACTATTTTACAACTGCCTTTTCACTATTGCTCAGGATAAGCGGGACTTATAATCCTCAAAGCCAAACCTACGCAGTACTTTTATTCCATCCTTTTCATTATACAGAGCAATGGATGGCAAATTCACCCCGTTAAAGGTGTTGTTCTTAACCATCGTGTAGTGGGCCATGTCGCAGAAAACCAAACGATCCCCCGGCTTTAAGGGCTCCGGGAAAGAATAGTCCCCGATCACATCACCAGCCAGGCACGTCATTCCCCCCAAACGATAGGTATAAGGATATTCATCCGGTAATCCGGCACCAATAATGTTGGGTCGATAAGGCATTTCCAATACATCGGGCATATGGCAGGCGGCCGAGGTGTCCAGAATGGCAATCTCCATCCCATTTTCCACAATATCCAACACTTTGGATACCAGGAAGCCGGTATTTAAAGCAATGGCCTCACCGGGCTCCAGATACACATCAACACCGTACTTGTCCTTAAAAAACATGATAGAACGAATCAGGGTTTCCACATCATAATCGGGACGGGTAATGTGGTGCCCTCCGCCTAAATTGATCCACTTCATCTGCCTGATATGGGGACCGAATTTTTCATCGACCACTTTGATCGTCCGCTCCAGCGTATCGGAATTCTGCTCGCACATGGTATGAAAATGCAAACCGTCAATTCCTTCAAGCTCATCAGGATGGAAATTAGCCAAAGTTACTCCCAAACGGGAATTCTGATAACAGGGATTGTAAATCGGCGTCTCAATTTCCGAATACTCAGGATTGATACGAATACCGCATTCAATCTTCTTACCCTGCACCTTTTTCACCTTATCCTTGAAATGCCGCCACTGAGCGAAAGAGTTAAACACGATATGATCGCAATAAGTCAGCAGCTCATCAAACTCTTCGTCCTGATAGGCCGGCGCATAAACGTGCACTTCCTTGCCCATTTCTTCATAGCCCAGCCTGGCTTCAAAGAGAGAGCTGGAAGTAATTCCTTTCAGATATTGTCCTGCTAAAGGAAATACGCTGAACATGGAAAAACCTTTAAGGGCAAGCAGAATACTGCACCCTGTTCTTTCCTGAACAGAATGCAGCAGCTCCAGATTCTTGATCAGCAGTCTCTCGTCCACCACATAGCATGGAGTGGGCGCTGAGTTAAAGTTAATATCCATTCCCATACCTCACCTAGTCGAGCAACTCAGGAGAGAAGCTTTCCTGCCAAGGCAGACCGTATTGATTCAAGGCCTCCATGAACGGATCAGGATCGAATTCCTCCACATTATAGACACCTGGTTTTTTCCAGAGCCCCTTCATGATCATCATCGCTCCGATCATGGCCGGCACACCGGTAGTATAGGAAATCGCCTGTGATCCTACCTCAGCATAGCATTCCTGATGATCACAAACATTGTAAACATAATAGGTTCTCGGTTTTCCGTCCTTGGTCCCCTGAATGATACAGCCGATATTAGTCTTGCCCTTTGTCCGCGGTCCCAAAGAGGCCGGATCAGGCAGAACCGCTTTCAGGAACTGCAAAGGAATGATCTGCTTTCCTTCAAAATCAATAGGCTCAATGGAAGTCATGCCCACATTCTGGAGCACATTCAGATGGTTCAGGTAATTCTGGGAGAAGGTCATCCAAAAACGGATTTGCTTAACCCCTTTGATATTCATAGCCAAAGATTCCAATTCTTCATGGTATAAGAGATAGATATCTTTCGGTCCGATTTCCGGCAGGTCATACACCTTTTTTAAGGAAAGAGGATCGGTTTCAATCCATTGCCCTTCTTGATAATATCTGCCCTTGGCCGTCACTTCCCGGATATTGATCTCAGGATTAAAGTTGGTGGCAAAGGGATAGCCATGGTCTCCCGCATTGGCATCCACAATATCAATGGATTCAATGGTATCGAAATAATGTTTCTGGGCATAAGCACAGAAAACACCCGTCACTCCCGGGTCAAAACCGCTTCCCAGCAAAGCTGTAATTCCAGCCTGAGCGAATTTCTCCCGGTAAGCCCACTGCCACTTATATTCAAATTTAGGAGTATCGGGCGGCTCATAATTGGCCGTATCCACATAGTGGACTCCGGTGGCCAGGCAGGCATCCATGATGGTCAGATCCTGATAGGGCAGAGCCACATTAATAACCACATCAGGCTCAAACCCCTCGATCAGTTTAATCACTTCTTCAGTATGGTCGGCATCAACCTGGGCTGTAGTGATTTTAGTCTTTCCTCCAGCCAATTTATCTTTTAATGCATCACATTTAGATAGCGTTCTGCTTGCTATGCATATTTCTTCAAACACTTCAGGATTTTGGCAGCATTTGTGCACTACCACACTGGCCACGCCGCCGGCGCCAATAATCAAGGCTTTTCCCAATCTTAATACCCCCAATTCTATTGCTTATTTACCAAAACTGATTATACAAAACCTGATGCAAATAATCAAGAATCGTACAATAAAATCAGCTTAAATATGCGTAAAATCTGTGTAAAAGTTTAATTTATTAAAATTTGCTCAAAAATCCATCGGTTTTTAGCTGTTTCTACAATCTGGCAGCGCCGTTCAGTGTGTTTTTTATTCGTAGTGCTTGACTTAGAGCCTGCTTCAAGTGCTATACTTCTTCTATTCGGAGAAGTAATTAGCGGTGACACCTGCGCATATTTCTCAGCTCAGGCGCAGGCTTTCACTTCAATTAAAAGGAATATGACAGTATAAAGGTGGATTAATGATGAAAAAATTAGGATTTGGCTTAATGCGGTTACCGATCACAGATGAGGAAAATCCTCAGAGCATTGATCTGGAACTGGTGAACAAGATGGTAGATTATTATCTGGAAAGGGGATTTACTTACTTTGACACGGCCTACCCCTATCATCAGGGTATGAGTGAAGTGGCAACAAGAAAAGCTCTTGTGGAAAGATATCCGCGCGAGGCCTTTATCCTGGCCGACAAGATGCCAACCTTTCTTGTTACCCAAACCGGAGATTATGAAAAGTTTTTTCATGAACAGGTGGAACGCTGCGGCGTGACTTATTTTGACTATTATATGCTGCATAATTTAGGGGAGAAGAACTATGCCAACACATTGAGGCATGGTGGATTTGAATTCATGAAAAAGCTGAAGGCCGAGGGAAAGGCAAAGCAAATCGGCCTTTCTTTTCATGACAAGGCCGAACTTCTGGACCGGATACTGACTGATCATCCGGAAATGGAGTTTGTACAGCTGCAAATCAATTATATCGATTGGGACAGTGAGAGCATCGAAGCCCGCAAGTGCTATGAGGTAGCGGTTAAACACCAAAAACCCATCATTGTCATGGAGCCGGTCAAAGGAGGGTCTCTAGCCGCCGTACCTGAAGAAGCCAATAAGCTTTTCAAGACTTACCACCCAGAGTGGAGTGCCGCCTCCTGGGCCATTCGTTTCGGAGCTTCTCTGGATCATGTTTTTATGGTTCTGAGTGGTATGAGCACCTATGAGCAAGTGATTGACAATGTAAGCTTTATGGAGAACTTCTCTCCTCTGAATGAGGAGGAACAAAAAATCATCCAAAAAGCCACGGAAATCATTAAACACAGCATAGCGATTCCTTGCACTGTTTGTCAGTACTGTGTTGACGATTGTCCAATGAACATCCCTATCCCCAAATATTTCTCCCTATATAATGATCAGCAGCAGTTCAGACTGGTGCCTGCCCACAAAAACTACTATATGAATTTGTCCCAGGTGCACGGGAAAGCTTCGGACTGCATCGGCTGTAAGCAGTGTGAAAAC
>JAEWCM010000073.1 GCA_023390635.1 Bacillota bacterium
AAGATATTTTTCAATAGCTGCTATCCTTTCTGGTCCTGATATTTTTGCTTTGTGGGACATAAAAAAGCTCCTCCTTGTAATAAACAGTTTTATTATTTAAACTGTCTACCACAAGGGGAGCTTATCACTCAATTGTCCACAGGCCTTTTTTGATATTCTAACGTCAAGGACCCGTGGAAAAAATAACTACCTATGGTCAAGCATTACCCTTTTCAGTAAAATAATAATTATGAAAAACATGATACAAAAGGGTGTTGATGATGAACGAAAACTATGCTAATATCTACCGCTTAATAGCCCTTATTCCTCCAGGTAAAGTTGCCACCTACGGGCAAATTGCCCGTTTAGCCGGTATGCCCCGCAGCCCCCGTGCCGTGGTCTGGGCCATGCGCTCTACCCCTGCTGACCTGAAACTCCCCTGCCACAGGGTGGTAAACCGGAGCGGGACCCTGGCTCCCTACTATGTTTTCGGCGGACAGGAGGAACAGAGAAGCATTCTGGAGGAGGAAGGGGTTATCTTCCGCCTTGATGGGAAGATTGATCTGACGCAATCTTTGTGGGCGGGACCTTCCTCTTTATTGGGAGATAAAGGATAGAACAAGTCCAGCTCCGTCAAAGCTGCCAACGGCAGCTTTCCATGAGCCGCTTTGCCTGGGACTTCATCCTTGTATGGTATAATAAAAAGGTTATACCAAATAAAATAAAGGGAGGGCTATACCATTGCCCCGATTGGAATATCGCTTACTGGACAAGGATAACGATTATCCCTTGCTCTATTACTACGAAGACATCCCAGCCGCTGAAATCGCCGTGCGATTCAATGCGGACTATTTAATCAAGGATGGCGAGGTTTTAGAGAAAACCTCAAATGCTGTGGAGCCTCCCAACTATGTGATTTATACTGCCAAGGCCTCCCACGAATTTCTCTTTACCTCTCCTACCGGAGAATACCAGTATGCTTTGGTAGAAATTCGTGAATACAACGACTATTCATCCTCTTACCCCATCATTACCACCGTTGATGTGGCAGATTTATCCCAGCTCATCATTTTATTTTCCAGTCACTACATTACGGTGCTTGATGAAGAATGGGAAAAGGTATCTTCGGAAATCGATGAGGACCGCAAGGTCTATGTACTCTATGTGCAGAAATCTTTTTATGAAGACTAGAAACAAGAAAAAAAGGAAGGACATCTGACGCATCATGGACAAAAGTAAAAAACTCATCAGCCTGTTCTTGTCTGCCGCTCTGGTGCTGGGCACAGCAGGATGCGGAACCGCCGCCACTCAAAAGGAAAAAGAGGATGAAGACGAAACCACTTACAACGGGGGCGGAGGTTATTACGGCGGAGGTTTCCATTATTGGGCCTACCCTTTTACCGGGCGCAGCCTCAGCAACAACTCTTCCGATAACAGCACTGTCAGTTCAGGGCGCAGCACAGGTCCAACCGTAGGGAAGGCTCAATCCAGCATCTCCAGCGGTGCCAAGGGAGGTATAGGCTCGAGTTCCGGCTCTGGCTCCAGTTCCAGTTCAGGCAGTGCCAGCTAAACTTTATCATATTTTTTATCTTAAATAAATCCCAGGATGGAACGGAGAGAGTCATCTGTGTGTAATGAGAGAGGAAAAGCAACTTCATCTGATTATATTAAACAACGAGAGGCCCTTTATGGACCGCTCCGCCATGTGTTTTCATGGGATTGCATGTATGGAAGTGAATACGCGCTGGCAGACATCCACTATATCTCGGAGCAATTTCATCAGGAATTGCTGTATGCGGCGCAAAAGCTAGGAGAGATTTACGGTAAAATCTCTTTTTTTCTTCAAAATAGTCCGGATGAACTATATCGGATGCTGGGTTTGCCGCCAGAAACTTTTCAGGCCGTTCGTGTACCTGTTTTCAGCCATCTGGCCACCAGCATCGGCCGATTTGACTTTGCCCAAACCCCGCAGGGGCTGAAGATGCTTGAATTCAATGCCGATACTCCCACTAGCATCGTTGAAGTTTTTTATGTGAACCAAAAAGTCTGTGATTTCTATCAGGTCCCAAATCCCAATCAGGGCTGTGAGCAACATCTGGACAAAGCGTTTCAGCAAATCATAGAACGTTATCGTGAACTGGGTTATCCTACCCAGTCCATCGTTTTCAGCGCCTTAGATTGGCACGACGAAGACCGTGATACAACCCGCTATCTTCTCCGTCAATCAGGCCTTCCCGCCCGCTTCGTGGCTCTGCAGGATCTAAGAGTTTATGAAGACCGCCTCTGTTATTTCGATAATGGCAATTATGTCCCTATCGATGTTTGGTACCGTCTTCACGCCCTGGAAAAACTGGCTGAAGAAAAGGCGGAAGACGGCTACCCTACCGGCGCTCATGTCCTCGATCTCGTAGCCAGAAAACGTCTGGCTCTGATCAATCCACCTTCAGCCTTTATTGCTCAATCCAAGGCTCTGCAAGCCTTAATTTGGAATCTACACGAAGAAAGACAGTTCTTTTCTGCAGCAGAACATGAAATCATTGAAGCGTATATGCTTCCCACCTATTTAGAAAACCGTTTTGCCGGAAAGGAATGTTATGTAAGCAAGCCCTTTTTCGGACGCGAGGGGGGAGCCATTCGTCTATGTACTTCTGAGGGAAATATTATTGCCCAGGATCAGGGAGAAGACTACTGGGAACAACCTGTAGTATACCAAAGGATGGCTGAGCTGGAATCCATAGCAATTCAAACCATAAGGGGTAACTATGCAGGACGGGCATTATGGGGAGCCTTTTTGATCGGAGGTCAAGCCTCCGGAATCGGTCTGCGTCTGGGAGACTTAATCACAGGCAACCTTTCCTATTTTCTGCCTGTAGCCCTGACAAATAAGCAGTAAAAACAGCCTTGTCACTAAATTGTCACTTTTAATCTACTCATAGTATTAGATATGAAAAAAACATATCCACAAGGAGGAGATAAATCATGCCAATTGTCAATTTTCTCATCTATATTGCTATTACTCTCCCTCTAATGCTTTTAGGCATTTTTCTTTTTACTAAGACAACACCTTATGATGAATTCCGCATTTTGTTTAATGGTGATGAAGTGAATGACCAGGTCAAAACCGCCGCATCCACCGCCGTCGCCTTCGATTTAGGCGGCAAGGTGATTGGGCTTGCCCTGGTCATGGGTTCGGCCATTGTCCATGCGGTCAGTTTATGGGATTTGGTTGCCTGGTCCCTCATAGCTATAGTCTTCTTCATCTTAATCTATTGGCTGTTTGAGCTGCTCACGCCAAAAGTGTCGGTGCGCAAAGAGATCCCGATGGGAAATATAGGAGTGGGGATTTTCTCTTTCTGCCTTTCGATCGCTTCCGGTTTGCTAATGGCAGCCTTGATCAGTTATTAAGCCTAAAATTAGAAATACCCTTATTCTGTGATTCCCTTTTTACTCATTGCGTCAGGATGAGTAAAAAGAGCCATTCCTGTTCTCATCTTTCGGAATCCCATTTTAGCATAAAATTCCTCTTTGCCCGGTGCAGCGTACAAGATGAAATTGCACTGGGGGAGGGATTTTTTTATTCGGTCCACAATAAAGCCGCCGAGCCCTTGTCCCTGATATTCAGGCACTATAGCCACATCGTAAATTGCCGCCTGATAGGCGCCATCGGAAAGGGCCCTGCCGAAGCCCACCAGCGTCTCTTCATAAAACACAAAAACCACAACCCGGCTGTTCTCAAAAGCCTTTTTATGCACTTCGGGAGTGAAATTGGCCATTCCCACTTGTTTCAAGGTTTGGGCTACCACTCCCCAATCAATATCCTTACAATCATACCTAAAAGTAAAATCCATTCTGCCTTCCTCCTGTCATTCCTTAACAAAGTTTAATGGTCAGATAAATTATTCACTAAAGTCAGCAGTGTATCATTTCTGCCGCCTGTCCAACCTGCGCCTGATAAACGCTTGTAGATGAACTTCCCCGTTTCCGTGGAATAAATGGTTTCATTTGCCCTGTCTTTATACTCAAATGCGATAGCAAATATTGGATCACTGCTTTGCTCTCCATCTGCTCCTGGATTAGGGTGGGCCGTTACTTGAGTTCCAGCAACCGATTCATACAGTTCTTTGATCACATTCTGATCTTCCAAATCATATTCCTTGATCTCCTCCACGTAAGTTGTCACCTTCACTTTCCTCACCTGACTTAGATCCTGGGACAGTAAGGAGGATGAGGCACACCCTGGCAGTAGGAAAAAGAGTAAAACTGCGAATAATGGGATGATCGTTCTTAATCTACGGTTCCAACTCACCGATTACCCCTTCTTTCTATACGCTTTCTTTCCTGAGCCTATCCGGCTTATATAATCATGTCCTATATCTTTGTTATAATAAAAATACACCTTGTACTTCAAAGAAATTCAGCATGCTACATATGAAAGGAGAACTGTATGATTATTGAAGTAGTGGAACACCGCAAAGAGTGGAGTGATCTTTACCAAAAAGAAGCTCACACGATTCAAAATATCCTAGGCAAGGAATTGATCAATGTTTTCCATATTGGCAGTACGTCAGTGGATGGGTTAAAAGCAAAACCCATAATCGACATTATGCCTGTCGTTCACAATATAGAAGCTATTGACCATTATTCAAATCAGTTTGAAAGCATAGGTTATGAGGTTATGGGCGAATTTGGTATTCAGGGCAGGCGCTTTTTTCGCAAAGGAAACGACCGGCGCACTCACCACATACACATCTTTCAATATAATAACACCTATGATATCTTAAGGCACCTGGCCCTCAGAGATTATTTAAGGCACTCTCCTCAAGCCAGGGCAGAGTACGGCCGCTTAAAGTCGGAACTGGCAAGCCGTTATCCTACCGATATTGACAGCTACTGTGACGGCAAGGACGCCTTTGTGAAAAAGTTGGAGAGAGATGCTCTGAAATGGTATTGGCATAATAAATAAGGGGCTGACGCAAAATAGTAATTTGTCTACGAAATAGAATAAGTGTCTGCTTGTTTGGGGATTGACTGGGGTAGCCGGAGAGAGGGCCGTATACTTCCTGGACACGCTTGGGCAGCTAAAAAAGCGGGAGGTATCCGAGACATTTCAAAACCCTTATGCGTTCAGACTGTGAACCTTGAAATGTCTTAGCGGATACCTCCCACTTTTTCTTCACGCTGCGCAAACGAATCGTCCCTGAACTATACGACCCTCTCTCCGGCTGATCCCAAGCCCCAGTGGAGCAGAATAAGCAGGCCCAGTGATGGTTATTCACCGAAGATACCATCTCTGGGCCTGCTTATCCTGTTTATCCTGTTTATCCTGTTTATCGGTCTGGCTAACTCTGCAAAGAACAATCTAAATAGGCTGCGTAGGCGCTCTGGGGGTATAGGAAAAAGCGGCTTGCTGAAGCTTGAGATCAGCCGGAGGAGGCACAAGATACTCAAGTGAGCGATTCGCGGAAGCAACGTTAAGAAAAAACGGGGTTCAGGCGCCAAACAAGTCAAGGATCACATCCAGAATGACCCAAGGGTTTTGACTTGTTAGCCTGAATCCCGTTTTTTTAGTTGCGTTAGCGTGCTCACGGAGTATCCTGCGCCTACCTCCGCAGCCCCTGTACTCCCCCAAAACCCTCCCGAACAAGTAGATAAATTACTATTTTGCGACAGCCCATTATAGCATACGCTCTTAAAATTAATAAGCTCCCCAGCCACCATCCGCTGTGATCACACTGCCGTTCACAAAGCTGGATTCATCGGAAGCCAGAAATACTGCGATTTGAGCAATTTCAGCAGCCTCTCCTGCCCTGGGATTCAAATTTATACCTGCCATAGCCCTTTCCATGCCAAATGGATTGGGAGCCGTAATCGTTGACCCGATAGCCGTGTTAACCGCTCCCGGAGCAATCGCATTGCAACGGATTCCTTTCTGGGCATATTGAAAACCTACATTTTTAGTAAAACCCACCACCGCATGTTTAGAAGCGGTATAGACTGCCCCGGCCCGGGATCCGCGTAATCCTCCTAAAGAAGCGATATTAATAATAATCCCCTGCTCTTTGGGAAGAAAGATAGAGAGAGCCTTACGGGTACAGCGCATAGGCCCTGTCACATTGACAGCAAAGACCTTCTCCCACAACTCATCAGTCAAGTCCCCTGCCGGCACAAAGTTATCCATAATACCGGCGTTATTGACCAGGATATCCAATGTACCGTACTCATTCACCGCCGTGTCTATCATACCCTGAACGTCCTCTTCTTTAGCCACATTAGCCGGTACGGCAGTGGCAATTCCCTGATCAGCCCTGATTTCATCAGCGATTTTTTGGGCCGCCCCGACATTAATGTCTCCCAATACTACTTTTGCTCCTTCTCTGGCATAGGCCTTAGCAATTTCTTTCCCCATGCCTGAGGCTGCGCCGGTGACCACCGCGACTTTCCCGCTTAATCTCATTTTCCATTCCTCCGTTTCTTATTTTTTATAAGAATAGGATTAACACTTCTCCAAAGATTAACTCATGATAAATACAAAATTATCATGCCGATTTTGTATTGGAAGGTCATCCCTTTTTCCTGATATTCAGAAAAAGTCTCATTACTGATGTCTTTTTTCAGTTAAATCCTCTCCTTTCTCTCACCCTATGCTCGAATTAAATAAGAGTTTCAGAATTGAAGTATTCCTACTATCTAATCATGGTTCTTGAACCAATAGTGACTCTGCTCTCTTCATTAAGCCCATGATGAGAAGCAAAGCGATGAGGGAAATAACGGCGATCAAAACAACGAATGCCATTACAGCCGAATGCAAAAAACTCAGCAGCAGCGCTACAATCATCCCAAGCTGAGCGTAGAAATAATAGCTCCAACGCTTCAACGCCAAATTCTCAAGTATAGGAACATCCTGAGCCTTTGCCTCTTCAGCAATGCCTTGACAAAGGTGGCAAATCATCAGCAAATTCAAGATCCAAATTATTATGCTGGGCAATAGAACCAGCCAAAAGCTCCCGAAAGATGGCAAGGGATAATATTCTACCTTCACTTCATATATATTGAAAATAGACAAGAACCCCAGAATTAGAGCGTACTTTTTTGCCTGGGCAAAATGTCCGCTCAAAGAAATAATCTCATTTAGCCCGGAATAGACCAGCCAATATCCGATAAGGTCAGGAAGAATATCAAATCCCTCAATTCTCAAATCAAAAAAGAATAAAAATCCCCAAAAAATCTTATTAAACCTCAAATGGATTCCTCCTCTTCTAATTTAATTTCCCCTATATACTTATTAAACCATGCACTTCCATTTTGGACAATAAAAACGGTTTTTAGTTTTTTAAAATTATTACACTATCCCATATAATCTTATGTTTGTTTTTCAAATATTATAAAAAGAAACAATATTCGACAACATATTATATTTTTCTCGGAAGGATTTTCTCCTTTTATTGTGAAATATTATATTTTCTACGAAATACTTTTATACTCAAAGTATTAATCAATTTAAATATTAAAAATATTTCGCAACAATATTCGATTTTCATAATAAGAGGAGACGAGGGCTGAATGACTTTTATTGACATCTGCAGTTCAAACCCCGACTTAAAGTTCCTGTTGGATTCTAATTTTTCAAGTATAATTCAAGAAGGTTTCTTGATCGCTACCGACATTACCTGCAAGAACATCATTCCCAATCCAATCGCCGCAAGATTCTTGCGGATTGAACCCTGTGAACAGTTTTCACCTTCAACCGAAGCTTTTCCTTCATTAAAAATATATGAACAAGGAAAACTGCTGTCACCGGAAGAGATGCCAATGCAACAAGCAGTGCAACATGGTCGGGAAAGCTATGGCCGCCGACTGGACTTTGTCTGGGAAGACGAAGTTATCAAAACAGCAATATGGAATGCCCGTCCCTTACGTGATGAGAGTCATAATATCTGTGGTTCCATTGCAACTCTGAAAGATATTACCCCTATCGTGGATATGAAAAAGCAGCTGGAAAAGCGGCAAAGCGATTTGACAAAAGAAATAATAGAACGAAAACAGATTAACACTCAAATCAGTTTACAGGCTCAGCTGCTGTCTGCTGTCCACGATGCTATTGTGGCAGTGGATGAACATTATGCCATTACTTATTGGAACACGATGGCCGAGAAATTATTTGGCTGAAAAGCTGAAGAAGTGATAGGACTTTTCATCAATGATGTTTTTCAATCCGACGTTCCTCATTCTTTACCAAATGAAGCAATGGGGGAAATACTTTCAGATAATTTTTATGTTGGAGAAGTCAACTATTATCACAAAGACGGGACTCTCATCTATGCAGAAGTTCATACCACCGTTCTTCGAAATGTGGATGGAAAATTTGCCGGAAATGTCACTTCTATCAGGGATGTCACCAAATGCAGAGAAGAACAAAAAATATTAAGATCAATCAAAGATGAGCTGACCTCCGAAGTGGAAGGTCTTTTAAAGCTTCATTCTCTCAGTACCCACATCATTTCCAACGTCAATTTAAACGCCATCTGCCAGGAAATTCTCCAAATCGCGATCGCTCTAACTCAAGCAGATAAAGGAAATATTCAACTGTTTGTCAATAATGAAGCACATAGAGATTTCATAGCCCAGTTTGGTTTTCAAGAATCTTTTCTGAGCTATTTCGGAGCCACTTCCCCGGATCATGGATCATGTGGACAAGCTTTTAGAGAAAAAAGAAGAGTTATCGTCGAAAATGTCGCTCAGAGCCCTCTCTTCCATGATAAACCTGATCTTTTATTTATGCAGGAAGAGAATATCTATTGCTGTCAATCTACTCCTATGATCAGCAGCACGGGAGATTTGATGGGCGTACTGTCGACCCATTATGAAACCCCTCATATTTTCAGTGAACGGGAACAGCGGATGTTGGATTTGCTTGCCCATCAGGCTGCAGACATTATTGCAAGCCTGAATGTGGAAGAAGCCCTGCAAGAAAGCGAACATCGGGCTCTTATCCTTGTGGAAAATCTCAGAAAAGCGGATGAAAATAAAAATCAATTTCTCAGCAACCTTTCCCATGAACTGCGCAACCCCTTGGCTTCCATTATGATGAGTCTGTCCCTTCTCAAACTTGCCCTTCCCGGATCAAAGCAGGCCACACAGGCTATAGAAGTTTTGGAAAGACAAACCAACCAGCTTTCATCACTTGTCAACGATCTATTAGAGGTTACGCGAATTTCCCAAAACAAAATTATTTTAAAAAAGGAACAAGTGGAGATAAACTCACTAATAGCTAAAACAGTGGCAGATTGCCAGGCTTTATTTGACGATAAAAATATAACTTTGAATTTGACATTATCTCCACTCCCCATCTATCTGCAGGCCGATCCTACCCGACTGACCCAAATTATCGGCAATCTACTTCATAATTCCTGCAAATTCACCGCATCGGGAGGACAAACCCAGGTTACAGTTTCCAAAGATATGGTCAATAACCAGATTATCTTCAGTATCGAGGATAATGGATTGGGCATCGATACTGAAATATTGCAAGACATGTTTCAACCTTTTGTTCAGGCTGAAAATTCTCTCGCCCATAGCAACGGAGGTCTTGGGCTTGGCTTAGCTATCGTGAAAGGAATGGTGGAACTGCACGGCGGTACGG
>JAEWCM010000080.1 GCA_023390635.1 Bacillota bacterium
TCCTTATGTACTGCCTTATGATATGCAGACAGCAAGAAAGGTGTGAAAGTTCACCGACGTGTTAATTAATTCCAACCTATCAATTAATGCCAACCTACCTCCAGGCAGGTTTTCACAATTTCCTCCAAGGCATGGGGCTTGGCCAGTTTTACAGCCGCTTCACTCATTTTGCCTAATTCCGCCCCATTAGTCAACAGGCTTTCTACTTCCTGTCTCAGCTTGTCCCCTGTCAAATCCTTATCCAGGATCATTCGGGCTGCCCCCGCTTTAACCACCGCTCTGGCATTGTATTCTTGGTGATTTTCCGCTGCAAAGGGATAAGGGATGAGTATTCCCGGCTTGCCCGCCACTGCCAGCTCAGCTAACGTGGCTGCTCCCGCCCGGCCCACAAATAGATCGGCACAGGCGTATGCTTCCGGCATATCCGACAGGTATTCCATAATCCTCCAATTAGGCCGCTCAAACGATACGCTGCCTGCTTTTAGGGCATCCAGCGTCTCTTCATAAGTCACCTTTCCTGTTGCCCAGATGACCTGAACCTCCGGACGATCAGCCAGAGCTTGAAGCACACTGACCATGGCCTTGTTTAAGGTACGGGCACCTCTGCTTCCTCCTGTGACCAGAATGGTTGGCCGGTCCGGGCGCAATCCGAAATGTTTTGCCCCTTCTTCCCGGCTCACCCGGCCAATTTCTGAACGCACAGGCAATCCTACCACCATTAATTTCTTCTTGTTGCCGAAATGTGCTTTGCTTTCCGGAAAGGTAAGAAGAACCCGACGCACCAAATGGGACAGGGTACGGTTCGTAATCCCAGGTAAAGCATTCTGTTCGTGCAGAATGGTAGGAATACCGGCCATGGCTCCGGTCAAAACCACCGGGCCGGAAACATAACCACCTGTCCCCACAATCAAATCGGGATGGAAATCCTTTAGAATCTTTTTAGTCTCCCAGAGAGCTTTAAAGCTTTTGCCAATCACTTTAAACGTTTCGGCATTCAACTTCCGGGGCAGGCCCTGACCGCTTACAGCGGCAAAATCAAAGCCATGCTCAGGAACCAGATGGGCCTCCATGCTCTCGCGTGTGCCCACGTATAAGATTTTATGCTCAGTGCCTTGTGCCACTATTCCCTGGGCAATCGCCAAAGCAGGATAAATATGCCCTCCTGTACCTCCTCCTGTCACGATCACTCGCATGAATCCATCCCTCCTTTAATCGGTTTCTATCATTCAACGCCTGGCCTGGCAGGAAATATTCAAAAGCACCCCTACTCCCAGCATGGTAAAGACCAGAGATGTCCCTCCGTAGCTAAGGAAGGGTAAAGTAATACCTGTTACCGGCAGCATCCCGCTCACCACGCCCATATTGACCATAGCCTGCAAGGATACCATGGAAGTAAGACCTACCGCCATCAGCCCTAAAAACGTGTCGTTGACGTTCATAGCCACTTTATAGCCGCGCCACGCAAATAAAAAGAAAAGCAGCACCACAATTCCCGCTCCGACAAAGCCCAGTTCTTCACCAATCATCGCGAAAATGAAATCGGTATGATTTTCCGGTAAGTATAAGAACTTCTGCCGGCTTTGCCCCAGCCCCAGACCGAATAATCCGCCCGGACCTAACGCCAGCAAGGCCTGAATGGTCTGATATCCTTTCCCTGAAGGATCAGCCCATGGATCGAGGAACGCCAAAATTCTTCTCATCCGATAAGGAGCCGCCGCAATGGCCGCTATTACCAGTCCCAGTCCTGAACCGCCCAAGGTCAGCAGATGTTTGGTTCGCGCCCCGGCGGCAATCAGCATGCAAAAGGTTGTACCGGCAATCACCAGGGTGGTACCCAAATCAGGCTGAAGCATGATCAAACCTGCTACCAAGGCCAATAATCCCAGAATAGGTAGGACGCCACGGCGAAAGGACTGAACCTGATGAGGGTTCTTGGCCAGAATATGAGCCATCACCAACACCATGGACAGCTTGATCACCTCCGAAGGCTGAATGGATAGAGGTCCCAAACCGATCCAACGGGTAGCACCGTTCACCTCCCGGCCCAACCCGGGAATCTTCACCATAACCAGCAAGCCCAGAGCCACATAAAGAGCAGTTTTTGCCCACTTGCGCAAAAAATTCAGATCCAGCCTCATACATAAAAACATCGCCGCCAGACCAATGGCCACCCAGATCAAATCTGCTTTGAAGTAATGATAAGGATCATTGTAATACAAGTAGCCTTTTACCGCGCTTGAACTATATACCATAACAACGCCTATCCCTAAAAGCATAATGATCGAACCTAATAAGATCCAATCCGGATGACCTTTTCTCCCCATTATCGCTCCCCCTGACTATATTATTTGGGTTCCTTATAATGGGTACGCACTAACTCCTTAAACAATTCCCCTCTTTCTTCATAACTATTAAACATATCCCAACTTGTACAAGCAGGGGACAGTAGAACCACATCGCCGGCTCTTGCTTCCCTAATCGCCAGCTCCACACCTTCGGGAAAACCATTCGCCCTGATGATTCTTTCCACCCCGGCTTTACGGGCCGCTTCTTCCATCAAATCGGCCGCCATTCCCAACAGGATAAGACTTCTCACCTTTTGCTTCACAACTTTCATAAAGCCATCAAAGCTCAAACCCTTATTCTTTCCTCCGGCGATCAGGACGATTGGCTCGTCAAAAGCCTCTAAAGCCTTCACTGCCGCATCGGGATTGGTCCCTTTGGAATCGTTGATAAACAGAATATTGTCAAAGCGCCCTACCACTTCCTGGCGGTGGGAAACGCCCTGAAACTCCCTGAGCCCTTGCCGGATTTCCTCCCAGGAAAGGCCCGTCTCCCTCACGGCCACAATCGCTGCCATCACATTCTCCAGATTGTGGGCTCCCCGCAAGTGCAGCTTGCTTGGCTCGATCACAGGCGTCACCTGACCCTTTTCGGCCCAGACGATTTGTCCGTCCTGTAGACTTACTCCCTCAGGGATAAAGCCCGTCGAACTGAAATAAACAACTCTGCCCTGCGTCCGTGACGCCAAATTGCGCACTGCAGGATCATCCCAGTTCAAAATTGCCACATCCTCCGGCCGCTGATTTTTGAGAATTTGCGCCTTGGCCTCAATGTAATTTTCCAATGTCTTATGCCGGTCCAGATGATCAGGCGTAATATTTAAGATGATCGCCACATTGATTCTCAACCGGTCACAGAGCTCTAATTGGAAACTGGATAATTCAGCTACCACCACCCCTTCCGGAGGCAGATTCTCCACATGCCCGCTTAAGGGGATACCGATATTCCCCGCCACTACCGTAGGTCTTCCTGTGCGCCTTATCAACTCTCCGCTCAAGGCAGTGGTCGTGGTCTTTCCATTGGTTCCGGTCACTCCGACCAAAAAGGCCGGACAGTTCTGGAGAGCCAGCTCTACTTCTCCCCACACCTTAATCCCTTTTTCCATCGCCTCTTGAATAAAAGGGAGATTCGTTGGCACCCCCGGAGACAATACGACCAATTCCGGTTGTACCTCTGCCAATTCGATCATTCTGCCCAAAAGCAAATGATCTTTCGGTATCTTAAGTCCAACAATCTCCGGCAAAGCGGCTTCATCCTTCTTGTCTGTTAAATATACATCTGCGCCCAAGGCTTGCAGCCGTTTCACCGCAGCCAGTCCGCTGCGGCCTGCGCCTACCACCAGAGAACGCATCCCGTGCCAATCCATGTTCATTCCTCCAAAATATGATTAATGTAGCATAAGCCATCTGACTTAGCCTTATTCGGACGTTTAGCCCAGAGTCGGTAAAAAGCCCATCACACCCAATAAAGCACAAAGCAGTGAGCCAAGCCAGAAAACAATTACCACTTTCCACTCGGACCAGCCGGAAAGCTCAAAATGGTGATGAAGCGGGGCCATGCGGAAAACCCTTTTGCCCGTACGCTTAAAATAAGCCACCTGGATAATGTCGGAAAAAGCTTCCAGAACATAAACTCCCCCTACCAGTAAGAGGACCAGTTCACTTTTACTTAAAACCGCTAAGGCCACCAAAGCCCCGCCTAAAGCCAAAGACCCTGTATCCCCCATGAAAACCCGTGCCGGGTGAGCATTATAGCGCAGAAAAGCCAAACACCCTCCTACCACGGCCGCGGCAAAAATCATCAGATCAGTATCATGAGCCAGAACCGGCACTCCTCCCCCCTGGGAAACAGCCAGTAAAGCAATCAGAACATAACCCGTACCGCTCAGTGCCACGCTGCCTGCAGCCAGCCCGTCCAAACCATCGGTCAGGTTAACTGCATTCACAATGCCCACAATGATAAACATAGCCAGGGGATAGTAGAACCATCCTAATTCCAGGTGAAAGTCCGTGAAGGGAATCGCCATATCCGTTCCCCGGCCAAACCAATTCACACCCACCCAGCACAAGAGAAACGCCAGTACCGTCTGACCGATCAATTTCTGATAAGCACGCAACCCCAGTGAGCGGTGCATCGCTACTTTAATAAAATCATCCATAAAACCGAGCAAACCAAAGCCCAACATGGCGGCCAACAAAGTGACCACCTCTAGCGATGTGGGTTTCTGCGCCGTAATCATCACGGCAATAATAATCCCCACCAGAAAAATGATTCCCCCCATGGTTGGCGTTCCGGCCTTTTGCAAATGGGCCTTCGGCCCGTCATCCCTTATATTTTGTCCAAACTTCAGCACATGAAGCAGAGGAATGAGAAACGGCCCAAGCACTAAAGTGATCAAAAAAGCGATTCCTGCCGCCATGGCAACTCTTTCAATCATCGCAGAATTCCTTCCTTTTCCTGCTTATTTGGCAAAGAATCCAGCAAATCCGCCGTAATCTCTTCCATCTTCATCCCTCTTGAACCTTTAAGTAAGACCCAGGCACCCTGATGCTCTCTCAGTAAATTTCGCACCAGCTCTGAAGCAGCTTGAGTCGTAGTACAAGCCATAAGCCGCTCCCGATCAAAGCCTTTTTCCAGAGCTCCTGTCCCTATCTCTTCAGCCAGCGGACCGACAGTAATCAGAGCATCCATTTTCAGTTGGGCTGCCGCCCGTCCCACCTGACGATGGCCTTCCACGGCCAGATCGCCAAGTTCGTACATATCCCCCAGCACGGCTACCGTATAATGTCCGCTCCCCCGCTCTTTCAAAATTCGGAGTGAAGCTTGCATAGAAACAGGATTGGCATTATATACATCGCTGATCAAAGTACTGCCCTCCAGGCCTGTCAACAGCTCCAGCCTCATTTTGGTCAGCTGCAGCTCTTTTAAGCTTTCACAACCTTCAGCCAAGGACACATGAAAAAGGGTTCCCACTGTTAAAGCTGCCAAAGCATCAAGCACATTGTGCCTGCCCGGCAGGGGCAGGACAGTCGTTGCCTTTTCCGCTCCCCATGTCACCGTGAATTCCGTTCCCAGCACACCGGCTGCCTTTTCGCCCATTCCCTGGACATCAGGTAAGGCATATTTACCTTCCATTCCATAAAAACGCACAGGATGGTATACCTCCCGGCTCTTTTTGACACTCCACAAATCTTCCGCATTCAAGACGGCATAGCTGTCCCTGGGTAAAGCCTCCACCAGTTCCCATTTAGCCCGGGCAATATTTTCCTGGGTGCCTAACAGCTCCATGTGCGTTGTGCCAATGTTGGTAATCACAGCCACATGAGGGGGAGCAATTTCACACAGGGCTTTGATCTGCCCCAAGCCCCGCATTCCCATCTCCAGGATCAAAATTTCCGTATCCTCAGGAGCATTGAGGATGGTTAAAGGCAGCCCCAACTCATTGTTATGATTTCCTTGACTGGCATACACTTTGTATTTTCTACTTAAGACAGCAGCAGTCATATCTTTAGTTGTGGTCTTCCCATTACTGCCGGTGATCCCTACTACCTTAACTCCCAGCTTATGCACGCGGGATTTAGCCAAGTTCTGCATGGACTGCAAAGAATTATCCACCACAATTAATGCTTTGCCCTCAGGAATATGGTCTGTATGGACATACTTTTCCACACCGGCTTTCTCTCCGATGACTACAGCTGCCCCTTGATCCCACGCTCCCTGCAGATAGGCATGACCATCAGTCTGAGCTCCGGAAAAGGCAATAAATAGATTTCCCTGTTGCACTTGCCGGCTGTCCAGCACACACCCTGCTGTCCGGGCGTTAACATCACCATATAGCGTTCCTTGCACAGCTTCAGCCAGCGTCTTAGCTGTCCACTCCATAACCTTGCCTCCTTAAAGCATCCCTCGCCACCAGACGATCATCAAATGGATGCACTTCCTTACCGATAATCTGATAATCTTCGTGTCCCTTGCCGGCGATCAAAACCGTGTCTCCCGCTCCGGCCTGCTCAACGGCACTGAAAATCGCTTCTCTCCGGTCAGGCTGAAGTACATAGTCAGCTCCAGCTACTCCTGGCACAATATCCTGAATAATCTGCAGCGGATCTTCCGTCCGGGGATTATCGGAAGTGACAATGATAAAATCACTCCATTCAGCCGAGGCCTTTCCCATAATCGGGCGTTTTGTTCTGTCTCTGTCTCCTCCGCAGCCAAACACAGTGATTAATCTTCCTTTAGTAAAGCTTCGGGCTGTACGCAGCACATTTTCCAAGCCATCGGGTGTGTGAGCATAGTCCACGATCACTTGAAAAGGCTGCCCCATTTTAATGCTCTCAAACCGCCCTGGCACACCATGAATTTCCTCCAAAGCATGAGCCACCAGTTCAGGAGCAAAGCCCCTCTCCACACCCCAGGCAAAAGCCGCCAGGGCATTGTACACACTAAAAATACCTGGAGTGGCAAAATGAATCTGCTGGGTTTTTCCTTTAAAATCCACCTGAAAAGACACACCATCCGGCCGGATCTCAGGATTCCCCGCACAATAATCGAGTCCCGGTGTTAGTCCATATGAAACTACAGGTGCAGCCGAGCTATCCTTCAGGGACTGAAAAGCAGGATCATCGCCATTTAATACGCTCACTTTAGCGCTTTTATGCCCATGCAATCCGGAGAATAATTTAGCTTTGGCAGCCAGATATTTTTCCATGGTCTGATGATAATCAAGATGATCCTGAGTCAGATTGGTGAAAATCCCCGCATCAAATTCACAACCATTTACCCGTCCTAAATCAAGGGCATGGGATGATACCTCCATCACAACCAAGCTAACCCCTTCGTCAACCATCGTTCGAAAGAGCTTCTGCAAATCAATGGCCTCAGGGGTGGTTCGGCTGCCGGGAATCATTTTCCCGTTAATATGGGCCCCTAATGTTCCGATCAAGCCCACTTTTTTACCTGCTTTTGTCCCGATTTTCTCAATAAGGTGAGTGACTGTTGTTTTCCCGTTAGTCCCAGTCACCCCAACAATCTCCAGCTTCTGCGCCGGATCGCTGTAAATATGAGCGGCCAGCTCGCCTAGAATTTGGCGCATATGGGCTACCTGGATTTGAGGTACATCAATCGGCAATATTCTTTCTACCATAAGAGCCACTGCGCCTTTTTTCACCGCTTCAGCCGCAAATTGATGTCCATCTACATTAAAACCCGGCACACAGGCATAAATATCTCCCGGCTCTACCTGCCGGGAATCCATGCTGATCCCCGTAATCATTATGTCCATGCTGCCCTGAGTCCCAATCACATCTATGTTTTTTATGATCTGGGATAACGGCCGTGCATCTGCTGCCATCACGCTCATCCCTTTCCATTCATAAATATTGATTAAATTTAATAATATTAATCTTATTTAGTTTCAGGCTATTTTATTATTGTACCAAATTTTTGTGCAGATACCAGTTTCCAATTATTGATACTGCTCCATCTCCGGGCAAGAACCGTGATAAACAGGAGTTAAACTGCCTATAAGCATATTATAGACAGTTTAACTTAAAGCCAGACCTAAAACGTCGTCTACTCGCCTAACCCACTTGATGATATAGGGATACGGCTGCCAAGGGACTGAATCGCCGCCACATCCTCGTCCCCATCATCCCACCATGATCCTAATGTCTGAGTCCCCGCCTCATTGCCTAAATAAAGCAGTACCGTTCCGCCCTTCTCAACTTTAGCCTCACCATAGGGAATCTGATCAATTACCGTATTTCCCTGTCCCTCCGTCATCACCTTAAATCCCGCTTTGGTTAACGCCTGATTCGCTTCACTCACTGGTAAACCGATGACCGAAGGAACAACCGCCCCTTCCTGGATAGGGGCAAATTCCAAACCGGGCATAGGCTTGCTGGGCGTAAGCGGTGCATTCAAGTCAGGCTTGACTCCAAGATATTTCAAAGAATCAAGCATTACCGACTGCACCGGCGGTGCCGCTACTGAACCGCCATAAAACGGGACCCCGTCGATCACTGCTAAAATAACCAGTTGGGGGTTGTTGGCAGGGGCGAATCCAATGAAGGAAGCTACATAATTTCCCTGGACATAAGCTCCGTTCTCCACTTTCTGGGCAGTCCCTGTTTTTCCCGCCATCCGATATCCGGGCAGGAAAGCTCTGCGGCCAGTGCCGTTGGTGACCACTGATTCCAGCATCTCGCGGGCAAGTTTGGAAGTGTCTTCATTGATCACCCGCCTGACCACCTGCTTTTGAAACGGAGTGATCACTTCCCCTGATGCAGAAACCACTTCTTTAACCAATTGAGGTTTAAGTAAATTCCCTCCGTTAGCTACTGCCGCTACTGCGGTGATCAGTTGAATGGGAGTAACATTATTGGTTTGACCGATGGACATCGTTGCCAAATCCAGGGCTGTCGCCTTTTTCTGATTTGCTAAAATACCCACCGCTTCTCCGGACATTTCAATCCCTGTCTTTTGTCCGAAGCCAAAGTTTTTAAGATATTTATAGAAAGTATTCATTCCCAGTCGCTGCCCCATCACCACAAACCCGGGGTTACATGAGTTCTCCACAACTTGGGTAAATGTCTGACTGCCATGTCCTCCTGATTTCCAGCAATGAATATCTTTGCCTAAGATTGTGATATAGCCCATATCGAAAAAACCTTCTGTAGGAGAGATCTTTTTTTCTGCCAGGGTAGCCGCCAGAGTAATAATCTTAAATGTGGAACCGGGTTCATAACCGTTTTGTACAGCGATATTCCGTCGGTAGGCTGCATCATAATCCTGATAGTGGTTTGGATCATAGGTAGGAGCTGTAGCCAGCGCCAGCATTTCTCCCGTATTCGGATCCATCACCAAGATCGAAGCGGATTTTGGACTCTGCCCTTCCATATTGACTCCCTGGCCGGACATTAACTTTTGTACTTCCCGCTCGGCAAAAGCCTGAATGTTTTTATCGATGGTCAGGCGAACAGTATTTCCTGTCTGGGGAGCCACATACTCATGCTGTGCCTCCGGCAGCTCGATGCCATTAGCCGCAAACTCTCTCAAAATACTGCCTGCTGTCCCTTGCAGTTCTTTGTCCCTTGTCAGCTCAATTCCTTCCAAACCCTGGCTGTCAATCCCGGTAAAGCCGATCACATGGGCAGCCAGCGTACCGTTAGGATAATATCTCTGACTATCCTCCGTGGTGCCGATTCCGGGAAGCTTTAACTCCCGCACCTTTGCCGCCACCTCGGGAGTAATCCTTTTCTGTACATATTCGATAGCTGTCCTCTTAGTAATTTTCTTCAGCACATCAGCAGAGGACTGTCCAAGCAAATCCGCCAACTTATCGGCAATTTCCTGTTCACTGCCGGATTGACGGACCTCAGCCGGAATAGCGTACACTGTCTCACTGCTCACACTCATTGCCAGCACATTTCCGTTACGATCTTCAATGTTGCCCCGCTTTGGCGCTACCGGAACTCCGCGGAAATGCGTATCCTCGGCAATCTTTTTCAGAAAAGGACCCTGGGCCAGTTGAACATAAGCCAAACGACCAATTAAAGCCAGCAAAAAGAGACTTACACATAAAAAAAGAAAGCCTATTCGTTTGCGCATGAAAACATAAGGACTCATCTGTCCTCACCCCCCAGCATTATGACGGGGTCACGCAAGCCAAAAGCGCCTTCTTTTAATCATCTTTGAGCTAGAGCAAAGAAATTGCTAAAGAACTGAGCTATTTCCTGAAATGGAGAAGCTTTCTTCTCTGCAGGCTGACTGGCTGCTTGTGATTGTGCGTCCCCCGTCTCATTCTGGACAGGAGATAAATTTCCGGCTACATATACCGTACCTGACGGCTTTACCATGCCCATAGCTGTCGCTTCTTTTTCAATCCGGCTGACCGACCGCAGCTTATCTACCTCTACCTGCAAAAGATCGTTATTTTGTTTTATGTCACGAATTTCTTTTTGGAGAGCCTTCACTTGATCATTTTGTACAACCGTAATATGAACACTGGCAACACCAACTGCGCCCATCACCCCACTTAATAATAAAACCATGAGAATACCCTTAAATTTCCCTTGTTGTTTGGGGCGAGAAGCTACACGCCGTTTTGAGCGCGGACTTTCAGGTATGGATCGTTCGAGTTCTAATTCAAGTTTTTCCTGTGCCACTACCATGGGTATTCTTACACTCCTTTCTTTAGACCGATTTATGATGTTTTCTTTACAGCATCCTCTTTAGAAATAGCTTTGAAAAAATATATTATTTTCCCATTCTAAAACTTGTCCATTTAGGGAACATGTGTTATATTTATATCAGAACATACATTCTATTCTATTGGAATGAATTTAGCAAAGTATTATTGATAAATTATCCCTTGCTCAACTTTTCTGCTACGCGCAACTTAGCACTCCGAGCCCGAGGGTTGGCTTCAATTTCCTCATCAGCAGGAACCACTGGTTTTCTGGTAACCAACTTGGCACGGGCCTTAGCTCCGCACCGACAGACAGGAAGTTCAGGTGGACAGGTACAGCGTCCCAGCCAACCTTGCATATGTTCCTTAACGATTCTGTCTTCCAGAGAGTGAAAAGTAATAACTCCAACCCTTCCTCCAGGGGCTAGACAGTCTAATGCTTGTTCCAAAGCTTTGCTTAATACACCCAATTCATCATTGACCGCGATACGCAGCGCTTGAAAAGTACGCTTGGCCGGATGAGGGCCATCCCGTCTTGCTCCGGCAGGAATGGCAGCCTTTATGACCTCCACCAGCTGCCCTGTTGTCTCTATGGGATGCTGTAAGCGAGCTTCTGTAATGAAAGATGCGATTCGTTTGGCCCAGCGTTCCTCTCCGTACCGCCATATTACACTGGCTAACTCCTGCTCACTCCATTCATTGACCATTTGATAAGCAGAGAGTACCTCTTCCTGGTTCATTCGCATATCCAAGGGGGCATCATGCATATAGCTGAATCCCCTTTCCGCTTCATCCAGTTGAGGAGAAGAAACACCAATATCAAAAAGGATTCCTTGCACCGGCAGAGCATTAAGCTCTGATAACTTTTCACGCAAATGCGAAAAGTTGCTATGGATAAGGGTGACCCTTTCATCACTTCCTAACTGTTCTCTGGCATTAGCAATGGCTCTCGTGTCTTGATCAAAACAGATCACTCGCCCATCTCTATGCAGAGACTCCAAGATGAGCCTGGTATGTCCTCCGCCACCTAAAGTGCAATCTACATAAACTGCAGAAGGATCGGTAAGCACCAGGTCTACACTTTCTTGCAGCAATACGGTTTTGTGTATAAATTCCAAAGCAGTTCGTCCTTTCTATATTCCCAGGTTGACTAATGATTGGGCTGCCGTCGCGTAATCTTCCTCAGCCAGGCGGCTATAATCATCCCAAAGAGCCTGGCTCCAAATCTCCACTCGGGAACTCACACCCACCAGTACAACATCTTTCTCCAGCTTGGCATAGTCACGCAAATTAGCCGGCAAAAGAATTCTGCCCTGTTTATCCAGTTCACATTCAGTCGCCCCGGAAAAGAAAAAACGAACAAAAGCACGCGCATCCGATTGGGTAAAAGGCAGAGCCCGCAATTTTTCCTCTAACTGCTGCCATTCTGCCTGTGGGTAGACAAATAGACAATGATCTAAACCCTTCGTGGCAATAAACTGTTCACCGAGGGATTCTCTGAACTTGGCCGGTATAATTAGCCGGCCTTTTCCATCGATTGTATGAAGATACTCCCCCATGAACATTCATGTCCACCCCACCATCAACCCTAATCGCTCCACTTTGCTCCACTTTACCCCACTTATTCTCTAATTTATTGATTTCTCCTGCTAAAATTTTGATTTTTTATTAAAAAAAATTAAAACAGGACTTTTGTCCTATTGTGGCAGGGCTTTTTTCTAATATGCAATAATATAAAAAAAGGTATTGCCAAACCTGTTCGGTCGGCAATACCTTCATTGTTTATATGGTTATTATTCTGTTTTTACGGCTGTCTGTTTGACAAACATCAGCCTGCCGCAAGGGCAATGTAACGATAGATACACAGAGCCGTCAACAGCCACATCATCCAGTGAATATCTTTTACCTTGCCTGTCACCAATTTAAGGAAGGTATAGAATACAATTCCGAATGAAACACCATTAGCGATGCTATATGTGAAGGGCATCATAATAATGGTCAGGAAGGCCGGCAGACTGACTGTGAAATCTTCAAAGTCAATTTCCTTGATGCTGCTCAGCATCAGTAAACCAACGATAATTAAAGCAGGAGCCGTCGCTGCATCAGGAATCAGGGTAAAGAAAGGTGCAAAGACCAAAGCGACTAAGAACAGTAAGCCTGTCACTACTGAAGTCAGACCTGTCCGTCCGCCTTGGCTGACTCCGGCAGAGCTTTCAACATAGGCGGTTACCGTTGACGTTCCCATTAAAGCACCGAAGCTGATACCGAGAGCATCCACCAACATTGCTTTGCCGATGGAAGGAGAACGTCCGTCTTTATCGATCAATCCGGCTTTCTTGCCGGTTCCCACCATGGTACCGAAGCTGTCGAACAATTCCACAAAGGTAAAGGTTAGAATCAAAGTACCGATACCTGCTGTCATTGCTCCTTTAAAGTCTAAAGCTCCTACTGCCAGGTTGCTGAAATCAGGCAATTTGAAGAGCTGAAAATTTTCTACATTGGTTACACCCAAGGGAATACCAATCAAAGTCGTAATGATGATACCGAATAAAAGAGAACCTTTTACCTTGCGCGCCATTAAGAAGCCCATAATGGCAAGACCGATAATGGCCAGCAAAGTATCATGGGCAAGTACACTACCCAGCTTAATATCCCAATCAAAAGCGGTTAAAGTGCCGGCTGCGGCAGTCGCTTTCAGAGATTCAGCGGTTGCGCCGGAAGCATGAACACTGGTAACCATAATATTGGAAAGTTTAAGTCCCACAATGGTGATAAATAAACCGATACCCACAGTGATACCTGTTTTCAAACCGTTAGGCACTGCCTCTACCAGGATCTGGCGAATCTTAGTCACAGTCAGAATAACGAAAATAATACCGGAAATAAAGACAGCTGCTAAAGCCACCTGCCAGGAGAATTCGCCGCCGTTTTGAGCAGCAACTACTGCGAAATAAGCATTCAACCCCATCCCTGGAGCAAGCGCGATCGGGAAGTTAACAAACAGGCCCATGGCAATCGTGGTTAACCCTGCTGCAACTGCAGTAGCAAAGAATACTGCGTTCACATCCATTCCTGTACCGGAAAGGATGGCCGGATTGACAGCCAAAATATAAGCCATAGCCATGAAAGTCGTCAGTCCGGCTATGATCTCAGTCTTGGCATCCGTTTTGCGCTCAGATAGATGAAATAGTTTTTCTAGCACCCTTTTATTCCTCCTTTAAAATATCAATCTGCTATCATTCGATTTTTAACGTCAAACAATAGCAGTTGTTGAACATATTATACTGCATACCCGAACATTAATCTACGGTTTTTTTTATTCGTTCGGACTTTTTTCTGCTTATTTTTTAATTTTACTTCCTGCCATTTGATCATGAGGAAGAAAAATTACCCAAGTATTTTGTACATATCTTCTATTTAATATGCAGTGCTTTTCCCATCACACCATGAGCAGCTTCCATCACAGCTTCAGGCAAAGTAGGATGGGCGTGAATGATGCGGGCCACCTCATCGCCGCTCATTCCCCGCTCTACGGCCATCACCAGTTCCTGAATTAAACTGCTGGCCTGAGGCCCCAAGATAGCCGCACCAAGAATGACCCCTGTCTCATCGGCTACAATCTTTACAATCCCATAAGTTTCTCCAATGGCTACTGCTTTACCGATAGCAGAAAAGGGGAATTTACTCACTTTATAAACTTTCCCTTCCGCCTTTAATTCTTGTTCCGTTTTGCCCACTGTTGCAATTTCCGGATAGGTGAAAATAGCTCCCGGTACAGCCCGGTAATCCATCTCTACCGCTTCTCCCTTAATTCTCTCTGCGGCAACCATACCTTCAGCACTGGCAGTATGGGCCAGCATCATTCCTCCATGCACGTCACCAATAGCATAAACATGGGGCAGATTGGTTTCCAGCTTACGGTTTACAGTGATCCTTCCCCGTTCTGTGACCAAGCCTAACTTCTCTACATCAATTCCCCGTAGATTTGCTTGACGACCGGTAGCCACCAATATCCGTTCCGCAGTGATCTCCTTGCTTCCTTTGCCGTCTTCTACGAGAACGATCAGATGATCTCCTTCTCGTCTGATCTCTTTGACCGCTGTCTTCACCATAATTTCCATCCCTGATTTCTTTAAGACCGGATTCAAACGTTTGGGAATTTCCTCATCCACATTGGGCAGAATAGCGGGCATCATTTCCACCACTGTTACATGACAACCGAACGTCTGATAGATACAGGCGAATTCCATCCCAATCACCCCTCCGCCGATCACTACCAAACTGGCAGGCAGCTCATGTTCCTCCAACAGCTCGTCACTGGTTACTACCCCGGGCAAATCAACTCCGGGTATAGGCAAGAAGGCTGGCAAGGAACCGGTGGCCAGCACAAGATCATCTACCGTGAACTCTTCTGTACCCGCTTCACTCATTACTTCAATCTTCCCTACTTCCTCAACCTTTCCCCAGCCTTTAACGACCCGAACCTTTGCTC
>JAEWCM010000115.1 GCA_023390635.1 Bacillota bacterium
ATTTAATCAGGCATCTTACCTGTGGTAATTGGGGCAGTGTGTAACTTTGTATTGTTGCATACTGTCCTCTTTTTGATTTTTGATTACTAAACAGGAGTGTAACGCATACTAAAACAAGAGCATATCCTCCAGATTTATGTCCGTGATTTTAGACAACTTAAGTTGAGTTTCATAAAGGAAGAAAGTGTGCTGACCGCGAAAAAGAATAGAGCATGAAATAATCATTATGGATACAAGAGGAGAAAATCAAAAGATATGATAGGGAGGATAAAAAATGGGGGGAGCGTTAAAAACTGTAATTATCGGTGGAGTTGCAGGGGGGGCCAGCGCTGCAGCCAGATTACGCCGATTGGATGAGCAGGCGGAAATTATCCTTTTCGAACGAGGAGCACATATTTCCTATGCTAACTGCGGCCTGCCTTACTATGTGGGGCAGGTGATTCAGGATGAAGACAGTCTTTATGTCCAGACACCGTCAGCCATGAAATCTCGGTTCAACATTGATGTGCGGACGAACAGTGAGGTCATAGCTATTGACAGGGCAGGTAAGACTGTGCTGGTCAAGAAACTGGAAAGCGGAAGAGAATATACCGAAACTTATGATAAGCTGATCCTATCGCCCGGAGCGGAGCCATTTATACCTTCAGGAGTGGATATAAATCTTCCCGGAGTGTTTACGTTTCACAATATCCGGGATGGACTTGCTTTGCGCCGATTCATAGACGAACAAAAAGTAAACAATGCGGTCATTGTAGGAGGAGGCTTTATCGGGATTGAGCTGGCGGAGAATCTATACCACAGAAAGATTGAAGTAACGCTGATTGAAGGAGCGGATCAGGTCTTAGCTCCTTTTGACTATGACATGGCTGCCATAATTCAGAATCATCTGCGCCAAAATAAAATTCAGCTTATAACTCAAACTGTAGTAACTCATGTTGAACAGGTTGAAAATGGACAGGCAAGAATTCTGAGTGTCCACATGAATAATGGTCAAACCTTGGAAGCAGACATGATCGTCCTAGGTATCGGGATAAGGCCGAAAAGTGAACTGGCTGAAAAAGCAGGCCTTAAACTAGGAGAAAGAAAAGGAATCTGGGTAAATGAATTTCAGCAGACGTCCGATCCGGATATTTATGCGGCAGGTGACGGTGCTGAGACATTTGACATGAACAGCAAGGAAAGAGTAATGCTGGCTCTGGCTGGACCGGCTAATCGTCAGGGCCGTTTAGCGGCAGATAATATCGGAGGCCAAGCCTCCCCATTCCAGGGAGTGGCGGGAACAGCAATTTTAAAAGTATTTGATAAAGCGGCTGCCTGCACCGGTTATAATGAAAAACAATTAAAGAGGCTGGGGAACCCTTATGAAAAGGTCTTTGTTTATCCATTAAGCCATGCCGGTTATTATCCGGGAGGAACACAGATGGCACTGAAACTGTTATTTGCTCCGGATACTGGCGCGATTTTAGGGGGGCAGGCTATAGGGAAGGAAGGGGTAGATAAAGCCATTGATCTGATAGCTGCTGCCTACCAGTTTGGTGGCACGGTGAATCAGTTGGCCCAATTGGAGTTAGCTTATGCACCTCCGTTTTCTTCAGCTAAGGCTCCTGTCAATGTGGCAGGTTTTGTGGCGGGAAATGTACTGAATAGAGAAAGTAGAATTTTGCATTGGCATGATGTAGGAAATTTAATTGATGAGGATTGGACGATTTTGGATGTGCGGACCAGGGCCGAATATAATGAAGGGCATATCGAGGGAGCGGAGCTTATCCCTCTGGATGAGCTGCGCAAGAACCTGCATCGATTGGATAACAGAAAAAGAATTCTTATCTACTGTCGGGTAGGGTTGCGCGGATACCTGGGAGAACGGATCCTATGTCAAAATGGGTTTAATGAGGTCTATAATTTAAGTGGAGGATATCAATTGTATGCTGAGGTGGAAAAAAATAAAAAGGCTGTAATTAAACAGCCTTCATAAAAAATTTATCGGTAGACTACTGCAGAAGAATAGCCATGATTAGGCCAATGACCAACAGTGCTCCGAAAATAGTATTGCTCTGGGAAACGTGCTTCATTCCTACCATCATTTCTTGGGCAGAGTGCTTACCTTGATAAGCCCGAATGGCGGTGAGACTTTTGGGAACGCTGAGAAGAACGAACAGGGACCATATGGGTAAGATTTTTAGGAGGATTAAGGCAACGATCCATCCATAAGAAAAGACAAACATACCGGCTAATAGTTGGATTGCTTTGCTTTGTCCGAGCAATATAGCTAAAGTATGCCTTCCTCCTTTTCTATCTCCATCCAAATCGCGGATATTGTTGGACAGCATAATGGCGCCGATCAGAATCAGACTGGGGACTGAAACCAGAAAAGCATTCCAGGTAATGGTGCCCGTTTGGATATAGTATGAGATAAGAATAATGCCTGTGCCCATTGCAGCCCCGGAAATGAGCTCTCCCAGAGGAGAATAAGCGATGGGATAAGGTCCTCCCGTGTAAAAATAACCCACAGATATGAGGGCAGAGCCAATCAAAGCCAGCCACCAGGTGGTGCTGGTGCAGATGTAGACTCCCAAAAGTACTGCCAAGGCAATACAAGACCAAGCGATATAAAACACGGTGCGGGCCTTTAATCCATCCTGAGTGATCGCTCCCGCAATGCCCACAGATTCTGCAGTATCGAGCCCTCTTTTATAATCAAAATATTCGTTAAACATATTGGTGGCTGCTTGAATCAGAATTGAAGCTGCCATCATGGCGATAAACAGACCTAAACGCAAAGTACGGGTGGACATCCAGGCAAAAACGGTCCCAATCAGAACCGGAATAAAAGAAGCGGTGAGGGTATGAGGACGGAATAGTTTCCACAATATGCCGGATCTTTTTCTCTCTATCGGCAGAGGCCTTTTTTCCAATCCTCTTTTCTCTATAACGATTGGCATAATTTTCTCCTTCGTGTTTTGATAGATTTAAGGATAAAAAAATTACTTCAGATCGGAAATCAGATCCTTGTTTACCATATCTTGATATGAGTAAGCCTGGGGCAACAGTTGTTTGGACACCATCCATTGCATGACCTTACTGATTTGATCTTCTGTAGGCAGTTGCAGTTTGGAGAAGGTAGGAATCTTGTAAGTTGACTTAAGGGCATCAGGAACTTTAGCTTTTTCTAAGATTAGCTCCCTATATTGATCAGGGGTGTTATTAATGGCTTGTCCTGCTTCCTGGTAAGCCTTGAGCACAGCGGTAACTTCCTTGGCATGGGATTCAATATCTGCTTGGCGGAAAAGGATAACCGTTTGAGAAATGTTATTTTCCGTGTCATCGGCGATTTTACGAGCACCCTGCAACTGGCCGAGACTTGCTAAGGGTTCGGTAAATACAGCTGCTTGAATCTGGTTATTTAAGAGCATCTCTAAGCGCACAGGCATCTTCGGTACGGAAGTGATTTTAATTTCATTTTCGTTGAATCCGGCCTGTGTGAGCATGTTGTCCAGCACATAATGAATGATGGTATTCTCAGTCCCACCGATGGGAACGTTTTTTAAGTCGGATAATTTGGTGATTTTAGAGTCTGGAGAAGCGAGAATCGTGAAAGGGCTTTCCTTGGCTGTTGTGCCGGATGCTATGGCAGCAATACGAATATCTGTCCCACCTTTTTTCAATAAGCCGCTGACGATCATATCGGTAATTTCCCCGTTAATCTGGCCGCTTTGGATCGCCGAACCCATTTCCTGAGCACTGGGAAATTCGACAAGTTCAACCTTTACTCCATACTTTTGAAAGAGTTGATCTTTTTCTGCTACATAAAATGGCAAATTATCCTCAATCGGCAACATGCCAAGCTTGATGACAGTTTCGGACGTCTGGTTCTGAGCACATCCTTGCAAGCCCAGAAGCATGGCTAAACTTAATGCCAAAACTACCGGCAGACGGCTTCTTTTCGAACCAATTTTGAACATAATGAATCTTCCTTTCCCCTTTATGAATTGATCTATCTTTTTATTCCTTTACTACTATACAAAATATTTAGGAGATTTTGTATAGCAGTTTGATCATGTTTAGGAAATTTCATGATTTTGAACTAATAATTTTAGATTACTCAATTAATATAAACGGATTGTTTTATATCATGTGGTACTTTGAAAATTATTTGTTACAATGAGCGTAGTAAAATATGGTGAAAAGATGAGAAGGTGAAAGATTGAAAGCATTGGTCGTAGAGGATGATAAAGAAATCTCCCAGATTATTTGTGAAGTGATTTCTTCCCTATTTGAAACCGATCAGGCATTTGATGGTGAAGAAGGGCTTTATCTGGGCGAGCAAAATATATACGATGTGATTATTTTAGATGTAATGATGCCTTATCTTAATGGATACCAGGTTTTAAGTGCTCTGAGAGACAAGGGAATTGAGACACCGGTACTTATGCTTACAGCGAAGGACGGAATAAACGATAAGATCAAAGGTTTTAAAAGCGGCGCTGATGACTATCTAATAAAGCCTTTTTATCAGGAAGAGCTTTTGGCCAGACTAGAGGCCATTATACGCCGGGCAGGCGGGAGTTTGAAAGAGAATACTCTGAACTTTCATGGGATCAGCCTAAACTTAAAAAACAGGTTAGCTATGATTAATGACGAGATGGTCGAGTTGCCAGGCAAGCAGTTTGACATCCTTGAATATTTAATCAATAACAAAAACACCATTGTGACTCGTGATCAGATTTTTCATCGTATTTGGGGGATGGATTCGGATACTTCTGTCAATGTTGTTGAAGTTTATGCCAGTAATTTACGCAAAGTATTGAAGAAGTACGGCTATGAGCACTGTTTGAGAACAATTCGCGGCCTGGGATATATGC
>JAEWCM010000154.1 GCA_023390635.1 Bacillota bacterium
GCACTGACCATATCATCTCCGTAGGTCTCGGGCAAACCAGCACTCATCACACCAATCACTTTCGGCGAATATTTATCTGCTGTCTTAGCAATTCCATCCTTTAATTGCTGCCATCCTCCGAAAATCGCCGTATCCTCTAAAAGAGCTGTAGAATTTAAAGGAATAGGTTCTTTGAAGTGGCGATTCAATTGCAAACGGCAAAAAGTTGAACATCCCTGTGAGCCGTGCAAAAGAGCGAGTAAACCGTCGATCCCCAAATAAGCGATCGTAGCCCCTAAGGCCGGACTGTTCTTTTGCGGATTTCCTTGATAGTGTCTTGTTTTATGCTCCATAACGGCAATCCTCCTTTGCCGCCTGGGGAGGAAACTTTTCTTGCAACAAAGTCCAGACCGGACTGAAGAAAGTGCGCTGAACCGCTTTGGCGAAGGTTATCATGCCTTCATAGCCTGCATAGGCCAGTTTCCGTCCGTGGTTAATATCTAAAAAAGGAGTCTTGGTCTTATAAGCCAGATATTTGGTCTTCCCGCCTGCTACAATCAAATCCGGCTTTTTCTGGGCGATGATGTCCAGGAATCCTGCCGAACTTGTGTCTTCAATGATCCGGGCTCCCGGGTCCATTAAAGCCTTCATGCGTAGAAAATCCTCCGGGGTGGAATTCTGAGTTCCACCAGCCAAAATGCTGATGCCCAACTCTTCCAAAGTAGTCACCATGGACCAGGTTTTTACCCCGCCTGTAAATAAAATGGCCTTCTTTCCCTGCAACTTCTCCTTGTAGGGAGCGATTGCCGCCCGTGTCTCCTTCTCCTTTTCAATCACATAGCGTTCGGTTCTTTCAATCAGATCAGGATCACCTAAAGCTTTTGCTATGGAACGCAATGCCTGAGAGGTATCCTGAATACCATAAAAAGAAGCTTCAATAAAAGGAATTCCATATTTTTTTTGCATAGACCGGGCCAGGTTAGTCAAACTTTTCGTACATACCAATACATTAAGGCTTGCACAATTAGCTTCCTGCAACCGTTCAAAGGTAGCGTCCCCAGTAATAGCACATTGAAGCTTTATCCCCAACTTCTCAAAATCAGGAAGTATCTGCCAGATATCCCCGGCAATATTGTATTCACCAATCAAATTGATGGCCATTGGATCCTTCTCATGATGTTTCCCGGTTCCGATAATCCGGTTGAACATCACTTCACCGGCAATCCGGTTTCCAATATTTTTATCTCCCATAAAGCCGGGAGCATTCACAGGAATCACGGGAATACCCACTTCTTCTTCGGCAAGGGCACATATTTTATCAATGTCTTCTCCAATCAGAGAAGCCACACAGGTGCTATAAACAAAAATAGCTTTAGGTTTGTGATTCTGGGCAATTTCCAATATGCTTTCCCTCAGTTTACCTTCGCCGCCGAATACCACATCTTTCTCGCATAAATCAGTGGTCAAACCACGGCGATACAATTGGGATCCAGAAGAGCGAGCTCCTCTGTTATCCCAAGAGTTTCCGGCACAGGCAATAGGACCATGAACAAGATGGGCTACATCTGTGACAGGCATCAGCACAACGCGCGCTCCGTCAAAAGCACAACTCCGTTCCGCCCCTTCACCCGGCAAGGCTCTAAAGCAAAGTTTCGGAGCGCCCTTTTCTTTCAATTCGTGTTCTTCTCTCAAATCTAATTTACTGAGATTAACAAACATTTGGCACTCCTCCTTTTCAGCCTTTAATAATAGTAGTTAATTTTAGCGCAGCAGTTCAAAATGAGCTGCATCACAGGTCCGGTCTTTTTCATCAATAAAGGTATTGGCAATCATCGTCAATAAATTGAGGGCTCCCTGATAGCCGACAATAGGATAACGATGTAGGTTAACGCGGTCAGTGATGGGGAAACCAACCCGGACTAGGGGTATCCCGGCATCTTGAGCAGCGTATTTACCATGCGAATCCCCAATCAGCATATCCACAGGCTCTGTTACCAATAAGGAGCGAAGATGCCAGAGATCCTTGCCTACATAGATCTTTGCTTCCTGACCAAAAGGACTGGAGGCCAGCAATGCTTCCATTTCCTTTTCAAAAGCAGCACTGCCGTTGGTGCAGACAATATGCACCGGTACCGCTCCCAGCTCCAACAAGAAAGATACTAAGCCGATCAGAACATCCGGATCACCAAACATCGAAATTCTTTTACCATGAACATAAGGGTGGGCATCGGTTATTGCATCCACCGTCCGTCCTCTTTCCTTAACGATCTCATCCGGTACAGGCTGCCCGGAAATTTTAGACAACGCACTGATGAAATCATCTGTATTTTTGATACCCACTGGCATAGGAATCTTTTCAGTTGGGATTCTGTTTTTATTCTTGATGAATTTCCAGGTGGCAGTGGTGGAATACGATTGCAGGAAAAGATAAGACTGGGCGTTCAAAGCTTCGTTCAGTTCTGTTAACGGTGTGCCGCCTGGATACATTTCGAACTTTCCGGTGTTGGGGGAATCAACAACCTCGCTATAGTCGGCCAAAACGGTAGCCTTCACACCCAAAGCATTAATCAGGCGCTTGTATTCCCTTAAATTCGACGGGTAGGGATCATATCCAGGTACAATATAGACCCGGTCATTGAGATTTTGCTCATCTCTTGCCTTGCCTTGGGTTTCTAAAAAACCTTTCAGCATATTATCATAGCCGACAATGTGGGAACCTTTAAAACTGGGAGTGTGTGCTAAGGCAACAGGAAAATCTTGTGGAATCGCCTCTTGATGTTTGGCATTATCCACATAGGCTTTAATGTCATCTCCAATAACTTCTGCCATACAGGTTGTGAAAATAGCCATCATCTTGGGATGATAAAGATTATAAGCATTTTTGACACCATCGATCAGATTGCCTTGACCACCGAATACAGCTGCATCTTCTGTCATCGAATCAGACACGGCAGAAATTGGCTCTCTATAGTGCCTGGACATGTTATTGCGGAAATAAGCGGCGCATCCTTGCGATCCATGAACAAACGGCAGACATCCCTCAAATCCTAAAGCGCATAACAATGCTCCTAAGGGTTGGCAGGCCTTGGCCGGATTGATAACCAATGCTTCCCGGGCAAAATTCTTTTCTTTGTATTCTTCACTGTCTAACCATTCTTTTGTTACTTGGCATGTATTGCTCATCTGTTCTCACTTCCTTCTAAATTGTGTTTACCATGGGCTCTTTATAAGACTCCAGGTCGGACTGTTTATTGCCATATCCATATCGTGGGCGAAAATAGGAAATCCTTCATAGCCCAAGTAAGGTCCGGAATAATCCCAAGAGTGCATTTGCCGGAAAGGCAGTCCCATTTTCTCAAAGACGTATTTTTCTTTCACTCCGGAACCAATCAAATCCGGTTTCAGCTTATCCACAAAAGATTCGAATTCATAGGCGGTCACATCGTCATAGATCAAAGTGCCTTCATCTAATTCTTCGTAAGTCCGGTCATAGTCATCTCCATGGGCAAATTCATAACCTGTGCCAACAATTTTCATTCCCAGGTCTTCATAAGCTCCTACCACATGGCGGGGACGTAAGCCTCCGACATAAAGCTGTACTTTTTTTCCTTCCAAGCGGGGACGGTATTTTTCGATGACCTTAATCATCTCAGCTTCATATTTTTCAATTACTTTAAGCGTATTTTCTTTAATCTTGTCATCGAAGTGCTCAGCCATGGCTAACAGGGATTCTTTAATTTTAGTCGGCCCGAAGAAGTTTCCTTCCATCCAGGGGATGCCGTAAGTATCCCGCATATAATTAGCCATATAGTTCATACTCCGGTAACAGTGGATAATGTTCAACTTTACCCGATGACCATTTTCAATCATTTCTAAGGTCGCATCACCGGTCCACACATTCTTTACATTGTAACCGATTTCTTCAAGTATCTTTTTAATTGCCCAAGAATCGCCACCAATATTGTAATCACCGATCAAACCGATATCATACGGTCCAACCTCTGTCTGAGTTCCTTTGCCCAGCACATAATCCCGGATGGCGTCATTGGCAATATGATGTCCTAAAGATTGGCTGATCCCTCTAAATCCTTCGCAGCGGACTGGAACAATTGGCATTTCCAACTGTTTAGCCGTGCGATTGGCCACACTTTCAATATCATCCCCGATCAAACCTACTGGACATTCGGATTGAATACTGATTCCTTTAACCTCAGGGAAAAGATCTACCACTTCATGGAGAATCTTCTCCAGTTTCTTATCGCCGCCATAGACAATATCACTTTCCTGAAAGTCAGAAGTGAATTGGAAGGGAACAAAGTTATTGATACCCCGTTCCCCTTCAGCCAAATTACGTCGGGTGCTCCACGAATAATATCCGCATCCTACCGGCCCGTGGGAAATATGGACCATGTCTTTAATCGGGCCCCATACTACACCTTTAGATCCTGCGTAAGCGCATCCTCTTGAGGTCATTACACCGGGCACGGATTTTTTGTTCGATTTTACCGCACAGCCTTCACAGTCACTTCCTTTGACTCCTAAATGCTGCCGCCGAACTTTCATCGCTTTTTCCGGATATTTTTCCAGCACTTTCTCAATCAGTTCTTTATTTTCGGCTACTACATCCTGAACACTCATTTTCCGTCCCCCCAATCAATTAATAAAATCAATTTACTATTCTTCCATAATGCCGTACTGCATCAAGAGTTCTTCCAAATCTTCCATTTCCAAAGGTGTTGGAATGGTCAACTTTTTATTTTCATCAATTTTTTTGGCTAAGGCCCGATACTCGTCAGCCTGTGGATGCTCCGGACTATATTGAATAACCGTCTGTTTGCGCAGTTCTGCTCTCTGAACTTGATTGTCTCTGGGCATGAAATGAATCATTTGTGTATTAAGGCGTTTTGCCAATTCATCAATCAGTTCATATTCCTTATCTACTTTACGGCTGTTGCAAATCAGACCGCCCAAGCGAACACTACCAGTTGTAGCATATTTCAGAATACCTTTGGAAATATTGTTTGCTGCATACATAGCCATCATCTCACCTGAGGTTACAATGTAAATTTCCTGAGCTTTATTTTCCCGGATCGGCATCGCAAAACCACCACATACAACGTCACCTAATACATCATAAAAAACATAATCGGTATCAGGAGTATAAGCCCCATTTTCCTCCAAGAAGTTAATGGCGGTGATAACACCACGGCCAGCGCATCCAACACCAGGTTCCGGACCGCCTGACTCAGCACAACGGATGTCCTCAAAGCCTGTCATCAGCACATCTTCCAATTCCAAGTCTTCAACGGTACCTTTTTTTCTGGCCAAATCCATCACTGTGGCCTGAGCAATTCCATTTAAGATCAAGCGAGTTGAATCTGCCTTTGGATCACACCCTACAATCATGATCTTCTTTCCCATTTCTGCTAAAGCAGATACTGTATTTTGCGTTGTTGTTGATTTTCCAATTCCGCCTTTACCGTAAATAGCGACCTGTCTCATAATAACCTCTCTCCTTTTATTCCTTTTTTTACTCCTCAGCTACATCTCAACTATCTTCTGTAGTGCTTCTCTTTCTCCTTAGGAAACTGCGCTTTCCCCAGTTTCTTCCGTTCTTACCCGGATAATTTCAGCCAGGGGACAAACAAAGATTTTACCATCGCCAATGTTACCTGTTTGATTGGCTACAATAATGGCCTGAACTGCTTTTTCCACCTCATTATCCTGAACCACAATGCTTAACAGCCGTTTAGGAATCCATTTAATTTCCACTTCATCTGCCGGTGTACTTTTAATCACTTTATTCAATTCAGGATCAACTTCAGCGGCCCATCCGCCAATTCCGCCTTGCTTACCACGGCCTTCTACACTTTGCACGGTAAGAGCAGGGAATCCGGCCAGTTCTAGTGCTTTTTTTGTGGCGGGCACCTGATGCCGCCTTACCACAGCAATGATCTCTTTCATGCACTCAACCCCTTTGCAATTTCTTACAGGCCTTTAGCACCTGTGCTCACCGTATACGTTTGTTCTACCTCTGTAACAAAGATTTTACCATCTCCCATGGTCCCTGTCTTAGCATTCTCTAAAATTGCAGACACTGCCTTATCCAAGTTTTCATCCTCTACGACCATAAGAAGAATGGTTTTAGGGAACTCATCATAGACTACATCCCCAATACGAATTCCTTTGGTACGTCCTCTACCAAACACATGCATTTTAGTTAAAGACGGCAATCCTTCCTTTGCTAAGGCTTCGGCAACAGCATCTGCCTTTTCCGGTCTGATAATGGCTCTGATCATTTTCATAAGATATTCCTCCTTTTTATTAGTGCCTGTTCATAACCTCTTAAAGTACTGTCTCACCTTCCTACTTCTTCATCACCCCTTTCGTAACTAAAACCTTTCCCTCCGGGAAAATTTATTTAAAAATAGACAAAGAGAGCCCTTCTTTTCATTTTAAAGAAGGGCTCTCTTAAACACTTACACACTCCATGTTCTCCTTTCTATCAGAAAGGGAACCGGTGCCCAATAAAATCTGTTAATAGTTACTAACAGCCAAGACCGTTAATTTAACAATTCCATAATAAATATTCTCTAACTCACTAAAGTCACTAATTCTCTAAATCTCTAGTACTCTCACTGCTTGATTCAATTTTCAATAATATATCTGCACTTTATCCTTACTCAAGCATTACAGGTGCATATAGCCTAATCCCACCCGACCATGTTCCGAAAGGGGATGCAAAGAGGACCATCCAAATATGGCTATTGCCAACCATTTCTGATCGGTTACCATACCAACTTTCAAAGCAAAACTGGCATTTGAATTCGTATGGATAAAAATACTGTTACTTGCTTCCAGCGTCGCATGCACCAAAGCATGAATATGTGTCGGTTCTTTGTGAATCACATTTGTATTGAAAGCCGCAGACAACACCGCATTGATAAGCTTTCCATTGCCCTGAAGGGTTGTCACCGTGCCACCAATCTCTGTCACTCCACATACCAAAGAATATTTATGTGTCAGAAGCCTCCTCAATTCATCTTCTTCAGTACGGGCCTCTGTCAAAGCTAAAAGCAACGAAGCCTTTTCCAGTGAAATGTTGCCTTCCTTATCCTTAAAACTATTAAAGTCTTGCATTAAACCACCTCCTGCTTCAAATCAAAAAAGGGACAACAAGACATCACCAGTATATGATATCTCATTGGCCCCATTGCCATTCCACACTATTGTGTATTAAATTTTCTTGAAACAGGTTGTAGTTAGGATTACTGTTATAATACACGTTTTCATCTTAAGTGTCATTCTCTGTTTCAGGCTAATATCGTCAATTTGCCGCGACTATATCTATATATGTTCATTATTCTTACTATATCTCTTGTTTTTATCAAATTGGATTTTCGTTTGTCTTGTGTACTTTAGCCTTTAAGCCAAAGGACTCACTCCAAACTTCTTCAACTCATAGGCAGAAAAGCGAGAGTGCTGTAATAGCAATCTCGCTTTTCTAAGTTACCTGGCGACGACTTACCTTCCCAGGACCCTGCGGTCCAAGTATTCTCAGCCCTGGAGGTCTTAACTTCCGTGTTCGGGATG
>JAEWCM010000158.1 GCA_023390635.1 Bacillota bacterium
CAATGAGGAAAAGTTGAATCAGAATAATCCCTATAAAGCCAAGAATTTTGCCCAGTTTATGTATGCTAAAAAAACCGGTTCGGATTACTCGGCAGAAATGGCCAGATCGGTTCGGGAAGCCCTAAAACACTGGAAAGGGCAAGACTTATAAACAACATAAAAGGGGAAGTCGAGAAACGATAATTTATCGTCCGACCGGAAATTGTGCTGGTCGGCCCAGTGATGGCATATTCGCTTTTCGGCCATAGCGCCCTCCGTGGCGCTAAAGGCCGCGCTCCGCCTCCTGCTCCGCTTCGCGCTGAATATGTCATCACTGGGCCTGCTTATACTGCCCTGCCCGGCCAGCTTATCCTGCTTAGCGGTCTGACTGATCCTGCAAAGGATATTCAGAATAGGCTGCGGAGGCGCTCTGAGGATACAGGATAAAGCGGCTTGCCGAGGGCTTGAGATCAGCCGGAGAGAGGGGCCGTATCCTTCAGGGACGATTCGCTGGAGCGGCGTAAAGAAAAAGCGGGAGGTATCCGCTAAGACATTTCAAGGTTGACATGCTGAATGCATGAGGGTTTTGAAATGTCTCGGATACCTCCCGCTTTTTTAGCCGCGCAAGCGTGTCTGGAAGGATACGGCCCCTCTCTCCGGCAGCCCCAGGCGTTCCCCAGACAAGCAGATAAATTATCGTTTTGGGGCGCCAGCCTCTTTTTTTATTGAATGAGGGTTTTCAGTCTGAAATATTTTCCCCTATTTTTTTAATCATTTCCTTTTCCATGGGTAGCAGTTTTTTTGGGCCTTTCTTATAAACAAAGAATTCCCAAACTAAATTTAAGTCGGAAAGAGGCAGAGCAACAATGTCTTCCGGAAGGGTGCTGCGCTTACCTGCATAAAAGGAGATATAACCCCTGCGCAAAAGATCCATTGTCAAGTCACCTTCTGCATCCCCCATAACAGAATGGGTGGAGAGCCCCCATTCACGCAAACGCTCCATCAGTTGGGTCTGTGACCGGTTGTCCGAATTGATCGTAATCAGCCGTTCCCCCCTTAAGTCCGCTACACTTAGGGTTCTTTTCTGGGTAAGAGGATGAGTGTGCTGCAGCATAATGCCGATGGGATTTTCGAAATGAAAAACCTGTGTGAAAATACAGGAAGACAAAGGTGATGTAGTCATGACAAGATCGCAGTCGTAATTCTGAAAAGACCGACTGCGTTCGTTATCCGGATAGCTTTGCAGGCGAAATTGGACTTCCGGATATGCGTCCATAAAATCGGGAAAGAAATGAGGAGGAAGTTCCTGAAGCATTCCCATGAAGAAGCCGATTTTGTATTCTTTGGATCCGCCGGATTTTAACTTGCTGATCCGTTTGATTATATTATCATAGTATTCGATGAAATCAAAAGCCTGCTGCTCCAGTTCGGTACCGGAATCAGTTTGTTCAACTCCCTGAGGGGTGCGCAGGAAAAGCTGTGTATTCAGTTCACTTTCCAGGTTTGCGATGGTCCGACTGACCGCTTGCTGGCTGATGAAAAGGCGTTCAGCCGCTTTTGTGATGCTTTTCTCCTCACAAACTTTTAAGAAAATCTTTAATTGTTTGTATTCCATTGCATTGCATCCTCCATATGGGGGTACAATGTTTTTTTGTGCCCCCTGAAAAAAGCAGTGTTTGTTACTTTTGTAACAATCTCTATATAATTGATTATATAATTCGGTAAAAATAAAGGCAAGAAAAAAAGAAAAAGGAGAATTGTCATGAAAGAAGTTCAGGTGTCTCGTCGTCAATTCCTTAAGAATGCCGCTGTCGGGGCTATGGGTGTCGCTGCCGCCGGATTTCTGGGTGGTTGCGCCACTGGCTCAACCACCCAGGATTCCGGTGCTAACACAGATGCCGATAAGGCTAAGGATACAGGGAATGGCAATCCCTTCCCGTCCTGCGAGGATCTGAGTGAAGTCAATGCAGCTGTCAATAAGGGTGAAATTGCTTTTGTTTCCAAACCTATTACTGACCTTACCAAAACTGAAAACATAGATGTTTTGGTATGCGGCCAAGGCCCTGCCGGTATGGCGACAGCTCTTGCTTGTGCTGAAAAAGGTCTGAAAGTCGTAGCGGTGGAAAAGGGTGAAAGTCCAACATGGCGCAGCGCAACAATGGGTGCTTTTAATGACCGCATTCACAAAAAATTTGGCGTTACCTTTGATACAAAAGAATGGTTGGATGATGCCATGGTGAACTGTGCTTACCGTGGCAGCCAGGATGTTTACCAGAAATGGATTGACAGCTGTGACGAAGCGGTAAACTGGTTTTTAGATAAGTTGGCTCTTAACGATGCAGATTATTTCCTGACCTTTAACGCCGGTGATTTCAAAAGTTTTAATGCTCCCTATGATGAGCTGAGTATAAGCCGCAGTTGGAATACTTCCATCAATATTCCCATTCCTACTGCCGATATTATTAAAAAAATGCAGCAAAATATCACCAGCGCAGGGGCAACGGTTTTGTTCAGTACGCCTGTGGTTCAACTGATTAATGAAAGTGGAAAAGTTACCGGTGCTGTTGTTAAGACTAAAAACGGTTATGTAAAATACCAAACAGCAAAAGGTGTTGTTTTGGCAACCGGCGGTTATGAATTTAATCCGGATAAACTGAATGCCTGCTGCCGTCCCCGGGATCTTGCCTTGAGCGGTTGGATGAATGGCACTAAAACCAATACCGGCGACGGCCATGAAATGGCTAAGGCCATCGGTGCCATGGAGGATGAGTATCCTCATCCTCTGATGCTTGATCCGCAGCAACTGATGCCCTTCCTCCGCGTTAACAAACTGGGCAAGCGTTTTACCGCTGAATATGAAGCTTACAATCATTTATCCAACGCCATCCAGTCCCAACCGGGGGCTTATGACTTTTATATCGTTGATGCCAATTGTGCTGCCATCGTAGATAAAATTTGGACTCCTTCTTCCGGCTGTTATGGTCCGAAAAATGTCTGGGTTGGAGCTGCTACGAGCAAAGATGCGTTGGTAGCCGATACGCTGGAAGAACTGGCTAAAAAAATGGGTGTGGATGCGAATACTTTTGTGGCTACCATTAAACGTTGGAATGAAATGTGTGATGCAGGAGAAGATAAGGATTTCCATTTCCCCGGCAAAATGATGCATAAGATTGACACTGCTCCCTTTTATGCAACCAAAGAGATGGCGGAAGCCTTATGTACCGCCGGCGGCCTGCAGATAACACCTAAGAGTGAAGTTCTCGATACTAAAGGCAACCCTATTCCCGGCCTGTATGCGATTGGCAACGCCTCGGGCAGCATGTTCTCCGGTACCTATCCCCATAATGAGAATTGCCTGAGCCACAGCCGCTGCGTGACTTTTGGTTATAATGCCGCAAAGACACTGGCTTCCTTGTAGTCTTTGTTAATCGTGCCAAGCTTTTTCTTACTCCCCTTTTGAAATATAGTTTCAGGCTGTCTTGTTATGACAGCCTCTTTTTATTTTTTTAGAATGTCCAGTAATCAAAAAGAAGATTATGATGAAACTAAAAAAGCTCAGCTTAAGCTGAGCTGAGGAGTAGAGGGGTTAAATTGAGAAAGAGTTATATAAGAGGAGAGTATAATAGGGTAATGTGAAATAATGTACATTCCCTATAATTATTGTAACGCCTTTCTGTATATTTGAAAAGGGGTAAAGGAAATTAATTAAGGTTACATAGGTCTAATTAAATAATAAATGAAAAGGCTTTACTTAAAACTATCTTGAGCTAAGCAGCATATTGGAGTATATACAAAATATATGGTATGCTTAAATACGGCAAATTGAAATTTGTATTAAATTTAGATATTGAAGTGATTGTAATTTATAATGAAAGATGGGCGATAAATTTGGCATTATCCGCATGGAAAATTCAACTTAATGGAATTGTCCAAGGAGTAGGGTTCCGTCCATTTGTATTCAAATTAGCTCAAGAAATGAAGATCAAAGGATGGGTCAATAACTCCAGTCATGGAGTAAACATTCATGCTGAAGGGGAGAATCTGGAAGAATTCTTTCACAGGCTACACGCCGAGTCTCCAAGATTGGCCCATATTGTTGATTCGCGCTGGGAAGCTGCAGCCTTGGAAAATTTTGCGGATTTTACAATTGTAAGCAGTGAAGAAGATGATCATGCGGATGTCTTGATTTCCCCTGATGTGGCAACCTGTACTGATTGCCTGAAGGATATATTGACAGAGGGGAACCGCCGTTATCATTATCCCTTTACAAACTGTACCAATTGTGGTCCCCGTTATACGATTATAAAAAAAGTGCCCTATGATCGGGCTCAGACTACCATGTCTGAATTTCCCATGTGCCCTGAATGTGAAAAGGAGTATCACGATCCAGCCGATCGTCGTTTTCATGCCCAGCCGGTAGCGTGTAATCAATGTGGCCCTCAAGTCCAATTAGTGGATAGTGAGAGACAAAACTACGAGGGATTAGGCATCAAACAACTTGAAGAAGGAGCAATTCTGGCAGTTAAGGGCCTGGGCGGCTTTCATCTGGTATGTGATGCCGGAAATGCAGAGGCTGTAGAACGGTTGCGCCGGCGTAAAGAAAGAGGAGACAAGCCTTTTGCGTTAATGGCAAGAAGTGTGGATAAGATTTCGGAAGCATTGGAAATGTCAGGAGAAGAAAGAGACTTATTGGAGAGTGCGGCAGCTCCCATCGTGATATTAGATCGACGCTCTATGAGCAATACGAGACTGCCCGCAGAAATTGCTCCGGGTCTTAACACAATCGGCGTAATGCTTCCTTATACCCCTCTCCATCATTTACTGTTTCAGGGGAATTTTGATTTTCTGGTGGCTACCAGTGCCAATTTAAGCGGCAGACCTCTAATTTATAGAGATGAAGAGGCTTTAACTGGATTAAAGGAAATTGCCGATTATTTCCTTTTGCATAACCGGGAAATATACCATCCTTGTGATGATTCGGTGATTCAGATAATGGGAGGTAGAGCCGTCTTCCATCGGCGAGCACGTGGGTATGTTCCACTGCCTGTCTTTACAAGTAAACCAATTGATACGCCTCTGTTGGCTGTGGGGGGAGAGCTGAAAAATGCTTTTGCTTTGGCTGATAGGGAGCGGATTTTTCTCAGTCAATATATTGGAGACATTGAAAACTATGAGAATTTCAACCGTTTCACTCAAGAAGTGAATTCTTTCCAGGATGTGGTGGGGATTGTTCCACAACAAATAATTCACGATGCTCACCCAGACTATCAAACGACTCGCTATGCTTTGAATTCATCGTTGCCTAAGGCGAAGGTCCAGCATCATCATGCTCATATGGTCAGTGTTTTAGGCGAATATGATTACCACGGCAAGGCTTTAGGTGTCATTTGTGATGGCACGGGATACGGAGAAGACGGTAAAATATGGGGGTTTGAGTTTTTGTACGGGGATGAGAGGGGATTTGAAAGGGTTGCTCATTTGCAATATCTCCCCTTGCCAGGAGGAGATGCAGGGGCTAAGCATCCGCTGAGGATTGCCTATGCTTATCTGAAAAGTTTTATGACACCCGAAACCTGGGAACGGACCCAATCCCTGTGGAGTGCTTTAAGCATAGAGGAACGCAAAATTTTAGATCAGCAAGTGGCCAGAAATTATCAGGTTTTTTCTACCTCTAGTGCAGGACGGCTATTTGATGCGGTCAGCGCTTTAACAGGAGTATGCACTAAAGTAACCTATGAGGGTCAGGCCGCCATTGAATTGGAAAGTATTGCAGAAAAATGGTTAAAAGAAAATGAGGAAAAAACAGAAAATTTGATCTATAATAGACAAGGTGATACTAATCGACAAGAGGATACTTTGTTAAACCATTTAATAGAGTGTCAACCTTATCCTGTAGAAATAGAACAAGCTGAAAAGGGACTGATTATCCAGGTGGAAAAAATGCTTGCTTCTATTGCGGAAGATGTTTTAAACCACCTTGCGCCGGGAAAAATAGCCTATCGTTTTCATTTAACGATAGCAGCTGCCATCACACGAACTGTCAGGCAGCTGGCTTTTTCAGAACCGCTGGTGATAAGCGGGGGAGTTTTCCAGAATAAATTATTAACTGAACTGCTGCTCAATTTATTTACAGAGCAAGGCATTACCGTATGGAGACATAAAAATCTACCTCCAGGTGACGGCGGGATTGCTCTGGGGCAGATATTAATCGGAAATGAGGTGCTGAAACAATGTGTTTAGGAATACCAGCGAAAGTGATTGAGATCAAAGATTTTTTGGCAACTGTGGATATGATGGGGAATGAAAGAAATGTCGGTATCCATTTTGTCCCTGAAGTTCAGGTAGGAGATTATGTTTTAGTGCATGCCGGATATGCAATGGAAATCATTGACGAAGAAGTGGCTAAAGAAACTGCAGAATTGCTGTTGGAGGTAGAATATGCCGGAGAAGAACAAAGAGTATAAGGAAATCGCCAAGTTTTATATTGATGAGATTGAGAAATTAGGGGCCGAACCTTATACCATTATGGAGGTTTGCGGTACCCATACGGTAGCTATTGCCAAGAGTGCTATCAGGGATTTGCTCCCTTCTCAGATTCGCCTGGTTTCCGGTCCCGGCTGTCCTGTTTGTGTCACAGACAGCAGTGATATTGATCGTTTTCTTCACCTGTCTGCTTTGCCTAACGTAATAACTGCTACTTTTGGTGATATGATCAGAGTGCCTGGAACTAAAAAAAACTTGCAGATGCTGCGGGGTGAAGGGGCCGATGTAAAGGTTGTTTATTCCAGTTTGGAAGCCCTGGAATTAGCACGCAAAAATCCCGATAAAGAAGTTGTTTTCTTAGGCGTGGGGTTTGAAACAACCACCCCAACGGTAGCCGTCAGCATAGATCTGGCTAAACAGGAAGGGCTGAAGAATTACAGTGTGCTGCCTATGCATAAGGTAGTGCCGCCTATTCTCAGAGTTTTGGCTGAAGATCCGGATCTTCATGTGGATGCCTTTCTTGATCCCGGTCATGTATGCGCTGTGATTGGGACCAAACCGTTGGAATTTATGGCCAAGGATTATGGGAAGCCGGGAGTGGTCACCGGTTTTGAAGCGCTGGACATCTTAGAGGGGATTTATATGATTCTTAAGCAACGAGCGGAAAAGCGCTCCGAGATCGAGATTCAATACAAGCGGGTTGTGAAGCATAGAGAAGGCAATGTTCATGCTTTGGATATAGTGAATAAGGTTTATGAACCGGCTGATGCCCGCTGGAGGGGAATAGGTCTTATACCGGCGAGTGGATTGGCCATTCGTGAAGCTTATGAAGAATTTGATGCGGCTAAACGCTTTGATTTACCTGAATTTGATTCTCCTGATACACCGGGCTGCCGTTGTGGAGACGTCCTCAAAGGCCGGATCTACCCTAACGAATGTCCGATGTTCGGAAAACGCTGTGTTCCTTTAAATCCGGTAGGACCATGCATGGTATCGTCAGAGGGGTCGTGCGCGGCATATTACCGTTATGCAAGAAGGGGAGTGATCTGATGGACCAGATTATTATGGCGCATGGAAGCGGTGGAAGGCTTAGCCATCAGCTCATTCACGATGTGTTCCAGAAACATTTGACAAATGAATGGCTGGATCAAATGAATGATGCTTCTATTCTTCCCGGCAGTGAGAAAATTGCTATGACCACAGATTCCTTTGTGGTCTCTCCCATTTTTTTTAGAGGGGGGAATATTGGTAAAATTGCAATCTGCGGGACAGTAAATGATTTGGCAGTGAGCGGAGCACATCCTAAATATCTCACCTTGGGCATGATTATTGAGGAAGGGTTTTCCATGTCTGAGTTGGATCAAATTGTAGCCAGCATCGGTGAGACAGCAAGGGCCGCCGGAGTGGCGATTGTTGCAGGGGATACAAAGGTTGTCGAGAGAGGGAGCGCAGACAAGATCTTCATTAATACAACTGGAGTGGGAGTTGTTGAACAGGATCGTCAAGTTGGCCCTCAGCACATTAAAGCAGGAGATAAGGTGTTGATTACAGGGACGATTGGGGATCACGGGATAGCAATTTTCTCTGATCGTGAAGGTCTGGAATTCCAGACTCCTGTACAAAGTGATTGTGCGCCACTTAATGATTTAATTGATTCCTTTTTTATGCCTGGGGTTAAGTGTATGCGGGACCCAACCCGCGGGGGAGTAGGAACCACCTTAAATGAGCTGGCCCAGCAAGCCGGGGTCAGCATGATTCTGGAAGAGGAAAATCTGCCTATTTTGCCGGCGGTAGAAGGAGCCGCAGGAATGTTGGGACTGGAGCCTTTGTATTTAGCAAATGAGGGAAAGGCTTTGGTTATTGTTGCCCCTGAAGTGGCGGATGAGGTGTTGGCCCGGATGAAAAAGCATCCTTTGGGTAAAAATGCCGCCTGCATTGGTACGGTGGAAGATAAGGAAGCGGGATTAGTTCTCCTGGAAACCCGGCTAGGTTCAAGACGGATTATTGGAATGCTGGAGGGCGAGCATCTACCCCGCATCTGTTAGTTGAGATTTGAATCAACAAAAATGCCGATAAGAATTAAAGCTTGTGATACAGACATGAAAGGGGAGCGGCGATGAGGGTTGCGGTGATCGACGGTCAGGGCGGAGGAATTGGCAAGCACATTGTGGAGCAGCTGCGCAAATCCTTTCCTGATTTGGAGATATTAGCGTTAGGCACTAACGCCATGGCTGCCGGAGCCATGCTTCGAGCGGGAGCCAATGAAGTGGCTTCAGGTGAATCGGCAATTGTTTACAATGCGGAACGGGTTGATTTAATTTTAGGCTCCATAGGTATTGTCACGGTTTATGGCTTAATGGGAGAGACAACCCCGGTTATGGCCAAAGCGGTGGCGGCCAGTAAGGCGGAAAAGATCCTGCTTCCTATTCAAAAGGGAGACATGCTATTGGTCGGAATTCCTCGTATTCCATTGCCTCATTTGATTGATGCAATGGTTTTAGAAGTGGAAAAAAGATTGGAAGCTTAATTAAAGTGAATAAATATTGAGTTGAATAACCAGTTCAAACTGAGTTTTGGATATGCCCTCCATGTAGTAGCCGCAATAAAACTTGCTACTACATGGAGGGCATATTCTTTATGGAAGAAAAACAAAAGATCTTTTAAATAAGTTTTAGGCCCACTTCTTAGTTTTAAACTGAAGGCTCTTTATTCAGAAATTGTTCAGAAAGAACAAATATAATAATTCTAAATAGACTGCGGATTCATTTAATTGGCAGAAGCCTATGTTTTTTATCTTAATTTGTGGTGTATAGAGAGAGGAAAAAAGTCCGAAGTCATTGAAAATGTGTGAGGTGTGAAAATGGGGAAAAGTTTAGGGAAAAAATTTGCATCCATAGTGCTGTCGCTGGCCTTATTGATCAATATGGGCTATTATGTTAACCCTTTGTCAACCTATGGCGCCGAGGGCCCAACAGAAAATCCGTCCGTTTTGAGCAAAGAGGTAGATAAAAGCACGGTCTTGACGGGGGAGGAATTTACTTATACGATCAAGTACACTAATCCCAATATTCATGAAAACGGGCAAAATGTCTGGATTACCGATGAGCTTCCTACTAATATTGAATATGTATCTGCTATTCCTTCCGATGATGTGGTTGGAGATCCGGAGGTGGTTGCGGAAGGCGGAAAAACTACAATCAAATTCAATATGGGTAATTTAGCGGCAGGTAAATCTGGAATCATTAAAGTTATGGCTAGATTTCCGGCCGGAATCACTCCGGAGATGATTGACGGAAACCCCAATGTGGCTATCAATACGGCCACAATGACGGCAGACAATTTTTCTCCCGTCATTACCGCCCCGGTGACGGTAACCCCTAAAACGACAGAACCTAATCCGAGCATCAGCAAGGAAAAATTAACCCCTCAAGGAGTTGCTGTTGTTGGTGAAACGGTGACGTA
>JAEWCM010000003.1 GCA_023390635.1 Bacillota bacterium
TGATCTTCCCTTCCGTCAAGTCGCCCTGATCACTCAGCTGTTGCAGATATTCCCGGGCTTCTGCTATGCGCCTTTCTCTTAAAAGGCTGGAAAGACTGAGAATGTGGTTTTTTAGATCATGTCTGATGCCGCGCAATTCCCTGTACTGGCGTTCCATAGTCTGATAGTATCCCACCTGCAATTTAAGCTGCTGCCGCTGAAGTACCTGCCGCATGGCCCGTTCCGAACTGAAAAGGATAACACAGTTGGCCCACAGTCCTAAAGCGGACAGTATAAACAGGATCACCACATCGGCCAATTGATAAACTATCACCGGCATCTGCTCTTCCTGAAGATAATAGAGAATCTGAAACAATTGTTTTTCATTGCAGGCAAAGGCTACAAACTCCAGAACCAATACGATAAACAAAGATGGGACTAGTAAAACGGCTGTCATCTCTTTGGGAATATCTTCACTTAGAGTCGGGCACCTTCGTATAATTTGCGCGAGGAGCAAGCAGATAACCCCATAACGCAGCAGTCCAATCAAATAATCCAGGCCGTCCGGTAAAGCATTTCCTCCCCACACATTGAACACCAACAAATCGGCACAGCGGGTAAGGAGCGGAACCACTGCATAGGCGCTTAACTCCTGAATCACATACAGAATGGTGGCAAAAGCAAGCTTTTTCCCGGGGCTCCCTTTGTACAAGAAAAAAATGATTAAGGTTAAACCCAACTGGGAAAGGGTAACTGCCAGAAAATAATCCACCTTTATCAACACACCTAAGAGCAGATAGTCAATCAGGATTTCATACAAAATAATCACTGCGGCGGTGATATACTTGGATCTCAACTTAGCTCCCAGCATGGTCCGGCAAAAAAGAAAGACATAGTACCCATAAACGATGAGCACCAGAACCTTCAGTCCCATCCAGCTACTCACAAGATTCCCCCCGCCTTCTTTAAGTATCTCATCATTCCCTTGGTGAATTCCTGATAGCGCCGCTTGGACATTAAGACCCGCTCTCCGTTCTCCAATACAATCTCGTGCTTATCGAAACTGACCACATTTTTAAAATGAACCAGATAGCTTTTATGACAGCGAAAAAAATCCTGCCCCTTTAACTTTTGCTCTAAAGTGCTGATCTGCTCATAGTATTCAACCTCATAATCCTGGCAGTGAATCTTAGTCACCCTGCCGGTAATCTCTAAATAAATGATATCTTCCAGAGCCACTTTGATTTTCTGCCGGTTTTTATGGACAATAATGAATCCGTCCTGCCGGACATTCAGCTTGGTCATGGCACTGTTCATAACCTTTGCCAATTTTTCATGGTCAATCGGTTTTAGCAGATAGTGAAAAGCCTCCACATCAAACGCTTCATAAACATAATCTTCACTGAGAGTGACAAAAACCAAAATGAATGGTTTTCCCCGTCTTCTCAGTTCTTCCGCCACTTCCAATCCATTCATGGTTTTCATGCGGATGTCCAGAAAAATCAGATCAAAGGCAATGGGGGCTTTCATTAGCTCTTCCCCACTGCCATACTGCCTGATATCGTATTCCAACTGCTTAAAACCCAAGAGTGTAGAAATTTTTTCCGCCAAAGCACAACACTCCAAAAGATCATCATCACAAACTGCTATGGAGATCATCTGCACCCTTCTTTCTTCTCAAATGCCAAAAAATCATCCGGCTTTATCAATTATACCTATAAAATCCGCAACGGAGCAATGTGCAAACTTCCCTTTCCGTATATTTGCTATTGCAGCGTCAATATGAAATACTGAAGATAACATTTTTGACTGCTGAACAACAATGAATAAAGGAGGATTCCCCATGGAAATATCCTTGTCACAAGAATTGTATGAAACCATATTTAAGCGCAAATCCATCCGGAAATTTGACCCTTCACCCCTTGACGAGAAAACCCTTTCTCCTATAAAAAGTTTTATGGATTCTCTGACTCCATTGGACTCAAGCATTTCCGTCAAAGGGAAATTAGTTGCCGCTCAGGAAATTAAAGGTCTCTTTCATGTCAAAGCCCCTCACTACATTGTCATCCTCTCCCGGAGAGAAAAGGGCTACCTTACCAACGCCGGATTTATGTATCAGCAGATGGATCTCTTTCTTTCGGCCCAGGGCCTTGGCTGCTGCTGGCAAGGGATGGCCAAACCCACTCAGGGAGAAGTACTTGAATCCGGTTTCGAAGTGATCAGCGTCCTGGCCTTCGGCAAACCTGCTGAACCCCTTCACCGCCAATCTCCTCTGGAATTCAAGCGCAAACCCCTTCAAGAGATTACAGACATTGCTGACAGCAGTGAATTGCTGGAGCCCTGCCGTTTGTCCCCCTCTGCCGTTAATGGGCAGCCCTGGTTTTTCAGCGGCAGTTCTAAAGAAATCCAGGTGCATTATGTTAAAGCCAACTTCCTTCAAGCCCTGATCTATGACCGTTTACATCAAATCGACCTGGGAATTGCTCTTTGCCACCTCTGCCTGTCTGCCCTCCATGCCGGCAAAGATTTTACATTTATCCTGGCTGATCAAGGCAAGCCATCCCGCCCATCCGCACCGGCAGGCTATCATTTTTTGGGCAGTGTCCGCTTGTCTGCTTCCGAACGGAAATGAAATTTGCGGCAGAGACAAAAAAATAGCCCTTTGCAGGGCTCAAGTAAGGGGAATGTATATTAATTAGGAGGTCGTAATCAGGAAAAAATTTAAAACTGACTACATGATTAATATACCAAGGATATTTGTTCATTTAGTGACGAGGTTTACAAGATCCGGTGAAGATTTTTTTACAATAATCTTAAGAACAAAAAACCTTGAAATCCTTTTCGTTCATTTCCCGCCCTACCATATCCCACAGTGCCGCTCTGGGATCGCCGTTAAAATGCAATCCTTCCACTTCTTTATTCCACCGTTCGGCGGTGCAATAAAGATAGGCATACCAGTTCGCATTGATCCTTTTTCCGGAAAAAGCCGTAATATACAGATTCTCCAGCAAAAAATCGAAAGCCTTGTCAAATACTTTTTTCTCCATATCCAGTCTTTGTTTCAGATCATCCTTATCGAGAAAATCATAGTTTTTCATGCTGTCATAAATGAACTTTGCTTCCGGGGACAAGGCTTTCTGCTCTTTGATTCTGCGCAGCAGCTGATAGGCCCTTGCGGACAAATAAGTCGATCTCTTCTTATAGATTTTACCGTAAAAAACCTGATGCAGATCAATCAGCCCGATAATGTTTTCCATGCTGTAACCAAGACCGCACAGGGAAGGAAGCTCTTTATTCTCGTTACATAAAAGAATGCCATGGGTTTCCAGATACTCTCCCAATTCATTTTGCCTGGTCAGATTATACGAATGGAACATATCGGTTTTGACCACCCGTGTATGGAGAATACTCCCGCAGTCCTTGCAGAGCAAATGCTCCACAGGCGAACAATCCCTGGTCGAATGGTAGGCATAAACATCGGCATAAATCTGGCCTGCTCCCAATTGATAGCCTACACCCATGTTTGTGCTCCCGCAAAACAGACATTTCTCCGGCAAAAAATCTTTCATCTATCCATCCTCCCGTGCCTCAACAGAATCTCTTTTTCTTTATTTTACACGATCCGGCACTTTAACGTAAATCAAAGATGCTTTCTTTCCTGCACTTACCTTCGCGGTTGCTACACCGGAAATCCCGCTGTAATCTTTATTTTCTAGCTTTGGTACTTTCCTCTAATCTTGCTATACTTAGGTAAACAGTTCCCGGTTTTTATGTAACAACAGACAGCAGCATATGCTCACGACATAATACCAAAGAGAATAATAGGAGATGATTAATACTATGAAACGCGCACCTATGTTATTTGTGGGACACGGGTCCCCAATGAACGCCATTGAGAGAAATCCATATTCCGAGCAGTGGAAAACGCTCGGTACTCACCTGCCCCGCCCCCAGGCCATCCTTTCCGTCTCTGCCCATTGGTTTACTCCAGGCACCAAGGTGATGGACTCCGCTGAACCGAAAATGATTTACGACATGTATGGTTTCCCTGATGAATTGTACCGCATCGTTTACAATGCTCCGGGTTCGCCCCACTTTGCCCATCTTACGAAAGAACTGCTTGGAGCAGAAGCCAAAATTGACAACACATGGGGTTTTGATCACGGCACATGGTCTGTTCTCCGCCACATCTTTCCTGAGGCGGATATACCCGTATTTCAGCTCAGCGTGGACTGGCATGCGTCTGCAGAAGACTATTTTAAATTAGGTCAAAAGCTCAGCCCCCTTCGTGAACAGGGTGTTCTGATTTTCGGCAGCGGAAATGTTGTGCATAACCTGGCACGGGTTAACTGGGAAATGGACGGGGGATATCCATGGGCTGAAGAATTTGATAATTATATTAAGACTAACATCCAAAGCCAAAACTATGATAACGTCATTCACTTCGAAAAGGCTGGCCCCTCTGCTTCCCTCGCCTTTATAACTCCCGAGCATTTTGCACCTTTGCTCTATGTTTTAGGCGCATCCCATGAAACTGACCGGCTTACGATCTTCAATGACTCGTGCGTGCTGGGTGCCCTCTCCATGACAGGTTACCTATTTGAATAGCGTTCAAAACGTTGAAAATCATTAAGGGGATGAAAGTATGAAGAAACGAACAATTGTTAAAACGGTGCGCGGTCAGAAAGCACTCGACGGAGCTGGAGTCCGGCTCGTCCGCGTGCTCGGGAATAGGGATGTGGAGGATTTCGACCCATTTTTAATGCTGGATTCTTTTGATTCAACCAATCCTTCCGATTACACAGCCGGCTTCCCCATGCATCCGCACCGGGGGATAGAGACGATCACCTACTTGATTTCAGGGGAAATTGAACATGAAGACAGTTTAGGAAACAAGGGTGCCATCCATACCGGAGAAAGCCAGTGGATGACGGCGGGAAGCGGGATTCTCCACCAGGAAATGCCTAAAGCAGCCGACAGAATGCTGGGATTTCAACTATGGCTAAACCTCCCCCGAGGGGAAAAGATGACCAATCCCGCCTATCTGAGTATTACCCGCGAGATGATGCCCAGCGTCAAAAAAGACGGAGCGGAAATCCGTGTCCTGTCCGGAGAACTGGGAGAAACGGTGGGAGTCACTCCCGATCATATTCCCGCTACCCTGTATGACGTCAAGGTTTTAAAGGGCGGAGAGATTGACATTCCTACCCAGCCCGATGAAACCGTGTTTGTGTTCCTGATTGAAGGAAACGCGGTAATCGACGGACAGTTAATTTCATCTCAAACTGCCGTCCTTTTTGGGAAGGGCAACTATATTAACGTATCCGCACCTGCCAAATCCAATCTGCGCTTCATTTTCTTCTCTGGCAAACCTCTGGGAGAACCTATCGCATGGGGTGGTCCTATCGTGATGAACACCCGGGAAGAGTTGGAACATGCGTTTGATGAACTGCGCAGAGGGATTTTTATCAAGCATCAGTAATATCACAAAATTATGCCGATCTGCCT
>JAEWCM010000034.1 GCA_023390635.1 Bacillota bacterium
CATGTGGATAGGTGATGTTAAGACAGAAAAATCAAGGAATAGAAATGTTGAGAAAGATGTGGACAAGGTTTTAGATTTATCCACAAGTTAATAAAAGAAAAATTGGTGAAAAGTTATCCATTGGTTAAGCACAATTTATGCACAAATTAATTATAGTGATTGGATAAGTTGAATAATTTCATTAATCTTTCTTTCTAATTGAGGTTCATTTTTAATGCCCTCTTTTATTTTGTCATAAGCATGAAGAACGGTGGTATGATCTCGCCCTCCAAAATCCTGACCAATTTGAGGTAAAGAATTATCGGTCAGCTCCCGGGAGAGAAACATGGCAATTTGTCTAGGATAGGCTACAGATCTTGTTCTTTTTTTAGCTTTAAAATCTGCCAGGGAGAGATGATAATAGTTGGCAACTGCTTGCTGAATCATTTCAATAGTGATTTCTTTTGGCTTTTCTACCGATAAGATATCTTTTAATGCACTGGCAGCTACTTCTGAGGTAATAGGAAAATTGTTTAAAGAAGCATAAGCTACGACTCTTATTAACGCTCCTTCCAGTTCTCTGATATTTGATTGAATTTTATCAGCGATATAGACCATTACTTCATTAGGAACATCAAGATTTTCCGAATTAGCTTTTTTACGTAAGATAGCAATCCTTGTTTCCAAGTCAGGAGGCTGAATGTCCGTAATTAAGCCCCACTCAAAGCGGGAGCGGAGTCTGTCTTCTAAAGTAGGGATTTCTTTGGGCGGGCGGTCAGAAGAAATAATGATTTGTTTGTTAGCTTCGTACAATGCATTAAACGTATGGAAAAACTCTTCCTGAATACCTTCTTTTCCTGCCAAAAACTGAATATCATCTACTAACAAAATATCGACATTGCGGTAGTGATTGCGAAATTCAACCGGTTTATTCTCTTTAATGGAGTCAATCAAATCGTTAGTAAATTTTTCGCTGGAAACATAAAGTACTTTAGTTTGAGCCTTGTTGTTTAAAATTTGATGCCCGATGGCATGCATAAGATGGGTTTTTCCAAGGCCAACCCCTCCATATAAGAATAAAGGATTGTAAGATTTGGAGGGAGATTCGGCTACCGCTAAGGAAGCAGCATGAGCAAACCGGTTGCTGTTGCCGATGACAAAGGTGTCGAAAGTATATTTAGGGTTAAGATAATTTTCGTGGGGAATGGAATCTTCATTTTTGTCATCGGGATTTAACTGATTTTCTTCATCTTTAAAGAAAGAGGCAGGAGCATTTTGCGTGAAAGGGGAGATGAAGTGATCAGTATCTTTGTCGGCTGGAGAAGCGTAGGCTTCATCCGGAGCCGGAATAATAAATTTAATGTTAAGTTGGCTATTGGCAATGGATTGAACTGTTGAACGAATTAAAGAAGAATAGCGGCTCTCCAACCAGTCCTTAGCAAATTCATTAGGCACAGCGATAATAAGGGTATTATCTTCTAAACCAACTAATTTAATAGAACTTATCCATGTTTCAAAACTCGGTTGGGATAATTCATATTGAAGCTTTTCCAACGTTTTTTGCCATAAAGAAAATAAGGAATCAGGTTGGGGTGACATGCATGTAACCTCCTGTAGATAAACTTGTATTAAAATGTAAGTAAGCTGTATTTATAAACAAAAATAAGTACTGACAAAAAAAAGTTATACACAAACTTATGCACATTTGTGGATAACTACTGCCAACATTAATCACATTATAGCTTTACATATGCAGAGCTATGGAATCTGACTGCTAATTAAATACATCATACCAATTTTCATATTAGTTATCAACAGAAAGTTAAGAGGTTTTTAACAATTACTCACTGTGGATAATTTTTCGGATTAAGAAGTTATCCACATGTGAGTAAAGTTATTGGCTTGACAGAACAAAAAATATTAGAGTATAATCACTTAGTAATAATGCATTATGGGATTTTAGCCTTTCTCTAGTTCTTAAGGCTATATTGTTTTGGATAGTCGTTTATAATGAGTAAGGTTAGATTTATATTGTTATGCTTTTATCTTTATAAGGAGGTGTTTTAGCATGAAAAGAACGTACCAACCGAAAAATCGTCGACATAAAAGAGTCCATGGCTTTTTAAGCCGTATGAGTACACCAACAGGCAGAAATGTTATCAAAAGAAGACGTCTTAAAGGTCGCAAAAAACTGTCTGCTTAAAAGCTACTATGAGTGATCATTATGTTGATAATCGAAAGGCTTCCGCTCAATTGATGCAGCGAAAGCCTAGTTTTCTTTTATTTATTTGTTAGGGATGTTTAAAAATCTAAATCTTTGGTTTAGACTGTATGGGGGACGTATGCTTCCTAAAAAGATGAGATTGAGACATAAGTCTGAATTTAGAACTATTTTTGAACAGGGAAATAGTTTACCGGGAAAATATATGGTGATTTATGTTTTATCAGGCAAGCGCAAGTTTGGATTTATTGCTTCAAAAAAAGTCGGTAATGCGGTGGTTCGCAACAGGGCAAAACGGTTATTGCGTGAAGCTATAAGATTACATCTTGATGATATTAAAGATAATGTACAAATTATTTTGATTGCCAGAACTTCTATCAAAGGAGTTTCTTATATTGAAGTGGAACAATCTTTATTGCGAATTTTGAAAAAAGCACATGTACTGAGGTAGTTTAAGCTATCGAAGTAGTGTAATATAAAGTAGAGTGATATAATTGAAGAAATGCATTATAGGGATGATTCATTTTTATCAAAAATACATATCGCCGTTAAAAGGGCCGACATGCCGTTTTTATCCAACCTGTTCCGAATATGCGGTTCAGGTTTTACAAAAATATGGTCTGTTTAAAGGCTTATTTAAAGCGATTGTAAGGGTTCTTAAGTGTAATCCGTTTCATCCCGGAGGTTATGATCCAGCATAAGGAGGATGTTTGTGAATATAATTGTTCAATGGCTGAGCGATTTACTGAAAGCTTTATTTGATTTTACGTCATTGATTGGTATTCCCAGTTATGGAATAGCTATCATTTTATTAACGATTATTATTAAGATGATTCTTTATCCTTTGACCTGGAAACAGTTATCGACGATGAGAAGAACCCAAAAACTAATGCCGAAGGTTCAAGAAATTCAAAAAAAATATAAAAACGATCCACAAAAAGCTAATACAATGATTATGGAACTTTATAAGGAAAACAATGCTAATCCCTTAAGTGGGTGTCTACCTTTGTTAATACAAATGCCGATTTTTATTGCTTTGTATCGCGCATTGGGAAATTTTCAGTATGGAGATCCGACTTTTCTCTATTTGAATTTGACGCAAAAAGATCCTTACTTTATTTTGGCTATTTTAGCAGCCCTTACAACATTTTTGCAATCTAAGGTTTCAATGCCTAAGACCGGGGCAGCAGACCCTACACAAAAAACTATGCTTTATATCATGCCTTTATTTATGGCTTATATCAGCTATAGTGTTCCGTCCGGGTTAGCTCTTTATTGGGTCGTAATGAATGTAATGACTGTCCTTCAACAATTATTTACGAACTACTGGCTGGATAGAAAAGAGAAGCAGGCAACTCAGGCTTAACAGATGTTGATTGACGTGAGGGGGATCAGATATGAAGGTTGCGGAAAAGACCGGTAAAACTGTTGAGGAAGCAATCGAGGCGGCGTTGCTGGAATTGAAGGTAAGCAAGGATCAGGCGGAAATAGAGATTATTGAAGAGCCTGTAAAAAAAGGTATTTTTGGCTTATTAGGCACTCGCTTAGCTCGTGTAAGAGTTTCATACGAAGATGACCCAGGGGCCATTGCAGTTGATTTTATCAAACAGGTCTGTCAAGCAATGGATGTCGATGCTTCTATAGAAGTTTCCAAGAAGGCTGAGTATTGGCATGTTAATATTCAAGGATCTGAATTAGGAATATTGATTGGCCGCAGAGGAGATACTTTAGAGGCGTTGCAATACCTCACGAATTTAGCTGTAACACGGAAAATTTCCGAAAGGGCCCGTATAATTGTTGATGTGGAAGGTTACAGACAGCGTCGAGAAGATACGTTGATCAATTTGGCCAAACGCCTTTCCGATAAAGTGAAGCGGACTGGGAGCCGTATTGTACTTGAGCCAATGAATCCACATGAACGGAGAATTATTCATACGGCCTTGCAAGATGATGGGCGAATATCAACATTTAGCGAAGGTGAAGAACCTCATCGCCGTGTAGTGATTGCCTTAAAACGTGGAGAGACTATATAAAAAGGGGTATCACCCCTTTTTTTCTTTTATGCTTGTAATACAATTACCTCTAAAGAAACGGAGAGATTTTAGGTGACAGATACAATCGTAGCGCTGGCTACGGCAGTGGGAGAGTGCAGTATTAGTGTTATTCGTCTGAGTGGACCGGAAGCGGGCGGTATCATCGCCGGAGCGTTCCAGCCCCGGAATCGCAGGCGCTATGAACAAAATGACAATTACACTGCTTATCTGGGAAATTTTTATGATGGGGAAAAACTGCTTGATGAAGTAATGATAGTGAGGATGTTTGCTCCAGCATCCTATACAGGTGAAGATGTTTATGAGATCAGCTGCCATGGAGGACCATGGGTGACTGAACAGATTATCCGCTGTTGTCTTAAGTTAGGAGCAAGGATGGCAGAAGCAGGGGAATTTACCAAGAGAGCTTTCTTAAATGGGAAGATGGATCTTGTGCAGGCAGAAGCTGTCATTGACTTAATTAAGGCTAGGACGGACACTGGAGCTAAACTGGCGTTACTCCAGTTAAATGGTAAGCTTTCTGAGCCTATTGTTGAAGTTCGACATGAAGTATTGGATATTCTATCGTTTATTGAAGCAGGAATAGATTTTCCCGAAGATGATGTGGAAGATCTCGACCGGGCCCAGTTACAAGAGATGATAGTAAAAGCTAAGGTCACGATGGATGATCTGATAGAAGGAAGTAAAACAGGAAAGATCTTACGTGAAGGACTCACTACAGTGATTGTAGGAAAGCCAAATGTGGGAAAGTCCAGCCTTCTCAATGCCTTGCTTAAAGAAGAAAGGGCAATTGTGACGGATATCCCAGGAACAACGCGAGATGAAATTCGGGAATGGGTGAGCATTGGCGGGATCCTGCTTCAGTTGATTGACACTGCAGGGATCAGGGAAAGCCAGGACCAAGTTGAGCGTATTGGGATTGAACGTACCTGGAAGGCTATGGAAAAGGCAGATTTGATTATTCTTGTTCGCCAGGCAGGAGAGGAACTGAGCGAAGAAGAGAAAGAGATCATGACAAATTACTCGGATCAGGTGATCGTTTTAGATAATAAATCCGATCTTGCAGCAGTTGATATAAAACGCTATGATCAGGAGAAATGGATTCCTTTTTCTGTGCTGCGTCATATGGGATTTGACCGGCTGGAGCAGGTTATTAAGAAAATCGTTTATAATGGAAAAGCCATGAGTGAGGAAGCCCCCTTCCTTTCTAATATTCGGCAGATTTCAGCCTTGGAAAAGGGCAGGGACAGCTTAAATAGGGCTTTGCAGGCCGTAGAGCTGGGAATGCCGTGGGATATTATTTCAATTGACGTACGTCAAAGCCTGAACGAAGTTTCTCAGATTACAGGAGATAATGTTCAAGAGGATTTGTTGAATAATATCTTTTCCCGCTTCTGTATCGGTAAATGAGGATTTGAAAGATTGGATTATGCAAAGAGAAAACAGCTTTAATTAAATTAGTGGAAAGTGGGATCTTCGTGGATTTTCAGGAGTATTTTGCCGGTCAATATGATGTCATTGTGGTAGGAGCAGGTCATGCCGGATGTGAAGCGGCCTTGGCTTCTGCCCGGATGGGATGCAGCACTTTGCTGATCACCTTAAATTTAGATACGGTAGCCCATATGCCATGCAATCCTTCTTTAGGGGGACCGGCAAAAGGGCATTTAGTCAGAGAAATTGATGCTCTGGGCGGACAAATGGGGATTACAGGCGATGAAACATCCCTACAGGTAAGAATGTTAAATACGGGCAAAGGGCCCGCTGTCCACGCTTTGCGTATTCAGTCGGATAAAGCAGCTTACCACCAGCATATGCTGAATACTTTATATGCCCAGCCCGAACTCACTATGCTTCAGGGTATTGTGGAAAAGTTAATAGTAGAGAATCATAAGATCTGTGGCGTGGTAACGAGAACGGGTGCTCGCTTTAACAGTAATAGCGTGGTTTTGACCAGTGGAACTTACCTTAAGGGCAGAGTCATTATTGGGGAAGCGATGTATGACTCTGGGCCGAACGGTCAGATGCCTGCAGTTTCCCTATCAGAGCATTTGAAGGAATTGGAAATTGAGTTAGGTAGATTTAAGACAGGTACGCCGCCTCGAATTTATCGTCCATCGGTGGATTTCTCAAAATTTGTGATACAGCCGGGTGACAGGCAACCGTGGCGCTATTCCTTCCTTCCTACTAAGAGTATTTTTTGGGGCGGCGATGTAGATAAACAAGAGCCTTGCTATCTTGGTTATACAACTAATGAAACTCATGATATAATTCGACAAAATCTGCACCGTGCGCCTCTTTACAGTGGTAAAATCGAAGGAATTGGCCCCAGATATTGTCCTTCGATTGAAGACAAGGTAGTGCGCTTTGCTGATCGGGAAGGACATCAGATTTTTCTGGAACCGGAAGGGCATTATAGCGATGAACTTTATGTGGCAGGCCTTTCCACCAGCATGCCTGAAGAGATTCAATTTGAAATTCTGCGCAGTATCCCTGGGCTGGAAAGGGCAAAAATGCTCAGACCAGGTTATGCCATCGAGTATGACTATGTAAAGCCACATCAACTCTCCCTTACATTGGAACTGAAAAATTGGCCTGGTTTGTTTACGGCCGGTCAGCTGAACGGGACCTCAGGATATGAGGAGGCCGCTGCTCAAGGGCTGATAGCTGGGATTAATGCCGCTTTAAAGACTCTGGAGAAAGAGCCTTTTATAGTTCGCCGTTCTGAGGGTTATTTGGGGGTACTAATTGATGACCTAGTGACAAAGGGAGTGAAAGAGCCATATCGTCTTCTTACTTCCCGGGCTGAATATCGTTTAGTCTTACGTCAAGACAACGCTGACTTACGCCTGACAGAGAGAGGGAGAAGAATCGGTTTGGTATCTGATGAAAGATGGAATATTTTAACAAAAAAGCAGGATGATTTAACAAAGATCAATACCTTATGGAAGAGTACTATTTTTCTTCCCCAAGATGAGAAGGTGCAGGAAGTTTTGCGTATGGCGAATTCCACACCTTTGCGTCAGGCAATCAATGGGGAGGAATTGGTTAAGAGACCCGAAGTAACGATCAAGGAATTAAATGATTTGATTCCTGAAAATAGGACCTATCCTCAGGAGACTTTGGAAGAAGGTGCAATCGAGCTAAAGTATGCAGGCTATATTGAGAAGCAGAGAGCAGATATTGAAAGATTCAGCCGTTTAGAGGAGCGTACGCTTTCTCAGAAATTCTCTTACGAGGATATCCATGGTCTTTCTACAGAAGGCAGGCAAAGGCTGTCGGAAGTGATGCCAGCTAATTTAGGACAAGCCTCAAGAATTACCGGAGTGACACCAGCTGATATTTCCGTATTGATGGTTTATTTGGAACAAAGGCGGCGGGGAGGAAAA
>JAEWCM010000059.1 GCA_023390635.1 Bacillota bacterium
AATCAAAACAGTACATCTCAAGTTGCGACGGCTAGCAGTACAGCCAAACAAGCGCTTTCCAGTCAAAAAGAGACAAAGACTGCGACAATCGGAGAGGAATTTACCCTTAAGAATTGGGGAATTCAGGTTACCTCTTTTGGTTTTGACACTTCGGTTAAGGAGGGATTGATCAATTCAGCTTCAGAGAATAAGTATCTGCTTTTATGTCTGAGTATCACCAATAATGGTTCCAGTGCCGAAAACTTTATTGATTTAATCGGAGGAGTTTCTGTAAAGGCTATATATAATGGAAAATATGAATATCAAACTTCCACAACTACTATTAAGGGAGATATTGCCAATCAGACCATTCAGCCTATGACAACCTATGACGGTTTTACTATGATTAAATTGCCGGAAAACCTTACCGACGCGTCTGAGAGCATTGTCGTTGTATTTGAAAACAGCGGTGAAAAGTTTCAGGTTACATTAGAATAATAAAACTAATTTAAATACTAATTTGACATAGTTATAAATTAGTGATATTATAAATTAGATAATAAGAAAGGAGGTGAGTTAGTTGAGCGACAAGATATTAATTGATTCTATTCTGAAAGCCATTGGCTTAGAGCCATTGGAAGCCGGAAGCTCAGAAGGCCGGCACTAGAAGCGAGTTCCTAAGCCCGATTAGGAGCTCGCTTTATTTATGTCGGCGTTCTTGATGGAATTCTCCATAACTTAAAGTGATCTTGAAATTATCTACATAAGTTTACCAAATATTACATAATACTAAGAGCATAGGAAAGGTAGCTTAGTTTCTAGGCTTTTTCACATAAATTTTCTTTCTTAAGGGTCACCAAAAGGGTGAGGAGATACGAGCATTTGCTCATATTTCCTCACCCTTTGTTATTGTATTGGTTTATTTTTTGCTAATTAAGCTTGAACCAGCTGGGATTTCAATTGAGCGAGCAGATCTTCCAGGCCTTTTACCTTGTCTACAGACCAGTTCAGTTCTTCTTCTTTTTTGAAATCAGTTAAATAAGCTGTACATAAGGCCATGAACTCCCGGATATAATCTTCAAAAACAGTAAGCTCCCCAGGTTGAAAGTTATGTTTATAAAAATATTCGGCAATTTTTGAAGATTTAAAGGCTTGTTCGATAAACTCCAGTGTATAGTCCACATTTTCTGTTTCCTCATAGCAATCAATAGCTCGTTGAAGATTGTGATAACAGTCTTCGGAAAATTGTATTAAAAGTAGATTATGTGAAGCTCCCAAGGTAATTGCCCTCCTTTAATCACGACAATCGATAGTTTATAGTTCGGTGCAATATTAAATTGCACAACGACTATGTGTATTATTCGACATGATTAGTGAGAATCCTGTAAGAGTGATATAAAATTTATGAACAGGTGAATATTCCAATGCCCTTCAAGGAGCGGTTGGCGCTGGAACAGGGGTATGTTATAGTTATAAAAGAAAGGGGTTGTCAAGATGCCTCGAATATTGATTTTAGATGGAAACAGTTTAGCCAATCGGGCTTTTTATGCCCTGCCCATGCTGACAACTGCTGATGGGCGGCCCACTAATGTATTACACGGTTTCATGACGATGTTGCTCAGATTACAGTCGGAACAACAGCCTGATTATTGGGTGGTGGCTTTTGATAAAACTAAAGCAACGGTTCGGATTGATCAATATGCAGGCTATAAAGCCCAGCGCAAAGCAACTCCGGAAGATTTGCGCCCCCAATTTGCCTATTTGAAGGAGCTTCTGCAAGGGTTTGCCGTACCCATATTGGAGTTGGAAGGTTATGAGGCCGATGATGTAATTGCGACGGTGACTACAAGAGCAGAACAGGCTGAGATGGAGATTCAAATCTACACAGGAGACAGAGATGCCTTGCAGTTGGTTTCTCCCTTGACCAAAGTATTTATGACCAAAAAAGGGATCAGTGAAGTGGAGTGCTACGATGTGGAGGCACTTAAAGCCCGCTATCAACTTCGTCCTGAGCAAATTATCGATCTGAAGGGTCTCATGGGTGACAGTTCGGATAATATTCCAGGTGTTCCTGGAGTAGGAGAAAAAACTGCTTTGAAATTGCTCTGGGAATATGAAACCTTGGAAAATGTCTTAGAGCATGCAGGGGAGGTTTCAGGCAAAAAGCTGCAAAGCAACCTGGTGGAATATGCGGAACAGGCTCGACTGAGCAAAAAATTGGCAACTATGATTCATGATGTACCGCTTGAATTTGAAGTGACCGATTTGTCCTATAAGGTGCCGGACACAGACACAGTCAATTCTTTGTTGACACAATACAGTTTACGCAGCGTAATGCGGATATGGCAGGATCGAGTGAGACAAGGCGGGAATGAATCAGGTAAGAAATCAGAAGAACAGGGAGAAAGTGATACAAAGAATCAGGAGGAAATTCAGGCTCTGGATAAGGCGGAAAGCGGTGGCAGTATCCTGGAAAACTGGCCTTTACATGAGCTGACTGAGAATGAATGGTTAGATCAGATTGCAGAATGGCGTGCTAATCCTTCTGTCCTGACACTAGCTTTTCGCACGGATGAGACTTTTCTCCGTCAAAGACTATGGAGCGAATTCGGCATTGCAGTCAATGGAGAAACTTTTGGTCTGGAGAGGGAAAAAGTAAGTGAAGAAATTGTGGATGCGTGGAGTGCTCTTTTGACTGATCCTCTGGTGCCTAAAGTGGTGAGCGACGGTAAGAAGCTGGCGGAGATTCTGCTCAATGGTGGGACCGAACTGAATGGAATAAGCTTGGACTTGAGTTTAGCAGCGTATCTTCAGAATTCTGCCCGCTCGGCCTTTAGCGCTCTTGATCTGGTAAAAGACTATTTTCCCCGGCTGATAGCGTTGGAAAGTGTTACAGAAGAGGCAGCTGCGTTGGCACAAGTGGCCCCCAAGTATGTTCATCAGACAGAAGAACTGGGTCTGGCCGGGCTTCTTCACGATATTGAAGAGCCTTTAAGCCTTTTGTTGGCTAAAATGGAGCATCACGGGATCAGAGTCGATACTAAGCAGCTGGAATTATACGGAGATACCCTAAAGGAAGAACTGAAGCACCTGGAAGACGGGATATACGGGATGGCGGAAGGAGAGTTTAACTTGAATTCTCCTCAGCAGCTGGGACACGTCCTTTTTGAGAAGCTGGGATTGCCGCCGAAAAAGAAAACGAAGACAGGATATTCTACCGATGCGGAGACCCTGGAGGAATTGCGCCCGCTCCATCCTATGATTGATAAACTCCTTACCTACCGTCAAATGAGCAAACTCTTGTCTACCTATGTCAACGGCTTACTGACTCAGGCTCAGGATGAGAGGATTCATACTACTTTTCAGCAAACGGTTACCGCTACCGGGCGTTTGTCCAGTACAGAGCCTAACCTGCAGAATATTCCAATCCGGATGGAAGAGGGACGGCGGCTGCGCAAGGTGTTTCATGCGAATCAGACGGATTGGGTTTTATTTTCCGCTGACTATTCACAGATCGAATTGCGGATCTTAGCCCATTACTCCCAGGATGAGCTGCTTTGTGAGTCATTTGCCCTGGCGCAGGATGTTCATGCCAGAACGGCAGCGGAGGTATTTGAAATTCCCATTACCGAAGTTACTTCTGATATGAGGAGAAAAGCTAAAGCAGTTAACTTTGGTTTGGTATATGGTTTGACAGACTTTGGCCTAAGCCGTGATTTGGGAATTCCCCGCAAAGAGGCTAAATTTTATGTTGAACAATATTTTGCCCGCTATGCCGGCGTAAAAAGGTATTTGACTGAAGTGGTGGAAGAAGCCAAACAGACAGGAGAAGTGCGAACCCTTTTCAACCGTCTGCGCCGCATACCTGAGCTTCGAAGTGCTAACCGGGTGCAGCGGCAATTTGGGGAGCGCATTGCTATGAATACTCCCGTTCAGGGAACGGCGGCAGATATTATGAAATTAGCCATGCTGGCAGTTGACCAGGGATTAATGATGATGAACAGCAAGGCGAATATCTTGCTTCAAGTTCATGACGAGTTGGTTTTGGAGGTGCCCCCGGAAGAATTAAAGGCCGTGGCAGCCATGGTCAAGGAACGGATGGAAATGGTGTATCCCCTGGCAGTGCCGCTGACCGTGGATATGAAATCAGGGGATAATTGGTTTGATATGAAGGCTTTAACTTTGTGAAAGGCGGAATGAGAAATGCCTGAACTGCCTGAAGTGGAAAGTATCCGCCGGTCTTTGGAAATACTGGTCCCCGGTCAGAAAATCGAAGGAATTGAACTGATCTGGCCAGGTGCCGTGGAGGGCTGGAAAGAGAAATCATTCGGTGATCTGGTATTGGGGCGGACCATAGAGACGATTGGGCGGAAGGGTAAATACCTGCTCATTGGATTGGATGAGGGTATCACGGTGGTTGGACATATGCGTATGACCGGCAGATTGCTCTATTACCCATGTCACGGGAAAGATGAGCAGACGTTTGGGCGCCATACCCATGTGGTGCTGAAGCTCAGTCTAGGGGAACTCCATTTTAATGATCAGCGTAAATTTGGCAGATTGTCGGTGGTCCCCACTGACAGTCTCAGCCTGTATCCTCCATTGGCTAAATTAGGACCGGAGCCTATGGACAAAGATTTGGATGGCTCGACATTGGAGCATAAATTAAGAAACAGGAAAGTCAGCCTAAAGGCAGCTTTGCTGGATCAAACAGTAGTGGCGGGTTTGGGAAATATTTATGCCGATGAGGTGATGTTCGAAGCCGGAATTGAGCCGGAACGCCTGGTCTGTCATTTGGGCAGCACCGAGATGGAAAGGCTCTGCCAGTCTATGCGCAATGTGATTGAAGCTGCGATTGAGGCTAAAGGGACAACTTTTCGGGATTATCGGGATGCTTATGGTGGCAGCGGAGCTTTTCAGAATAGATTGAAGGTTTACGGAAGAGCAGGAAAACCTTGTGTACAATGCGGAACTCCTCTGTTAAAAATGAGGTTAGCTGGCAGAACTACAGTGTGGTGCCCCCATTGTCAAAAGTGAAATATTTAAGAGGGAAATGGAGTCGTTTATTGGGATGAGTATTTTAGCTTGCCGGAATTGTGGAGCAGATGTAGCAGGAGATCCTTTGTTCAGAGATATCTCTTTTGCCATTGAACCGGGAGAAAAAGTGGGTTTAATCGGTCCGAACGGAGCAGGCAAGACTACCTTGTTAAAGGCTTGCCTGGGAGAGCATCGGTGGGAAATAGGAGAGTGCTTTTTGTCCGGTTCAATTGGATATTTGCCCCAAATGCCTCTGCTTCAAGAAGATGGCACGGTGTATGAGATGATGCTTGAAGCTTCTGCCGAGCTTTTGAGAATGCAGGCTGAATTACGGGATCTGGAAGGAAGAATGGCAGAGGGGGCAGATCAGAAGATCTTTGACCACTATGCCATTCTGACGGAAAAGTTCGAGCGGAGGGGCGGTTATGCTCTGGAAGCCCAAATCCGGCGCATCCTATCCGGCTTGGGTCTTGCGGAAGAGGCCGGCTCTCAAATTACTTGGCTAAGCGGAGGTCAAAAGACCCGGCTGGCCCTGGGCAGGCTCCTGCTCCGCTCTCCCGACTTATTGTTTTTGGATGAACCGACCAACCACTTGGATATTGAAGCGACAGAATGGCTGGAAGGTTTCTTACGTGAATATCCGGGTGCGGTGCTGATCGTTTCCCATGACCGCTATTTTCTCGATCAGGTAGTGGGAAAAATTTTTCACTTGAATCAGGGTAGACTGAAGGTTTATGAGGGGAATTATTCTGAGTTTGAGCTGCAAAGTATGATCGAGCAGAAAACCCGGGAGCGGGAAGAAGAAAAGCTTCTGAAAAAGATTGCCCGGCTGGAAGAGTATGTGCGCCGTAACCGGGCAGGTGTCAATGCGAAGCAGGCACGGGGCAGGGAGATTCAATTGAATAAAATGGCTCCAGTGGAGAAGGCAGCATCAGTCCGACACGTAAGTCTTTCTTTAGGACAGGCGGCACGGAGCGGTGATCGTGTGCTTGAAGTGGAAGATCTGGCCCTGAGCTTTGGAGACAAGACAATCTTTCAGCATATAAATCTTGATCTGCGCAGGGAAGACAGAGTGGCTCTGCTGGGAAAAAACGGCGCCGGCAAGACTTCCTTGCTTAAATGCATTATAGGAATCCTGCCGGGACAAGGTAATGTTAAATTAGGAGCTAATGTAAAGGTTGCCTATTATTCTCAGGAACATGAAAATCTGGATTTAAACAGGACGGTCATGGAAGAGATTCTATACTCTTCAGAACTGATTGATGGAGAAGCCCGCGCTCTCCTGGCCCGCTTTGGTTTTCGGGAAGAAGAGGTTTTTAAACCGGTAAGAAGCTTGAGCGGAGGAGAGAAGAGCCGTTTAAGTCTCTGCAAGCTTTTTTTGGCGAACGGAAATTTGCTGTTATTGGACGAACCGACGAATCATTTAGATAGTGAAACCCGCTCTGAACTGGAAGAGACCCTGAACGGATATGAAGGAACTTTGCTGGTAATATCCCATGATCGGTATTTTCTTGACCAGATAGCGACAAGGGTGATAGAGCTAACTCCAGAAGGGCTGATTTGCTTTAGCGGCAATTATTCCGATTATAAGGCCCGCAAAAGGGACTTGGAGAAAAAAGCGGAGAGTAAACCTCTTAGCTCTGCACAAAGGGATCGGCAAGAGGCCAAAGAAGCTGCGAGGCAAAGAAAAAAACTGGAACAAATGGAAGAGAATATTGCCGCTCTAGAGAAAAAGATAGCAGAACTTGAGGTAGTAATGGCTGAGTGTGGCAGTGATTATGAAAAGACCTTAGCTTTGCATCGAGAGCACGAAGAAACGGAGAGAGCTTTGAACCAAGCCATTGAAGCCTGGACAGAAGCTATGGATGAGTGACCAAAACTGAGAACCTCCCATATATTATCCTGAACTTGAAAGATGGAGGGATACATAATGGGAGGAACATTGCTCATGGCGATTGCATTGAGCTTAGATGGGTTTGGCGTTGGTCTGGCATATGGGCTGCGGCGCATCCGCATTTCCCAGGCATCCTTTGTAATCATTGCTCTGTGTACCATATTGGCAATGGGGACTTCCATGCTCTTAGGAACATGGGCAGCTCTTTATCTCAAAACAATTCCCGCCCCTGTGCTTGGAGCGGCAATTCTGTTTGGGATTGGAGCTTTTCAGCTTATACAGGCTGTAAGAAACAAAAATAGGGGCATTCAAGGAGAAGTGGATTCAGAGCTGCTGATGCCGGAAGCAGTTCCGGCAATGGCGGTGCTGAATCCGGAATTTTCCCAATCGGAGAGAGCGTTTGAAGATGAGGTGAGAGAACCTGTTTTTCGTATCCAGTTGCGCTTCCTGGGTCTGATCATTCAGGTGCTGCGTACTCCTGATATGGCAGATATGGATAAGTCGGGAGGAATCAGCTGGAAGGAAAGCTTCCTCCTTGGGAGTGCACTGGCAGTGGATGCTTTTGCTGCAGGAATCGGGGCAGCTATGACAGGGATGAGCCTGATCCTGATTGGGATCGTGGCATTAACTCAGATGGGGATGATCAAGCTGGGCCAGTTTTCCGCAGGCAAGATTCCTCAAGAGTGGCTGGCTCATGCCAGTTATTTGCCGGGAGTTGTTTTGATTCTGGTAGCCGTGTTTAAGTTACTGTGATGGGGTGATAGAGATGCAGACCATTGGACTGACAGGAGGTATAGGGAGCGGAAAGAGCCGTGTGGCTGCATGGTTCGCCAAAGAACATATCCCTGTATTGGACGCGGATCTGATAGTGCATGAGTTGATGGAACAGGACGGGGAGTTGATTCAATCCCTGATCGAGGAATTTGGTCCGGGGATAAGAGATCATCATAATGGGATTAACCGAAGAGCCTTAGGAAGAATCGTTTTTGATCATGAGGAGGCACGAGTATGTCTGGAACAGCTTGTGCATCCCCGCCTTTTTCAAGTGTTTAGTGAACGGCAGAGAGAGCTGATAAATAGAGGTTATAAGGCTTGCATTTGGGATGTTCCCCTCTTGCTGGAAAGTAAAATGGAAAGTTCAGTCAACGAAGTTTGGGTGGTGTGGGCAGCGCTGGATACCAGAATTCAGCGTGTCCGGCTTAGGGACAAGCTCAGCAAGGACGCTGTATTAAAAAGGATAAACGCTCAAATTCCGTTGGAAATGAAAGTGGAAAAAGCTGATGTGGTGATTGATAATTCAGGATCGTGGGCTGAGACTGAAGTACAGTTAGCGGTTCTCTGCCAGAAATTAAATGGTTCTTTAATCTGAAATAATCCTGTATACTTAGAGAATAAGATCTTGACCGATGGGAAAGGAGGAAGAATCCGTGGGGTGAGGAAAAAAGGTATCAGCACTCTTTTTTGGCTCGCAGGACTCGGATTGCTTTTGGTACTGAGCATTAAATATGTTCCCAGTCTGCAAAAAATTATCTATCCCTACCCCCATCGGGGAATTATTGAAAAATATTCAGCCGAATATGGCGTGGATCCTTTATTTGCAGTGGCAGTGATCAGAGAGGAGAGCCGTTTTTTCCCCCGTTCTGAGTCCCATAAAGGTGCTGTTGGATTAATGCAGTTGATGCCGGATACAGCCAGGGAGGTGGCGGAAAGCTTGGGAGAGAGTGATTTTTCCGAGGAAAGTCTGACGGTACCGGAGAACAATATTCGTTATGGGATAAAATATCTCTCGATGCTGGAAAAGCAGTTTTCCAACAATCCTATCTTGGTGCTGGCTGCCTATAATAGCGGACAGGGCAGAGTGAAAGAGTGGCTGGCGAGTGAGCAGCTCAGCTTAGATCATTTAAAATATGAGGATATACCTTTCAAGGAAACACGCAATTATGTGGAAAGAGTTCTTAAGAGTTATGGCAAATATCAAAATCTTTATTCTTTATGATGCTTATTCTATTAAAAACATTAAATGAGGCTGATGCCATTTTGCTGAATGGATAAAATGGTGTACTATGGATATAGAGTTTTAGATATAGGAGGATATGCTCATGGAACAAATTGTTTGTTGGCGTGATGAGAAGGGAATAGCGCAGTGCAATATTAAAGAGGCAGCTTTACATTATTCTCCCAATGGCTCCAACTGGAGTGAAGAAGGTAGCGGCAGAGCCATTTTCGCAAAAAATGTCCTGGCTTTGTATGTGGATCATACGAAAGCAGATCAGTACTTTGAAGATTTCGTCAAGGATTTTATTGATCCTATGCCGGAGAGCGGAGGGAAAATTCTTAAGTCGGAGATCTTGAAATGGCTGAGGACCAAGGGAGAAGAAATAGAGGATTAATAAGAAAATAAAAAATCACGGACTGATACTGATTAAGGCAGTCCGTGATTTTTATATTGATTATATATAAGCTTTTTTAGGCTGAATAGGGCCCGCCGTGATTTTGAGGAATAATGATCCAGGCGATGAGATAGGCAATAATGCCAGTTCCGTAGATCAGGCTGACTACAACAGTACCTAAACGGACCCAGGTAGGATCAATATCGAAATATTCGGCCAGACCGCCGCAGACGCCTCCCAGTTTTTTATCATGGGTGGAACGATAAATGCGTTTCAACTTCCTCTCCTCCTTTACTATTTCATATACGCAGGAAAGAAGTAGAATGTTTCAGTAACTGATTAACAAATTTTAGCACCTTCCAAATCGAGATCCAGAAGATAGCTGCAGGCATCTGTTCCTTTTTGTTTTATGGCATCCAGCATCGCAGCGGCTACGTCATTTCCCTTTTGCGGATAGGTTAGCGCAAGGAGGGTAGGCCCGGAGCCGCTGAGTGCGGAGCTGCAGGCTCCGGCGTCCAAAGCGGCTTGCAAGGCTTCCTTCATCCCGGGGATGAGGGCGGAACGCTTTTCTTGATGTAATCTATCCTGCATTCCTTCACGCAACGAATCATAGTCACCACTCATGAAGGCATGAATCAACAGAGCGGTATGGGCGATATTATAAACAGCTTCCGAACGACTTACTTCCGCAGGCAGAATATTGCGGGCCGCTTCAGTCTTAAGGAGCAAGTCGGGAATAATTACCACTGCTTTCAGGTCAGCAGCAGGAGGAAGCACTTTAGGGAGGACTCCTGAGGACGTTGGAACCGCTAAAGTCACTCCTCCATAAAGGGCAGGGGTAACATTGTCCGGGTGGCCTTCGATCCGGTTAGCAAACTGAAGGAGCTCCAATCTGGACCAGGGCCGGGGAAGAAGGGCATTAGCTGCCATGATACCGGAAATGATGGCTGCAGAGCTACTTCCCAACCCACGGGCCGGAGGAATGTTGTTTACCTGAGACAAGGAGAGGTGAGGAATAGGAAAATGAGCTTCATTCCAGAACTGAACCATTGTTCTCCAAATCAGATTGCTCTCATCGGTAGGGATACCGTCTACATATTTTCCTTCTAAAGTAATGTTGAAGGGGTGTCCGGTTTCGATCGTGAGTGTGTTGTAAAGCTGCAATGCCAGGCCCAGACAGTCAAAGCCAGGACCTAAATTTGCGGATGTGGCAGGTACTTGTATGCAAATTTTCATGGTATCCTCCTAGGATTCAAAGCGGATGACATTTTGAACTTTCAAAACTTTACTATAAGCTTTGATGCTGTCTAAAGCTTCTTTAAGCTGCCCTTCCTGGCAAGGATGAGTAACCCAAACAATTTCCGCTTCGTGGTTTTCTTTTGGTTTTTGAATAATAGAAGCAAAGCTAATGTCTGCTTCAGCAAAGAGCAGAGCCAAAGTTGCCAGAACCCGGGGCTCATCTTTAACTAAAAGACGTACATAGAAGGCGGTGGTTGATTCATCAATTGATTTTACAGGCAGGCTGCGATAGCAGGTGCAGTTGACTGCTGAAGTGGAATTGGCTTTCATATTGTGAATCACTTGAATAACATCGGCCACAACGGCACTACCGGTAGGAAGGGAACCGGCTCCCCGTCCATAGTACATGGTTTCGCCCACCGCATCGCCCACTACATAAATGGCATTAAATACTCCTGATACAGCGGCGAGCGGGTGGGTCTTGGGAAGAAAAGCCGGATGAACTCTCACTTCAACCTGATCATTCCGGCGTTTAGCGATAGCCAGGAGTTTGATGGTGCATCCTAACTCGGAGGCATAAGACAAATCATCGCTGGTAATGCGGGAGATTCCCTCAACATATACATCGGATAAAGTGACCCGGGAGTTAAAAGCAATCGAAGCCAGGATGGAAAGCTTGCGGGCGGCATCCAGCCCTTCCACATCTGCTGTTGGGTCAGATTCGGCATAGCCCAGCTTTTGTGCCTCAGCCAGCACATCATTATAGTCTCTTCCCTGTTTGTCCATCGCGGTAAGGATATAGTTGGTAGTCCCATTGATAATTCCCATTACATCAGTAACACGGTTGGCGGACAAAGATTCCTTGAGTACCGCGATGATGGGAATGCCACCAGCTACACTGGCTTCAAAATAAAGATCCTTACCCGATTCTTTGGCTGCTTCCAATAACTCATGACCGTGGAGGGCCAGGAGATCTTTGTTGGCAGTGACTACATTTTTTCCGCTGCGTAATGCTTCCAGGACATAAGTGCGGGCAGGCTCAATACCTCCCATGACTTCAACAATGATGTCGATGTCCGGATCGTGAAGAATTTCATTGGCATTTTCAGTGATTTCATAGTCGCCGGTAAATTCCCGGGGCAAAGTTTTATCTCTGACTAGAACCTTTTTTATTTGAACTTGGCTTTGCGTACGAATTTCAATATCTTCCTTGTTTTGGGCCAGGATTTGGGCTACACCGCTGCCTACAGTCCCTAATCCTAAAATTCCTAAAGTAACTGTCATCTTGTTTCCTCCGTTCCTTCTGGAAAAACATTTGTTTTTGTATAGAGGACATTATATCAGGAGTACAATTATTTTGGCAAGATGATTTAATAGAAGTGTGTAAATATTTTATTTTTCCCAGGGCAAAAGGGTTGCAATCAAGCTCTGTAACATATACACTTATTAATAATATAACATGTAATATAACAGAACGAAATAACGATAATTCACACACTTGGAGAACAGGTAACATTGATTAGAAGACATGGCAATGAGGCCATCAAAAAGCTATTTTCTCTTTAATGTTTGAAATTATAGAGAAAATAAAACTTTTTCTTTGGCGCGAGCCAAATTTTTATTTAACCAGGACTTTATTTGCATCAGCCTTGTGTACAGTATTTTTGTTGTTGGGCGGGTGAATTTGTTACAGAGCTGATTCATTATTTAAATAATATAAATATAGGAAGGGGTTCGCGAATTATGGGGCAAGTTGTTTATTGCAACGGAAACTATGTGGAGAAAGACGAGGCGAAGGTCTCGGTGTTCGACCATGGATTGCTATACGGAGACGGAGTGTTCGAAGGCATCAGAGCTTATCATGGGCGAGTATTTAAGCTGGAAGAGCATATTAACCGGCTTTACGAGTCGGCTCAGTCCATTCTTCTTAATATAGGCATTCCCAAAGAGGAGATGGCGGAAATAGTCTTAGAGACTTTGCGCCGCAATCAAATAAGAGAAGCTTATATTCGCTTGGTAGTGACCAGGGGTATCGGTGATTTGGGATTGAATCCGGATAATTGTCCTGAAGCAGGAATTATTTGTATCACTGATAATATCTCACTTTTCGCTCCGGAAGTACTGGAAGCCGGACTAGAGGTTAAGACAGTGGCTATCCGCCGCAATAACCCTGATTCTCTTAATCCCAGGATTAAATCTCTGAACTATTTAAATAATATTCTGGCTAAGATTGAAGCCAATTTGAGCAAATCTCCCGAGGCGGTGCTCTTGAATCAGGAAGGATATGTGACGGAAGGGACAGGAGATAATATCTTTATTCTGCAAAAAGGGATTTTAAAGACACCTCCTTTATTTGTAGGGGTGCTGGAAGGAATTACTCGAAATACTGTGCTGGAACTGGCGGGGAAGATGGGAATCAAGACCAGTGAAGAGTTATTTACCCGACATGATCTGTATACTGCTGATGAGTGCTTCCTTACCGGAACAGCAGCTGAAATCGTGCCGGTGCGGATGGTAGACGGAAGAGTGGTCGGAGAAGGCAGGCCAGGAGAGGTCTATAAGAAATTGTTGGCAGAATTTCATAAACTGACTGAAGTTAACGGCCCATTAATTTTTGCTTAAATGATTGGGGGAGGACTAAATATGAATAGTGATGCCATCAAAAAAGGAATTGACCAGGCTCCCCATCGCTCTCTACTGAAGGCTTTGGGATTAACGGACCGGGAAATGGAGAATCCATTTATCGGTGTCGTTAATTCGTTTAACGAATTGGTGCCGGGACATCTTCATCTGCGTCAGATTTCTGATGCGGTAAAAGCAGGAATTCGCCAAAATGGCGGTACGCCTTTTGAGTTTTCTACCATCGCTGTATGTGACGGGATTGCCATGGGTCATGAAGGAATGCATTATTCTTTGGTGAGCCGGGAATTGATTACGGATACGATCGAAGTGATGGCCAAGGCTCATAGATTGGACGCGCTGGTTTTTGTACCGAACTGTGACAAAGTAGTACCGGGCATGCTGATGGCGGCCCTTAGGCTTAATCTTCCGGCCATTGTGGTGAGCGGAGGACCGATGCTGCCGGGAAGGTTTGAAGGCAATTCGGTTAGTCTCAGCACTATATTTGAAGGAGTAGGCAAGGTTTATGCTCAGAAGGCAGATGAAGCCTGGCTGAAAGAATTGGAAAGCAAGGCTTGTCCTACTTGTGGTTCATGTTCGGGAATGTTCACTGCCAATTCTATGAACTGTCTGACTGAGGCATTAGGACTGGCTTTACCTGGCAATGGGACAGTGCCTGCCGTTTACTCAGAGCGGCTGATTTTGGCTAAGGAATCAGGAAGCAAAGTAGTGGATTTATGGCGGGCTGATTTGCGTCCGAGGGATATTGTGACTAAAAAAGCACTGCAAAATGGTATTGCTTTGGATATGGCTTTGGGTTGTTCGACCAATACTGTGCTTCATCTTCCCGCCATTGCGGCAGAAGGAGATATTGCCTGGGATTTGGCGGAGGTAAATGAAGTCGGGGCCAAGACCCCCCAAATCTGCAAGCTAAGTCCGGCAGGTGCTCACTATTTGGCAGATTTGAACGAAGCAGGGGGAGTAAGCGCTGTCCTAAAAGAATTGCTGGACGGAGGACTGATTGACGGAGAGCAAATGACCGTCTCTCAAGTCACCCAAAGGGAACGCCTTAACAAGTCCAGAGTGCTTAATCCGGAAGTGATCAGGCCTTTAGAACAGCCCTATTCAAAGCAAGGGGGATTGAAGATTTTATTCGGCGATTTGGCGCCGGAAGGAGCGGTGATTAAACAGGGCGCTCTGGCTAATTCCCAGGTTGTTTTTGAAGGAAAAGCCAAGGTCTTTGACGGTGAGGATAGCACGGCGGCTGCTATCAGGGGTGGAGAAATCCAAGCAGGTGATGTGGTTATTATTCGCTATGAAGGGCCAAAAGGGGGCCCGGGAATGCGGGAAATGCTTGGACCTACGGCGACTTTAGCGGGAATGGGACTGGATGCGGATGTAGTGCTGATCACGGATGGCCGTTTTTCCGGGGCGACACGTGGGTTCTCCATCGGCCATGTTTCCCCGGAAGCGGCTTTGGGTGGACCAATCGCCTATGTGGAGACAGGAGATCCGGTTCGTATTGACTTGCCTAATGGCCGCATTGACTGGCTTGTATCCGACGAAGTAAAAGCAGAGCGGAACAAGAGACCGTTAAAACCATTGAAGGAAAATGAAGGGTATTTGCAGCGCTATACCCAGTTAGTACAGTCTGCCGGAAAGGGAGCCTCTTTTCGGAAATAGAGGAGGAGCAGGAAATGGGTCGTAGCGGTTCTGAATTATTATTGGAAGCTCTGGAAGTGGAAGAGGTTTCCTTGCTCTTCGGCTATCCGGGAGGAGTCCTGATTTCATTATATGATGCCTTGCTGGACAGTCGGGTCAAGCATATTTTAGTAAGGCACGAACAAGGAGCGGTTCATGCGGCTGATGCCTATTCCCGGGTTAGCGGAAAAGTAGGCGTATGTCTGGCCACATCCGGACCGGGAGCTACTAATTTAGTGACAGGCATTGCTAATGCCTATATGGATTCTGTACCTATGGTAATTCTCACCGGACAGGTTCCTACCGATTTATTAGGTACTGATTCTTTTCAGGAAGTGGATATTACGGGAGTGACCATGCCGATTACCAAACATTCTTATTTGGTGAAAGACGGAAGGGACATTCCCCGGGTGGTGAAAGAAGCCTTTTATATTGCCCGCACCGGAAGGCCCGGACCTGTATTGATTGACTTACCTAAGGACGTGCTGGCACAGGTTGTGGAGCCTAAACCGGCTGTTCTTAATCTTAAAAGTTATAAATTTTTTAATAAAGGAAATGCGGGGCAGATTGAAGAAGCGGCACGGGCCATCAGGGGGAGTAAAAAGCCTGTACTGTATGCGGGCGGTGGTGTGATCAAGGCCGAAGCGGAACAAATTCTGCAGGAAATAGTGGAAAAGGCTAATCTGCCGGTGGTCACTACCTTAATGGGTATCGGCAGCCTTCCGTCCGACCACCCCAATTTGTTGGGTATGGTGGGAATGCATGGAACTGTGGCAGCTAACTATGCCGTCGATGACTGTGATTTATTGATTGCCGTGGGGGTCAGATTTGATGACAGGGTGACCAGTGGCTTGCAGCATCAATTTGCTACCAATGCCAAGGTTATTCATATTGATATTGATCCGGCGGAAATTGGTAAGGTGATTCGTCCTCAGATTCCGATTGTAGGCAATGCCAAGTCGGTGTTGGGGGATTTACTGCTAAAAGTTAGTCCGCCTCAGGCTGATGAGTGGTGGAAAAAGCTGCGGGAATGGCAGAAGAAATATCCTCTCAGCTATTTAAAAGACGGTCGTTTGCGTGCCCAAATGGTGATTGAGACTCTGGGAGAATTAACGAATGAAAACACCATTATTGTTACGGATGTAGGTCAGCATCAGATGTGGACGGCTCAATTCTATCCTTTCTGTCAATCACGTCAGCTGGTGACCAGTGGAGGCTTGGGTACCATGGGATTTGGACTGCCGGCAGCAATCGGTGCTCAGTTTGCCTACCCGGATAGGCAAGTGCTGTTGATCTCAGGTGACGGTTCATTGCAGATGACGGTTCAGGAAATGGCGACCATTGTTCAGCATAAGCTTCCAATTAAAATAGCGCTAATGAATAATGGAGTGCTGGGGATGGTCAGACAAATGCAAAAACTGTTTCTGGATGAGCGCTATTCTCAGATTCAACTCCATGCTAATCCTGATTTTGTCAAGTTAGCTGAAGCATACAGCATTAAGGGAATCGGGATCAAAAGTTGTGACGAGGTGGAAAATGCGGTGCGGACAGCTTTGGCTGATCCTGGTCCGGTTTTGATGGATTTTCAAGTTTCGGCAGATGAAGATGTTTTGCCGATGGTTCCGGCTGGCAAAGCAATTACGGAAATGCTGGGGAGGTAGGAAAGATGTTGCACTCGTTGGCAGTGTTAGTGGAAAATCATCCCGGTGTTTTGGCCCGTGTGTCAGGACTGTTTGCCCGTCGCGGTTACAATATCGATTCTCTGGCAGTCTGTCAGACCGACGATCCGAGCATTTCCCGCATGACGATTGTGGTCAATGGAGACAAGGCTATCATTGAACAGGTGACGAAGCAATTGCACAAGCTGGTTGCAGTCCATAAGGTGATCGATTTAACAGATGAAGCGGTAGTAGAACGTGAATTGGCTTTGATCAGGATTAAAGTCAATGGTGAGACACGACCGGAAGTTTTGCAGACGGTAGATATTTTCCGCGGTAAAGTGGTTGATATCGGCAGAACGAATCTTACAGTAGAACTGACCGGGGATCAGGAAAAGATTGATGCTTTTGTCCGTACGGTTCGTCCTTATGGTCTTACCGAACTGGTCCGTACCGGAACAGTAGTAATTGCCAGGTCAGAGAGTTAGCTGACGAAACCTTAATAAAGGTTTTCATCATAAATATTTGCACTCATCAAAATAAGAAAAAGATCTTAAAAGATCAAATCAAGGAGGAATTTTGTTATGGTAAAAATGTATTATGATTCGGATGCGAATTTAGAATTGCTGGAAGGAAAAACTGTTGCTGTATTAGGCTATGGCAGTCAGGGCCACGCTCAAGCTCAAAATTTAAAGGATTCAGGGGTAAAAGTATTGGTAGGTTTACGGCAAGGCAGCCCGCGCTGGGCTCAGGCCGAAGCGGCAGGTCTGGAAGTGACTACGGTGGCAGATGCCTCCAAACGGGCTGATTACATTCAGATTCTGTTACCTGATGAAAAGCAAAGTGAAGTTTATTACAATGAAATTGCCCCTTACCTGACTGCAGGTAAAGCTTTGATCTTCTCTCATGGTTTTAATATTCACTATGGACAGATTGTTCCTCCCGCTGATGTGGATGTGATCATGGTTGCTCCCAAGAGCCCTGGACATCTGGTACGCCGTACCTATGAGGAAGGTGCCGGGGTTCCTGCATTGATCGCTGTATATCAGGATGCCAGCGGGCAGGCTAAGGATTTGGCACTGGCCCATGCCAAGGGCATTGGTTCGACAAAGGCAGGAGTTATGGAAACTACCTTCAGAGAAGAAACAGAAACGGATCTGTTCGGTGAACAAGCTGTATTGTGCGGTGGTGTTTCTGAGTTGATTAAAGCCGGTTTCGACACTTTGGTGGAAGCTGGTTATCAGCCGGAGAATGCTTACTTCGAATGCCTGCATGAAATGAAGCTGATTGTGGACCTGATTTATGAGGGTGGATTGACCCGGATGCGCTATTCCGTTTCCGATACGGCCCAATATGGCGATCAGGTGGTGGGCAAACGGATCATAACAGATGAGACCCGCAAGGAAATGAAGAAGGTTCTTAAAGAAATTCAAAACGGTGAATTTGCCCGCAACTGGCTGATGGAAAACAAAGTAAACCGTCCTAACTTTAACGCTGTTGCCCGTATGGAAGAACAGCATCCGATTGAAAAAGTAGGTAAAGAACTGCGCGGCATGATGAGCTGGCTGAAAAAGGAACAGGATTAAGACGCAATTATTAATCGGTAGTCTCCGATTAGAAAAATGCTGGAATATCATAGAATAACATTAAAGGGGGAATCGGAGATGCCCATGACCATTACGGAAAAAATCCTGGCCAAGCATGCTGGCCTGGATGAGGTTGTCCCCGGGCAGCTGATCACGGCCAAGCTGGATTTGGCATTAGGAAATGACGTTACATCACCTGTAGCGATCCGGGAATTTGCCAAATTTGAGGTGGATGAGGTATTTGACAAGGAAAAGATTGCTTTGGTGCCCGACCACTTCACACCGAATAAAGATATCGCTTCTGCCGAACAGTGCAAGGTGATGCGGGATTTTGCCCGTTCCAAGCAAATTAAAAACTTTTTTGAAGTAGGGCAGATGGGAATTGAACACTGCCTTCTTCCCGAGCAGGGATTGAGTCTGCCCGGCGATCTGATTATCGGAGCTGATTCCCACACCTGCACCTATGGTGCGCTGGGAGCTTTCTCCACCGGAGTGGGCAGCACGGACCTGGCGGCGGCCATGGCCACCGGAGAAGCATGGTTCCGCGTGCCGGAATCCATGAAGTTTGTGTTTCACGGCACCCATTTCCAACGCTTTGTAGGCGGAAAGGATTTGATCCTTTATATTATCGGTAAGATCGGAGTAGACGGTGCCCGCTACCGGGCCATGGAGTTTGCCGGAGAGGGAATTGCTGCCCTTTCTATGGATAACCGTTTCACGATTTGCAATATGGCTATTGAGGCGGGAGGCAAAAACGGCATTATTGCCCCTGATGAAAAGACCCTCGCTTATATCAAGGGACGGTCCGACAGACCCTATACTCTCTATCAGAGCGATGCGGACGCTAAATATGCAGAGATTCTGGAATTTGATGTTTCGGAGATTCCTCTGCAGGTTGCTTGTCCTCATCTGCCGGAGAACACCAAGTCGGTTGAGGAGGCCAGCGGCATTAAACTTGATCAGGTCGTGATCGGTTCCTGCACCAATGGCCGTCTGGAGGATTTACGCCAGGCTGCGGAGATTCTTAAAGGCAAGAAGGTCCATCCTGAAATCCGTTGTCTCGTTTTCCCGGGCACACAAACCATCTACCGTGATGCTTTAAAAGAAGGGATCATTGATGCCCTGGTGGAAGCAGGTGCAGCAGTGAGTACGCCGACCTGCGGTCCTTGTCTGGGTGGCCATATGGGTATCCTGGCCAAAGGAGAAAGAGCCCTGTCCACGACCAACCGCAATTTCGTAGGCCGGATGGGTCATCCGGAAAGCGAAGTCTATCTTTGCAATCCGGCAGTAGCGGCAGCTTCTGCTATCCGCGGTGAAATCACTCATCCCCAGGAGGTGTGCTAAGTGGGAAATGTATGGAAATTCGGAGATGATATTGATACGGACGCGATTATTCCCGCCCGTTATTTAAACCAGTCAACCCCTGAGCATTTGGCGGCTCACTGCATGGAGGATGCAGACGCTGAATTCCCCTCCAAGGTAAAAACCGGGGACATTATGTTTGCCGGCAAGAATTTCGGCTGCGGCTCTTCTCGCGAACACGCGCCGATTTCAATTAAAGCCTCCGGCATTCAGGTCGTAGTAGCTGAATCCTTTGCCCGGATTTTCTACCGCAATTCCCTGAACATCGGACTGCCGATTCTGGAGTGCCCGGAAGCGGTAGCGGAGACAGAGACCGGGGATGTGGTAACGGTCAATCTGGAAACGGGTAAGATTGAAAATCTGACCAAGGGAAAAACGTTCCAGGCAGAGCCTTTCCCTCCCTTTATGCAGAATCTGATCAAGGCCGGCGGCCTTATCCCATATGTAAAGGGGAGAAGTAAGAATGCCTAAAATTGCTGTACTACCGGGTGACGGCATCGGTCATGAGATCGTGCCGGAAGCGATCAAAGTCTTAGACGCGGTAATGAAAAACAGCTCGGTAAAATTTGAATATACGGAACATCTGGTGGGAGGAGCGGCCATCGATGCGGTAGGGAAGGCCCTGCCTGCTGATACCCTGGCGGCCTGCCAGGCGGCCGACGCCGTTTTGCTCGGAGCAATCGGCGGCCCTAAGTGGGATACTCTGCCTGCGGCGGAACGTCCGGAGTTGGGAGCTTTACTTCCCTTGCGCAAAGAGCTGAGCCTCTATGCCAATATCCGCCCGGTTAAAATGCTGCCTGCCCTTTTGGATGCTTCCACCCTTAAACCTGAGGTAGTCAAAAACGTCGATTTGGTCGTGATCCGCGAGTTGACCGGCGGTCTTTACTTCGGGGAAAAAGGCCGGAAAACCAACCCTCCTTCTGCTTATGATGTGATGGCATACTCGGAGGAAGAGGTGCGGAGAATTGTTGATCTGGCTTTCCAGACGGCACGGGGACGGCGGAAAAAGGTCTGCTCCGTGGATAAGGCCAATGTACTGGAGACTTCCCGTTTCTGGCGGGAGGTAACCCTGGATGTGGCGAAGAACTATCCTGATGTGGAGCTTAATCATCTTTATGTGGATAATGCGGCCATGCAGTTGGTCCGCTACCCTGAGCAGTTTGACGTGATGGTGACGGAGAACATGTTCGGGGATATCCTCACCGACCTGGCTTCCATGCTGGGCGGCTCCATCGGCATGCTGGCCTCTGCCAGCATGAACGGCAAGAAAGGTCTGTTTGAGCCTGCTCATGGTTCGGCTCCCGATATTGCCGGACAGAATCTGGCCAATCCGCTGGCTACCATTCTCTCAGCTGCCATGATGCTCCGCTATTCTTTTGACCTACACGCCGAGTCTGACAAAATCGAAAAGGCTGTGGAAAAGGTGCTTAACGAAGGCTACCGGACCAAAGATCTGGCGAAGTCCGGAGACAAGGTGCTGGGTACGAAGGAAATGGGCGACATTGTAGTTGAGGCGGTTAAAGCCCTTTAATCGGCAAGGTGCCGTAAAGGCTTAAGCGAAAAATATAAAAATTTTTTATAAATTGTGTAAGGAATCACCCCTCTGTTTCGTTGTGTTAAGTGTAAGGCACTAAAAGCGAAGCAGAGGGGTGATTTTGATTTTGGTAATTAAATGGGAGTAGAATAGGTTTCTTTACATCTGCAATTTTTGTCGAAAAAAGGATAACAAAACAATATAAGGACAATATTTTAAATTTATATATAGCCTAAAGATTAGGATTATTTTTATCGATATCCTTATTAGAGGCTATCCTAAATATGGAAAGTAGGCGTCAGGATTAAAGAGCATGAGGCAGGGAAGGAGTGATTTCTCGTTCTGGTGATATTAGGCAATCGTTTAACTGCTTACTTAGTAGCTGTAATGTATTACATATCACCCGTAATGAAAGGGGAGAAGTATGATAATTAATTCAATCAAAGCATCAAGTATTGATCCCATATCTTGCACACAAAAAAAATCAGTAAATAGCGGGGCGACTAAGAAAGACATTGCAAACTACCTCCAGAATGCCGATCACCCGACTTTGAATGATTCCGATAGCTATTCAACATATAACATTGCTTTGGGTCGGTGGCATGCGAATATTGCCGACCTTATCCAGGAAATTGAAAATACTAATGAGCCAAATATTTTCACGATGCACGATGGTAAGATATGTAGTACTCTACGTGAGGTTCAGAAACAGGGTCAATCTGCTGATTATACCGGTATGAGTGATACAGAAATTTACCAAGCCATCACAGCACGCTATACGCAGGCTTTCGGCAATGACTTCATGCGTGAATCCAATGCTTTTGTTCAAACCAACGAAGCATATAATGAAGTAGTAAAATCTTATAATAACGAACTCAGCCAGCAGTTTGGCGGTCCCAGTCAGATTTATAATGTTGCCCGACGGGCAAATTATGGGAGCATGACTTTTGAAGAAATCACCCAGACTGTCAAGTCCAAATATCCGCCTTTGGCAGAGCAGACATTTCGGGAGACGATGGCAATGTGTGGTGAATTGATGAGGTCAGGGGTCGATGATTATCAGTTGAGATTTTTAGTCCATAATACTGCGAATATGCTGTCTAGTATGTATGATGAATCGAAGTTTGCGTCCCAAGATATTGAGGCAAAACTTGCATTTGGGGAATGGCTATTGGATCAGAAACTGGAGCCCGGAGCTATGGCATTTTACCTTAATACTCGAAAATTTGCTGGGCAGTCAATATCGGGCGAAGTATATGGTATGATGAGAGACTCTTTCGGAATGTCTTGCGGGGCTAATGGCCGTTACGATACTGGTTTTGATTTTGAGATATGGGTTCAGCAATACTTGCAATATCTAAATGATAAGACATTTACGGAAGTTTTTGATGACTGGTTAAAAACCAATTAATTTACCGATAAAACTCTGGAAGTTTATCTGACAATAACATGATATGGCGATTCTCCGACAGGTTCTTTTGGTTTCTATCACTTGTAACAGTACAACATTTCCAGACTATGCAGTTATAGTATGCACAGACAGATACTGTAAGTGCTTCTCCTGCAAAATAAAGTTGAACTCAAGAGGGCCATATCCAAGCCTGAGCCTTAACAAGACTGCTTGAATAATTGCGGAGGTAAAATAGATTTAAGGAGAGCTAATTGAATTAGGAGACAACCATTGAAATTGGTGATTATTCACTTATTCAAAAAATGAGACATTGATTGAAATATCTGAAAATAATTAATAAGATAAAGAAAAGGAACTCAACAATTATAAAGTTACATAAAAAATACAGTTCAAGCACGCCGGAGCTGCTGGGTACGAAGGAATGGGCGACATTGTGGTTGAGGCGGTTAAAGCATTTTAACCGGTATCATCGGGGATTTAGAAAATATATAAAAATTTTTGAAAAGTAGCGTAAGAAATCACCCCTCTGTTTCGTTATATCAAGTGCAGGGCACTGAAAGGGAAGCAAAGGGGTGATTTATGTAATGGTTCAACTTGTTAGTATTCTTTGCCCAGAGCATATTTTATTTTCCCCAGATCTGAGATTCAAAGTGAGAAATACTCTCTGCTGCATTTTTATTATAGGGATCAAGCCATAAATCCAATAAGTCTTGCCTAAGGGTTCCAGCCTGACTCATGATTACATCCTTATATTTATCTTGGGCCATCAAGGAGGATAGATTATCTAAGTTGATATTTAGTCCGCTTTTATTATTTTTATAATAAGAAGTATATTCATATAAATATGCCGCTACCGAGAGATTAGTCATAGCCTGATTGTAGTAAAAATTATCCCATGATTTACTTGCAATGTTTTTTTCGTTGCTGGCAAATCCCTTACTTGCCGACATTAAGGCATTTTTGAAATTCAAGTTAATTTGTTCCTCCAGATAAGAGCCTTTTTGATATAAATAAATGGCAAAGATCGTCATGAAAATTAATGATAGGTTAAGCAGTATGGAAATTACTTTTCTTTTCATTTTTTCCTCCTTTAATGAACTCGTTGGTTCTACATAATTTGCAAATAATTATTCAAGCTCATAAGCCTTTTGTTTAAAAAATAGTATAGTACTTTAAATTCCCTATTGTATAGATAATTCCTTTAAAGATTTTCTCATACAATGTTTAATGCTGTTTTAAGAAAGAAGGGTTATGTATGAAGAAGTCATTATTGATATTAAGTTTCGTAATGATAATAGGACTCAGAAGCTCATCCCATGAAAAAATAGCTTTGGCAAATTTGGAGGATAGAACATTAGCTCCAGCTAAAGATACAGTTGCACAAATGGAAGAAGTTAATTCTGACTATAAGGTTGAAAAGAATAATTTTGAGGATTTCCTCAATTTGATTGCCGGTAAGGATATGAAATTTTGTGCTTCTTATGGTGACGGGTCAAAATCATTGAATGAAATGCGCCAAAATGCTGATGTAATTATCATTGGGAAAGTAGTTGGTGAAAAAGAAGTAAGTCCTCTTGCCGTTGAAGCCACGGTTGCTGTATCCAAGGT
>JAEWCM010000134.1 GCA_023390635.1 Bacillota bacterium
TGATCCCTAGCTTTTGGTAGAGAATTTGTGCCTGAAGCAACTGATAGGCCCGTCCTGTCACATCATAGTCTCCCACGGAAGCGCCTCCGGTGGAGATTACCAGATCAGCCTCTCCTAAGCCCTTTTCCAGCAGTTCGGCTACCTCCTCCACCCGGTCCCGGGCAGTCCCCAGTATCAGCGGCTCCATTCCCAACCTCCAGCAATAACCGGCTAAGGTGTAGGAATTACTGTTTCTGATCTTGCCCGGAGCCAAGGTTTCCCGGAGATCCATCAGTTCGTCCCCGATGCTGAGGATCGCAATTTTGGGGATACGGTAAACCTGAAGTTTTTTTATTCCCAGGGAAGCAAAGATGCCCACCAGCGGAGGGGTGATGATGCACCCTTCCGGGGCGACACATTCCCCTTGCCGAATGTCTTCCCCCATGGGGACAATGTTCGTTTTTGCCTTCAAAGGTTTAAAAATATGAAGCAATCCACCCTCAAGTTCGGTTTGTTCGTAAGGAATCACCGCGTCGGCTCCCTCCGGAACCGGTGCCCCAGTGGAAACCTTGACGGCTTTTCCCGGTGTAACATTATGTTTGGCTACATAGCCGGCAGGAACTTCTTCAATCACTTTCAGTACGGCGGGATGCTCCGGCGCAGCTGCGGTGGTATCTTCTGCCTGAATGGCATAGCCATCATAGGGGGAGCGGGCAAAGGGAGGAATGCTTTCCTTTGCCTCCACCGTTTCCCCCACTACTCTTTCCAGAGCATGATCGAGAGAGACCGTTTCCTTTTCCATCAGGTTGCAGTACTGGAAAAGCAGGTTTTGCGCTTCTTCCAGCGAGATGGGCTGCATAAGATTCCCCCTATCTTTTTTTCCGCCATGGGAAGCGGATAGCATGGGCGGGACAGATGGCCGCACATTCACCGCACTTAGTGCAGTCTTTTGTCACGCTGCTTCCTTCCTGTTTTTTCAGATCAAGGCCTGCACTGCAGGTCTTCTGGCAGAGATGACACTGGGTATGGCGGTTTTCCTCCAGACAGAGGGTGCTGTCTACTTCCGGCACCAGCCTGCGGTTGAAACGGCTGAGGAGGCTGAGCAGGGCTCCCAGCGGGCACCATTGATGGCACCACTTTCTCAGAAACACCAGTTCAAGAATTACGATTGCCGGAAAGATCAACAGATCCAAGGTCGGTTCATTGAATTGGATGAGCCGGGTCAGGGCAAATAAGGAGGCGAAGATCAGGCCCACCGGACAGACCAGACAGAACACGGGAAAGCCGAACACCGCGGAGGAAGCCAGCGTCACGCCGAGGACAGACAGCCCTGAAGCGGCAGAGTGCTTGGGAACGGCAGGATTTTCCGTGCCGCAGGCCGCCGCCACTTCACTCAAAGCAGGCTGCCCATCCTCAGCTGACGCTGAAATTTTTTCCGAGCCCGTCTCCTTCTTCGGTTCATCCTCCTTGGGCATCAGCAGGCGGCGCACCAGAGGAACGGGACAGATCCATCCGCAGAAAACCCGGCCGATCAGAACGGTCAGGGCGACAATGACCAGAAAGGCGACGAACAAGCGGGGTACGATAGCCCGCCCGGCCAAAGCGGTTTCCAGGAACCCTAAAGGACAGACGGCGGCAATGTCCCTGATCCCGAAGGAAGAAAGAGATCCGGTGCCTGCTCCCCAGATCGCCCCCATGACGATCACCAGCAATACGCCGGTCATGGTCAAGGTGCGCAAATTTCTCACCTTTTGCCGACTCAGGCGTTTTCCTTTCAGTTCTTCCTGCTCTTGCCCTCTCTTATCCTGCCCTTCCGGAGATTCAGTTTGATGATTCAAGAGATTTTCCTCCTTCCCCGGAGAGAGGCACCACTTCGATCCCCCGCACCTTGCCTCCAATGTAAGATTTCAGGGCCAGAGCGGGACAGACATTTTCACAGATGCCGCAGCCGTTGCATTTGTTTCCATCCACCACAGGTCGCTTTTCCTCATCCAGGGTAATGGCCTGGTAGGTGCATTTCTCCTCGCACAACGTGCATCCGCTGGAATTCCAGGCAATGCAGATATCCTCACGGATGGTGGCCAGACCGATTTTCACTGTGTTTTTATCAAAAGGCCGGAGGGCCTGAGTAGGACAGACCTCCACACAGCGGTTGCAGAAATCGCAGTAGCCGAGATGAAATTTCATCACAGGGGTACGGGCATCCAAAACGCTGTCGCTCAGATCGGCCAGCCCGATTACGGAGGTGGGACAGGCGCTGCGGCAGCGGTCGCATTTAAGACATTTGGCGGTGAAAGCTTCCTCATCCTGTCCTCCGGGAGGGCGGAGCAGTTCTCCCGCTTTCAGTTTTTTGGCCATCCCACCCAGCCCGGAGAAAAAGACCAGGGCCCCTCCCAGGATTTTCAGGAAGGTCCGCCGGGAAGAGCTTACAGGGTCGGCGAGAAAGCTTTTGCTGCTCCGGGCTTTTTGCGATGCATGCAGTTTCATGCCTTAAGCCCTTCTTTCGTTGGTTTGATTTTCATGTTCCCTTACCTTCCTATACTATCATTCAAATTTCTCTAATACCCCTTTCCTTTTCTACTTCCCCATATCGCCTCTGCCTTTTATCTATGCAAGTCTTGTGCCAACAGGACAGGCCAGCCTCCCCGCCTTTGGGGCAGCCTGAAAACACCCGGCTCTGCGGGGGTTCGGGCCACCCGTCTCAGCCGACCGGAACAGCTTGAAGATAGTTTCCGCATTTTGTGTATGAAATCGGAAAAACGAAGCTGAATTTGTTCGGGATTCGACCATAATACAGGAAAAGCCCCGGGTCGCTTTAAGTTTATCACCCCAGGGCTTTCTGTCTTTTCAAGCCTTAAGACAAAGCCATAACTTCCTCCCTGCCGGCCTCAGACAGTAAATCATCCAGCAAGGCGGGCTCCATGCAGAGATAGCCCCGGGTAATTTTGGCCACGGCCCGGTAAAAATCCGTTTCCGCAAACTTTTCTACATCGGCGCAAAACTCAGGCACCCAATTCAGTAAATGATGTGTAATGAAATCCAACTGCTCCCCGAAGCATTTTTCCCTTTCGGCTCTTTCTTGGCTGTGCAAAGCTTTCTGGCTTTCATGGCACAGATAAGCCATGAATTCCAATTCAAGGGCGATATGATCTTCCGGAAAATCCAGTATCTCCGCTTTGTCCAGCCCTCTGGCCCGGTAGATTCCCACCACCTGATCCCGGGCTTCCTGCATGATAAGCTTTTTCGGGCTTGTATAGACCGATTCGTAAGGATAGGCGGCTTTGCCGTTTTCGTAAATTCCCGCCCCCAGAAAAACTTTGGCATAGTCTATCGCCAGGTCATTCAGGGAATCAGGACCGGGCCGGTGGAGATAAGCCTCCATCTCTCGGTATCCTTTATTAAGGTCGTCCTCCTCATATCCGGCGGCAAAGCCCATCTCTTTCAGTTCATCCCATAAAGGCTGATCCACCTCCATCTTATAAAGGCGGGATAAAAAAAGGTACAGATTTTCCCGGTTCGCAACCAGTTCCGCAGTTTCCGATATTTTTTCCACTCCCATTCTCCTCCGTTTCTATCCGCGAGCTGTTTAAAAGAATTTTATAATGCTGCTGCCGAGGGAAAACATCAATATGCGGAAAGAGGCTCCGCCTATCAGGATGCAGAGTAAGCCGAGATTAAGGAGAGAGAATGATGAAATCCCCCCGTTTGCTTTGCTGCTCTTACTCCGTTTGAGGATATTCTGCAAGGACAGACCCGCCGGGATGAGAAAACCGGGAAGCACCACCCCGAGCCAAAAGAGTGGAGCCAGATTGCCGGTGAGGGCGCGTCCTGCCGACCGGGTGACATCAGGATAAGGAACAAGTCCCAGATGCACCAGATAGGCGATCAGCAGAACAGCCTGAACTGTGAGAATGATCAGAGCCGAACGGTTTAAGGTTTCCGTTAAAGCAGCGCCGGCGTCCGGTCCATGGAGTCTGGCAGCCTCTGCCGAAACTTCCCCCGCCTCCCCCGTCAGAAGATCAGCCCCCTCCGCTCCAGGGCTTGCCGCCTCAGCGGCCGCTGCTGTCATAGCGTTTCTTTCTCCGCGGGCCTTGGCGGCAGCCGAAAATCTTTCAGTGCCGGCAATCAAGGCATTCAGGCTGAAACAACCCATCACGCCCGCCGATACCAGATAGAAAAAGGGCAGGATCAGAGTATCCCAGGCAGGCCGGGAAGCCACCACATAGCTGTAGCCTACGGCAAAGGAGAGAATCACCGCCAGAACGGCCCCAACAGTGGTGATAATCTTGCGCGCGGCGGCATCGGCCCCCCTTCGCAGGGCAATCAGGTAAATGATAATGTCCAGTCCCACCAGAGCGATCATGGTGGACTCTATGAAAATGCCGGAGGTAGGATGGCCCAGGGCACCGAAGATTCGCTCCGGATGGCCCAAATGCAATACACTGGAGAATCCCCCCAGAGCCAGGGCGATCAGGGCAAGGATCGCGCTTTTGACCCTCACCTCTTCCGCCCTGCCCCACCACTCGGTGACAATGACAGAACAAACAAAGGTGCCGCAGCCCAGCCCTACCAACAGGGTAAAGAAAACTAATGGCCATTCGATGTTCATGTTACTGCTCCTTTCCATGTGGCCGTTTTACGATGGAGGATATAGCGGACGGAAGGATGGTTGCCCACGTCCGGCATGGTGTGAATGCTGTCGCTGCCGGCCTGTTTAAGGACCTGGGACACTTCGCTGTCAGGATCGTCTATATCACCGAAATAGCGGGCCGCTCCGGCGCAGTTCTTGACACAGGCCGGTTTCTCGTCGATTTGCTGGAGTTGGATGCACAGGGTGCATTTCTCCACAATTTTCATTTCCTGGTTGAATGAACGGGCCTCATAAGGGCAGGCCATAATGCAGTAGCGGCAGCCAATGCATTTTTCCTTGTCGATCAGAATAATTCCATCCCCACCGTGCTTATAGGAGGCTCCCGTCGGGCAGACTTTAACACATTCCGGTTCGGTGCATTGCTGACATACGGTGGGAAGAAAGTAAAATTCCACATCCGGGTATTTGCCGCTGGGTCCTACATTGTGCACCTTGTTCCAATAAACGTCCAACCCCACTCCGTTTTCCTGCTTGCAGGCCACCTCACAGCCCCGGCAGCCGATACAGCGATCCAAATCGATTACCAATGTTTTCTGTCCCATATTCACACCTCCACCGCTTTGGTAGGATCGGAAGGTTCAGGCAGCCATGGTTTGAAGTCCTCAGGTTTCTGCCAGATACCTTTTGGGGGGCCGTCAGCCCTGGAGACTTTAACCTGATAACCGCGCAGGGTGTAGGTCCCCACCATATCGGCATAGGGGGGATCATTTTTGGAAAGAAGATTAACATTCATTTCCCGCCAGCCATGGGTATCGCTGTTCAAGGTCTCTGGATTCCAGAAACGTTCCATATAAACCACTCCCGGTCCGATTCCTGCCGTTACATAAGCTTTGGCCTGGGTTTTGCCCCTCTGCGATTCCACCCATACCCAGTCGTCCTGCTTAATACCGTAATCCCCCGCCGTATCCGGATTAATCCAGAGCTGCGGAACAGGGTAAATCTCTCGCAGCCAGGGAATATTGCGCAGGGTGGTATGGTGAAAGAAGGGAATCCTGCCGTTGGTCATAACCAGCGGGAATTCCTTGGCCACCGTGCTGCCGGCCAGGGGACTTTCAGCCGGTTCCACATAGTAAGGCAGAGGAGGATAGTCTTTGGAAGCGGGAGGCAAGGGATACGTGCTGAAAGGGGCTCCCGTCCGGCCCAGCGTAATCAGGCATTCTGCGTAAAGCTCTACCTTTTGGCAACCTGTTCCGAATCCGTTGGGTTTTCCCGTCTTCGGATCAATCTGTTTGTAAACATAGTACTCCCGCCATTTTTTCTCAGGCATGAATTCGATGGGGGCTTTTTCTTTGAATTCTTTCCAAGTCATTTTAAGGGAGGTCACACTGGCGTCGAGAATTTCCTCCATGGTGTTCCAGTAAGGGAGGCTGCCTTCCGTATATTTGGCGTCAAAGGCTTTTTGGCAATTTTCATGGCCCCGATCGGCACAGCGCCGGGCCAGCTTAGACCAGAACAGGGTCTCATCCATAGTCTCCCAGGTATGGGTCACAGCCTGGCGGGCAAAAATCATGTTCAGACATTCCACAGGAATATCCGTCTCCAGCCATTCCACAGCCGGCAGCAAAATGTCGGCGTAAGCGGAGAATGAGGTGGGATACATATACATATGGACGATAAAGTCCAGCTGCTCGATGGCCGGTAGCCAGGAAGAGCTGTTGCCCAGGGTAGCCAGCTTGTTGCCGGAACGTTCGATCCATACCCACGGCTTATAGGGTTTGCCCGTCAGAATGGCATTGAGCACTGCCGGCGGGTGGGCCGCCCACCATTGGAGCAGTACTTTATATTCGATGCCGCCCAGGCGCTTGTTCAGCTGTTCTTCCGACAGGAGATTCCGCACATCAGGGACGATTCCTCCGCCGGAGGCTACCCCTGCAGCTTTAAAGCGCTGAAGCAGAGCACCGGGTTTTTCCACATTGCCGGTCAGGGCATTGAGGATGGCCGCGCCCATGGCCGCCTGCATGGAATTGGCCGCCTGATCCGTCGCCACGCCCAAACTGACGCCTCCCGTCGGATTAAGGGCATAGAGCCTGATCGCCTTTTCGATCTGGGCGGAGTCCAGCCAGCAGATCTCGGCAGCATGCTCCAGAGTGAAGGGATCGGCCTGTTCTTTCAAGAGCTGATAGCCGGTTTTGCATTCCACGCCGTTGACCGTATACGTGCCCTCAAGGGCGGGAACCAGGCTGTCGTCCCAGGGATAAGTGATCGGCCGGGCTGATTGGGTGACGGTATCCCATACCATGAAGGTCTCCTTGCTTCCTTCCCCTTCCCCTTGCCCTGTGCCTTCGGCGCGCAGCATCATCTGTGTTTTCACATCGACGAGGTAAGGAAGATTGGTCCATTTCATCACAAATTCTTCGTCGTATAGTTTTTGCTCCAGGATATAACGAATCCAGGCCAGCATCAGGGCCACGTCCGTGCCCGGCCGAATGGGCAACCACACGTCGGCTCTGGCGGCATCCGGTGTCAGACGCGGATCGACCACCACCGTCCTCACCCCTCTGGCCCGCAGTTCGACCAGGGTTCTGCCGCCGCCGGAGGGACAGGAATATGAAGGATCGGTTCCCCACAGCACCAGAGTACTGATGGCCGAATTCTCCGGAAAGTAAATTTCCGGACAGTTGGAGTCAGCAATACTGGTATCGTAACCCATGGGGACACCGTACATCAGGCCGAAGGCCGCGGTGCGGGGCAGATAGCATTGGGCGCAGCCCGGCTCGAACCAGTTGGGAGTGCCAAAAGCGTTGCAAAAACGGGAAATACTGGGGAACTCTGGGTTTCCCCCTCCCCCGGTGGAACAAAAAACCGTTTCCGCTCCGTACTTCTCCCGCGTTTCCATCAACTGGTCGGCAATCTTATCCAGGGCTTCATCCCAGGAAATGCGCTTCCATTTATTCTCCCCCCGGGCTCCTGCGCGCTTCCGCCGTGCGCCAGCTCAATCTTTCCCGGTCGGCCTTTCCGTTCAGCACCTGTAAAAGCGCCGCCCTCATAGCCGAACAATTCGCTTTCAATCAGATTTCTGGGCATGGAAGCACAATTGATCGCCACAAAGGGGCCTTCGGGCCGGTACTCATTGTGGATGGCCTGAGCAAACAGCTCCTTGCCTGTGCCGCTTTCTCCGATTAAAAGGATGTTAAAGCCGGTTTTCCCCAGTTGTCTGCCGGTATCGACGGTTTTTTCGATTGCCGGACTGCTCCCGAAAATATCCTCAAACCGGTAGGCGGCGTTAGCTCCCCCTCGGTTGGCCACCAATTGATTGACCTTTTCCATTCGCACTAAGCGAATCACTGCACCCTGGGGACATTCCTCCTCATGGTCGAAGACCGGTTTGATATCCATCAGATAGGGACATCGCCTGTGTTTGCTTTCAATGATGGTCTCAACATTTTGCACCGATTTTCCACTGCTTAAAACCTCTGCCAGCATGACCTGCTGCTCCTGATTCATCAATTCACGATAATGCTTGTGATCACTAGTATAATCAGTGGTGCCCAGAATTTTTTCCCCTTCCCGGTTGATGTGGCTGATATATCCTGATTGGTCCACGGTGATCATTCCCTCATCCACCACGGAAAGGGTGGTTTCCAAAATCCCATTGGTGACAGACAGATGATAATTGCGCTTTTTGACCTTTAAGAGATTCTCGATGGCATAGCCCATGGCCACGACCCAACCCAGGGAGTGGGATTGCATATGATTAAGATCTTTCGGTGCCAGCGTCTGCAGTACTGCTAATGCGCCGATCACATGATTTTCCTCGTCAAAGATCGGGGTGGCGGAACTGATGTTGTTTTGCAGAATCAGTGCGTAATTATAGGGACCGATGATCTGCACCGGTTTACGCTGGCTGATACATAAGGAATGAGCAGTTGTTCCTACGGCAGGTTCTCCTATATTCACTCCGATGGGAGATGCGCTGACGTAGATGGATTGCCCCCCATCTAGCTTTTCCGAAGAGTTAATATCCCTGACGGTCCCTTCCTGAAGCAGCAGCACGCCGTTTTCATCGGTTAGGGACATGTGGTATCCCGAGTCGATCAATAAGGGTAAAAACCGGTGGATATAAGAGGCCGCTGTATCGATCAATTCTGCTTTTTTACGAAGTACATCTGCGCAGGCTTTAGAACTTATTTTATAGCCGAGCTTTTCCATATAGGGATCGACGCCGTACGCCCTGGATCTGATCCATGATTCAGCCACTTCGGCCGGTACATAGGGTAAACCTCTGGGGTCTTCCCCTTTTTCCAGAAACCGCTTTTTCGCTTCCTTCGCTTTATCCCATAAGCCGGTGTCAATATCCAAGGCCATAAAGATGCTGTGAGTATTTGAGATATCCTCCATTGACCTATCCCTCATTCCTTCATCATAATACTCCCTCTGCTGCTGTATATAGTTCGAGAAAGAAGGGGCAAATCCTTTAAGAGGGTTTTTCAGTGATGAGGGAACGCAATTAGAAAACCCGTCAAGACTGGGACAGTTATCATAGGTCCTGACGGGCTTTCTCACATTTTCTTCTCTATGGCCTTGACCAGAAATTTATTTACTTTTTCCCTGTACAGGGCATATACTGCCGCATCCTCTTTGGCAAAGTCCGACATGGCATATTCCAATTCCTTGAAGGTCCTGTCCAGAGTCTCGTACAGAAAGGCGACCCGATTGGCCTTTGCCTTGCCATGGGCTTCTGTCAGTAGGGTACCCATCCTTTCAATCTCTTTGTAGCTTGCTCGCTCCTTAATTTTATTATAGGCCGCCTGCTTGTTCTCAATCTCCTGTTCCAGCTTTTGCCGGGCTATCTTCAGCTGACCTACTTCGGCCTTCAATTTCTCCCTTTCTCCGGTCAGCTCGGCGGTTTTCCCCTTTTCGTCTTCCAGGTCTTTTCTGAGATTCTCACGGTCCAGCCGGACCTGGTCCCGTTCCGCAATCGCCTGCTCCGTTTCCTTCCCGGCCTGCTGCCACTGCTCCACTGCTTTTTTCAGCTCACGGGTGCTCATTCCTTCTGCATCCATCTCCACAAGGAACTTAGCCCGGTCTTCCTTGGGCAATCCTAAAAGAATCATGGCCTGGGAGGATGTCAGGTTGGGCATTTCCTGAGCCTGGGCTTGGAGCTGATTTAGAGTCTGGCTCTGGGTACCGGCTTCAGGCAAAGCGAGCTGATCATTCCCGTAGGAATCGAAAAGCAGCATAAACCGTTGGGCCGTGCTCCGGGAATAATTGACAGACTCTTCAAGCCACGTTCCCCATTCTCCATAGGGAACCAGATCCTTGGCTTCTTTCAGCCGCCGCCCGATCTCGATCGCCTGGGCAATGAACATTTTCTCCATCTGGTACTTAATCGTATTGATTTCAGCGGCAATCACAAGGGGGGTACGTTCGTTGCTTAAATGGTTCATGATCGGTATTCATCCTCTCTCCTCCCCGGTATCTCAAAAAGGATAGGTCATTATCCTTTATTCTCATCATATGAGATTGTCTGTCAGGGGTGACTCTCTCAAAAAGCCTGTCCAAGAAACCGCAACGTTGCGGTTTCTTGGACAGGCTTAATTCTTTTTTCCAGGGTAACATCCGGACAAGTAATACCATAGGCTATAGGGACATGCCGGTTCTGACCGGCTTGTTAATAAAGAGGAAAGGTGGTAAACACATGCCTATAAAAGCCATTCCTTTAAATTCGGCGCTGATCATTGTCTACCAAGATGGGATCACTGACGCCGGAGCCCCGGTCAGCAGACAGAAAGCCCTGAGTTATGTACGGCCCGATGCTTCGGAGGAGGCTCTCTATGAGGTAGCCCAGGCATTATTCAAATTGTCGCTCCATCCGGTACTGGACGTGAGGCTGAGGAAGAATTATCAGCTGGTCGAAGAGTAGCCGGCAGGAAAAACAAGTGAAAGGATGTCATGTATAATGGCGATAATTACGAATAAGGCTTTGAGGTTAAGTTTTACGACTACAGATAACAAAGCCTTTACCATTTCCATCGCCGATCCCAGGGAAGATGTAACTCAGGCAGAAGTTCTGGCCGCGATGGATACGGTTTTGAACGCCGGCATCTTCCTCACATCCAGTGGTGCCCTCACAGGGATAAGAGATGTTAAGGTCATTGATACCGTTACAAATGACCTTTATGACCCGTCCTAGGCTTAAGGGCGGATTTTAATACCTGTTCCGGAGCAAAGCAGCGAACCTTCGGAGAACCGGTCCATTTATTTGAGCCGGCTCTCCGGGGGCCTTTTGTCACTCAACTCTGCCCTACTGTACGAGGGGTTTCAAACATGCTAAACTGTGGTAACAAAACGAAAAAGGACGGTAACCATGTGCGCATCATCATCTCCCCTGCGAAGAAAATGCATAACGACCCGGACAGCCTGCCCCATGAGAGCCTGCCCGCCTTCATCGATGAAGCGGAAAAACTCCTGCATGTTTTACAGGGCATGGATTATGCCACTCTGAAATCCCTGTGGCGCTGCAATGATTCCATCACAACCCTCAATTACGACCGTTTACAGACCATGGATCTGCACAGCGGCCTCACCCCCGCCCTCCTGGCCTATGAAGGCATCCAGTATCAGTACATGGCTCCCAGTGTGTTCGAATACGGACACTTTGATTACCTGAACGAGCATCTTCGCATCCTCTCCGGCTTCTACGGACTGCTTCGCCCCTTCGACGGGGTAAAACCCTACCGCCTGGAAATGCAGGCGAAGTTGTCGCTGGATAATTCCAAAGACCTTTATGCCTTCTGGGGAGACAAACTGGTACACCAACTCTGTACCGAAACCGACTTTATCCTCAATCTGGCCTCCAAGGAGTACAGCAAGGCTGTTTCAGCACATCTGCCCCAGTCTGCCCGCTTTCTCACCTGCACTTTCGGAGAACTAAATGGAAGTAAAGTGATTGAAAAAGGCACCCTGTGCAAGATGGCCCGGGGCGAAATGGTGCGGTGGCTGGCGGAAAACAACATCACGGACCCTGAGGCCATCAAAGGCTTTGATCGCCAGGGCTATACCTACCATAAGGAATTTTCCACAGATGATCATTTGGTATTTGTCAAAAAGAAAGGAACCAAAAATGCTGCAAGCTGGTAACAAAGCGCCTGACCAACAAAATCTGATAACATACTGGAGTTTGATATGATTAAACCAATTTGTAAAGATCCCCTTTTCTTAAGCCGGAAATCACTTCCAGCAACGAAAGCAGATCTACCGGTCGTTGATGACCTTTTGGACACGCTAAAGGCAAATGCGGAAGGATGCGTTGGCATGGCAGCGAACATGATCGGGGTGAGCAAACGCATCATCGTATTCAGCCTTGGACCAATGAATATTCCTATGATTAACCCTGTCATTAGCAAATGCGCCAATCCGTATGAAACTGAGGAAGGCTGTCTGTCGCTGACCGGTGTGCGGAAAACTACCCGTTACCAGTCCATAGAGGTAGAGTTCCTTGACAGGAATTTCAAACTTCAAAAGCAAGCCTTTACTGGATGGACGGCGCAGATTATTCAGCATGAAATTGACCACTGTGAAGGAATTCTTATCTAAAACAGTTATAGAAAAAGGCACGGTCATGGAAGATTCATCACTCCATTTCCGTGCCTTTTTACGATTATAGCTTTCGCCTCAACTTCCCACCGTTTGGCGGCCTTCACCATGGACAGATATCTTTGCATCTAGTAAAATTCTAGACAAAGACTTGAAAGTTGCCGAACAGTTCTGATCGCACTTCATGCAGGCATTAAGGAGGAGTCGTTTTCATCATGTTATCACAGATTAGCATCGATATTTTGGCGATCATTATCTCATGTTTCACGATTAGCCTGGCTAAACGGAACATTATCCTCAACCGAAATAAAAATCGCCTTTACATAGCCGCATTGGTAACGACCATCATTATGCTGTTCCTGGAAATGGCGACGGTACTTATGGACCCTTTAACCGACAGAAGTTCAGTGGTCCCTTACCGTTTGGCAAACATTCTGGGATTTTCCCTGAGTCCTGTCGTTCCCTATCTCCTTTTTCTTTTTTATAGCCGTAAGGAAAATAAATCCAATTATAAGAAGCCTTTGGCCTATCCCGTGTATTTCAATACGCTAATATGTATCATAAGCTATAAGACAGGCTGGATCTTTTTCGTCGATGCCCATAACCGCTACATGCGAGGAAATCTTTTTTTACTGCCGACGACAATCAGTATGTTTTATTTTGCACTGCTGGTAATAGAAATAATCCAGAATCGGGCGGAATACGAAAAGGATGAAAATAAATTTATAATTCCAATTCTTCTCATGCCTGTACTGAGCCTAATCGTACAAATATTAAATAAAAATATCCTGCTTATCTGGGGAAGCGTGTCCCTGTCCCTGCTTCTTTATTACATTGGTTGGCGTGAACAGCAATTCAAATATGACGTTCAGACTCAAGTTAAAAATCGCTCGACCTTTGAAAAAGAAATGAAAAAATATTTGAAAGAGGGCAAGAACGCAGCAATCATTGTTCTGGACATTAATGATCTTAAAAGCATTAATGATAAATACGGGCACGCCGCCGGAGATGAGGTGATTATCCAAGCGGCAAAAATCATTCAGGATAGCTTTAAAGGCATCGGCAGGACTTTCAGAATCGGCGGCGATGAATTTTGCGTGATATGTAGAGAGACTCCTAAGCAACTTCTGGATAATTCCTTGGCCGCTTTAGATCATTTGCTAATAGCAATAAACAAAAATCGCAGCATTAAAATCGAACTGGCCTATGGCTATGCTTTTTATACCCAAAAGGAAAACGAAAGTATCTATTCCAGCTTCACTCAGGCTGATCAGGCCATGTATCGGCATAAAGCAAGCCTAAAAAGCATTCATTAAAAGCAGAGATACCACGTTCCCTTCCTTGATATCTCTGCTTAATGGAGTGAGTAAATTTACTTTTTCAGCATAAATAGCACAATAGTTAATAGTGACATGACAACCGTCGAAAGTGACAGCACAAAGTGGAATTGCATATCCTCCTGCGGATTAAACCGTATCCACAATCCACAAATCATGGTGAAAATCAGCAGCAGGATAGATATGCCTCCCATAATTTTCAATAGAACAGCCATTGCTCTTCATCCCCCATCACTGTGTAATTACTGAACCTCAGCCTCGCATTTGATTCAGTACAATACCAAGATCATTTTTTCTAATCACCATCTCCTAAAAACAAATCTAACTGTGCATCAATGAGATCCTGCAATTGCTGTTTATTCATAATGTCAATTCCGGAATACTTGCGGAAATCATCTGCCCTATAAAAAATCAATTGCATGGTATAGACCATTTGAAATGCAATGACACGGCAATCGGTTTCATTTTTTCTTGCTCCGAAGTGCTTTTTGATGAAGGGCAGAATATCAAGGGGCAGAGAAATTTCATCATTCAGCATTAAATATGGAATGGATAATTTAGTAAGTTCCCGATACTTTATCATGGCATGGCAAACATGGAGCAGTAATTCCCGCAGTTGTTCTTTGGCGGATATATTGGGTGTGTCCAGGTGTGAATGTTGATCAAATTCTTCGGCAATGATTTCGTCAATGGCAATTTTTAAAAGCTCATCTTTGGATTTAAAGCTATAGTTTATCATTGCAAGATTTGTTCCTGCCTCAGCTGAAATTTGCCGTGCAGTCAAGGTTTCGAGTGGGGTACCATCTGTCAGTAATCGTTTCGTAGTATCGATAAGTTTTCTTCTTGTATCTTGATTAGCCATGGAAGTACTCTCCTATAATTAAACAAGTATTAAACATGTTTAATTATAGGGTTAAAAAACAGTGCTGTCAAGCGGTTGTGTGGATTTCTTTCAAACAAAAGCTATTGATCTTCATCGACCTGAGCGTGTTCCTTGCCCCATGCGCACATGGCGGTAAGAATTGGGACCAGGCTCTCCCCCTTGGCTGTCAGTGAATATTCCACTTTGGGAGGAACCTGAGCATATTCCCTGCGGGCCACGATCCCTTTCTGTTCCAGCTCTTTCAGCTGTGTACTCAGCATTTTATGAGTAATGCCGTCGATGCTTTTTTTCAGTATGTTATATCGCGCCGGAGTGACGCAGGCTAGGAGATAGATAATTTTCAGCTTCCATTTTCCGCTCACAATCGACAACGTATATTCAAAGGGCTCTTTATTGCTGACAAAGCATAATTTTTCCGTCATCATACTAACTCTCCTTTTCGTAAGTATCCTACAAAAAAGTGCATTCTATCTTTTTTGCCTAGACTCACTATAATAAAAAACAAGCAACCATTCAACTGTCTGAAAAGAGGAGATTAGTGATGATTATTGACGGACACTCTCATGTCACTCTGCCGGTTCACGAACATATCGAGGCTATGGATGAAGCAAACGTTGATAAGACGGTCTTGTTTTCCACGACATTCCATCCGGAAAGCGCTGAAAATTTTGCCCAGGTCAAAGCGTCTATGGAATTTCTCAATGATTTATTGGCAGGCAAAAAAGGCTCCATGGTCGAGGCGCGGCAGAAATCAGTTTCGGAACTGGTGGAAGCCATTGCCCTGTATCCTGACCGCTATATCGGATTTGGAGCCGTCCCGCCTGGCCTCACAGCAGAGGCCACCCTTCAATATGTGGATGAAGTGATCGAAAAACATCATTTAGCCGGCATGGGCGAATTTACCCTGGGCAGCGGTCAAATCCATCTGCTGCAAAACATTTTTAATGCCTCACGGGAGTTTCATCATCTCCCCCTATGGGTACACGCCTTCTTTCCCCTTGCGTTTTCCGATATCAGGGAAATTGCGGAACTGGCGAAGCGCTATCCCCGGACTCCGGTTATTCTGGGCCATCTGGGCGGAAGCCATTGGCTTGAAACCGTTGACCTTGTCAGGGAAATGCCTAATTTGTACCTTGATACCTCTGCCTACTATTCAACCTTTGTGCTGGGAAGCATCATCAACGAAATCCCGGAAAAATGCCTCTTTGGGGTAGACCGCCCCTTCGGTGATCTGCAATTAGCAAAAGACGCCATCCTGCGGCTTGCTGAGACGCCGTCAATTGCCCAGGCCGTGTTGGGTGAAAACATCGCTCAATTACTGAAGATTTCTTAAGGTTCTAAATTCCTTTATCTGGCGGCATTTTGAGGTAGAAGCTTATTTTTTTCGCAAGACGAAAGCAATAAAGTTCAGATATTTCCCGCCGCCAGCCCCTATCGCCTTACGATCATTTACCGCGACTTCATTTTCTTGCCTTATCCAATCTGCCCAAAGCTCTTCATTATTTCCCTTCATCTCATAAATGGAAATGATTTCAGCACCCCGACTATTATTCAATATTTCCGTCCAATAGGTAATATCACGCAGATAGGCAAGCTGCTCTGGTGTCCATGAAAGGAGCAGTTCTTTCGGAAGATTATCATGGCAATCCTTTTTCATACCGGGAACACAGATGTAAAGATAACCGCCACTTTTGACGAAAGGTAATAGCTTTGCGTCCAAGTATTCTGGGTCGCGTCCCCAATAGTTATAGGAATCAGTGCTAACCACCGCGTCAAAAAATTCTTTCTCAAAGGGAAAGGCGGTAGCGTCAGCCTGAACAGGTATTACCTGTTCACGAGTAAGCCCCATTTCATCAAAGAATTTGCGGTTCTCCTGCGGGTCACTCCACAAATCAGCGGCATAAACGGTGAAGCCATAATCTTTTACGAGCATAACGCTTGTAAGTCCTTGTCCACTCCCGAGGTCACAAACAAGACCTCCATGAGGAATTTTATGATTTAGCAGCATTTCTTCCTGCAACTTGAAAGGGTTAGGACCCATGATTTTAGCCAGTAATTCGGGGGTGTTGTACTTTTGGCTTTTAGTATACTCCATTGTGATTGCTCCCTTTATTTGCTTTATTACTTTTATATAGTTAAATTATACTTCGCTCCTTTTATAAAAGCTTCCTACTAAACAATTCAGAAATCGGGTAGGAGGCTGATCATTATTTGATCAGCCGACCTCCCACAGCACCGTACGTACCGTTCGGTATACGGCGCTTCCAAAGTTTACACCTTACTTTGCAGAGTAACATTCCGTAAAACTGAGA
>JAEWCM010000143.1 GCA_023390635.1 Bacillota bacterium
AGTTGCATTTTGTTTTCAAAGCAGGCATTTCGGATACAAAAACTGCGTTTCGTTTACAAATATTCAGTTGTCGGTTACAAAGACTGCATCTCGGTTTACAAAATGGCTTCTCACCTTTCAACTAAGGTCCCTCTGCCAGTTTAACACGGATGTCAATAAATATTTATCGATTATCAATAAATATTTATTGACATCCGTGTTGTTTTCCGATATTATGGCCCTAGCAATCGACTGAACTTACTTCATTGATCTTAATTGAAATTAAATCATGGGAGGAATTGATATGAATCAACAAACCCTGGCCAAGTGGCTGAAAATAATCATCGGCGGATCAGCCATTTGCGGACTTGCAATTTACTTTTATTTTTTTCCCTACTACGGTCAGAGCCTCATTGCTGAAAATCCTGATTATTCCCTTTATTATTGGCCCTGGCTCATCTTTCTCTGGATCACAGCGGTTCCCTGTTACACTGTCCTCTACTTTTCCTGGGAAATCGCCGTTGAAATCAGCAAGGATAATTCATTTTCCATAAAAAATGCCTTGCTCTTAAAAAGCATTTCCCAGCTTGCTGTCCTGGATAGTGTGATCGTACTGGCCGGTAATATCCTTTACCTGATAATAAACATCAACCATCCCGGCATCATTCTGCTTTCCCTGATCATTATTTTTATCGGAATTGCCTTGGCGGTGACAACAGCAGCCTTGTCTCATCTTGTGTTAAAGGCAGCCGCCATCCGTCTGGAAAATGAATTGACCATTTGAGGTGATATACATGGCTATTTATGTAAATTTAGATGTGATGCTGGCCAAACGGAAAATGAGCGTCACCGAGTTGGCTGAGCGGGTAGGAATCACGATGGCAAACATCTCCATCTTAAAGAATGGTAAAGCTAAGGCTCTACGTTTTTCAACTTTGGATAAGATCTGTCAGGCCTTGCATTGCCAGCCCGGAGATATTCTGGAATGGCGGGAGGATGATGAAGATGAAAAGTAACTGCAAAAAACACATCCTTCTTATCCAGCCGGAAAACAGACAGATCAATCATTTTCGCCGCAAACAGTTTAATAATTTCTCCCAAATCACCATCCCTTATCTGGCGGGCTTTATTGATGAAAACCAATATGAAATTACTCTGATTGATGAGTATCATCAAGAAATCCCTTATTCCCTTTTCTTTGATTTGGTAGGCATCACCGTCAATACTCCTAATGCCCGCCATTGTTATCAGATCAGTGAAAAATTTCGCAAGCAAGGAGCCAAAGTGGTGTTCGGAGGTCCGCATGCTACTCTCCTTCCTGATGAAGCGGGATCCTACTGTGACTATCTCATTGTCGGTGAAAGTGAAGAAACATGGCCTCTGTTTTTACAGGACTTTTATAACGGAAAGGCTCTCCCCCGCTACCAAGCTGACCGTACTCCCCACCTGGAAAACCTTCCCCTGCCACGCTGGGATCTGCTGAAATATCGGGCACCATGGATGAAGGGAGCGGTCTTCGCCACCCGAGGATGTCCCTATCATTGCCGCTACTGCAACCTCAAACAAATCTACCATGACAGCTTCCGTACCAGGCCAAAGGCCGAAGTAATCCGGGAGATTCAAGCACTTCCCGGCAGACACTTCGTATTCTGGGACGACAACTTCTTCGCCGATAAATCCTACGCCCTGGAACTGATGCAGGCCCTTACTCCTTTAAAGAAACGCTGGGCCGCTCAAGTGACTCTAAAGGCCTGTGCCGATGAATCCCTTTTAAAGGCGGCAGCAGCAGCCGGCTGTCTCTATTTGTTTGTTGGCGTGGAATCTTTCAGTTCAACTTCTCTTCACAGCGCCGGCAAAGGGATTAACCAGGTAGAGGATTACCGCCAAATCATTGAAAAACTTCATAAATATAAAATTATGATCCAAGCTGGTATTGTTTTTGGCTTTGACGGTGATACTCCTGAGGTATTTTCTGATACATTGCAGGCATGCGAAATGTTAGGAATTGATGGAACGACAGTCAGCCTCCTCACTCCTCTGCCCCGCACTCCCATCTATGAAGAGATGAAAAAGGAAGGCCGGCTCCTAACAGAAAACTGGAACTGCTATGACGGGAAAACTCAGGTTGCCTTTACGCCCCTGCATATGACTCCTGATCAGTTATTTTCCGGCTACATGAATTTTCGCCGCCGCTTCTACTCCTTGTCCTCTTTTGTCAGGCGTATGAAAATTTCCAAAACTCATCCCCTTTATAACCTGGCTATTAATCTGGGCTACCGTCTCTCGATTCGCTGATTCTTCATGTTATTTTTCTAACTGAAATGAATTAAATAGATATACGCCCAGTACCATCGTGAATCCTGAAGCGGAAAAGGTGCTGAACCGTTCAAAAATGCCGAAATACGCACTCGGTGCCAGACCCGTTCCTATGGCTCCGACAAACATCATTCCTAAAGCGATGGAAGCCCAGGTTGCCAATGAGCGATATCTTCTGCCTCTGAATCCTCCGATCATAATCATAACCAGAGAAACAACAGACAGCAGTACGACAAGAACAGTGACCAGATAAACATGCATAATATCCTGAATGGTTCCCGCATAGCCGCTTGCTGAAAGAGGAAAGAGAGTATATCCCACAAATGAAACTCCGTTCATAATGGTGAAGGTATAGATTCCCACCCGCAAAATCCTATTCAACTTCTCCTGGACAAACACACATACCAGAACAAGGCAGATGATTCCGCATATGCCATATAAAGAACTCAACTGACTCCAGAGAACCTTTGAGGGAGCATTTGCCGCACTTAAATCACTCACCGCCTGACTCATCCAATCATAGCCTGGATAAGCCAAAGGAGAAAAAAGTACCGCTGCTGCATAAGATGCGAAGCTCAATACTCCTAAAAGCCCCAACCAGTTTATTAAGGTACGTTTCATCTCAAAAAGCCTCCTTTTTACGATATAATCGATTGAACTGGGATATATGCAGCTCTAACATGGCAATCGCTTCTGCTTCCCTTGCCGGCTGACAATCGCAAAGAGTAAGCAGTAAAAAAAGAGGGGCATAAAAATGCAGAGCCATAATCTGGGGATTCTCTGGCAGCATGGAGCCGGACTGTGTAAAAATTCCAAACATGGCTCCCTGAAAAGATAAAGGATCCTCTACATACTGTTGAGCATAAAGTGCGGCCAACTTCGGATTGTGATACTGCTCCACCGTCAGCATCCTCCGGTATTTGCCTGCATATTCGTCGTGCAGGAAGAAATGAAATAGGCTTTTCCCGATCTGGATCAGCTGCGCTTCCTCCATCTCCATAAAATACTCGGCGTCCCTGTGCGGATTTACACCGTCCATCCGTACCGAAGTTACCTGGTTTTTGTAACGGCCGGCCATTTCTTTTAAAATTCCCTCAAAGATTTCCTGCTTACTTTTAAAGTGTTTATATAAGGAGGGAGCCTTTATACCAACAGCTTCCGCAATCTGTGCCACCCGAACTGCCTCAAAGCCCTTTTCTGCAAACAAAGTCAATGCTGCTTCTAATATCCGTTGTTTAGTTGATAACTTTTTCATAGCGCATTCCTCTTTAAAGCTAATAGTCATTAGCTTTAATATAGGCTAATAATTATTAGCTGTCAAGCAACTCTTAAGCACATCAAAAAAGAGCTGGCGCAAAACCAGCCCTAATCAGCAGCTAAGCAATGAATAACCAGATATGAACAGTTAACACCTAAACCGCTCTGTTGTAGTGAAATTTTAACGTAATTATTACCAATAACGAAAAAAGCAGAACCGAAAGTAAAGTAAGAAAGACTGTCTGGCTGAAAAAGGCAGCGACGATTGCCCCCAGGGCCATTCCTCCCAAAACAATACTAATACCAGTACCGCCAATCTTTGACTCAATAAATTTGCTGCGCTCATCATTTTCCGAAATGTACAACGCCTTTAATTTCTCATCATCTTTCAGCGCAGCCTGATATTTTCGCATATATGAAATCATCACAATCTGTATCCCCACAAAAAAACCGGAAGCAAACCCAACGGCTATGTCTGATAGTTCAAATCTTTTTCCAAGTATATAGCCGAGTATAACGAACAGGACCACCATGCCATTATAGATGCCGGCCAATGCCAGGCGCTTTTTCAGTGTTTTTCTGAAACTCTCCACCCTTATATCTCCTCCACTTCTGAAAAATCAAAAATATCTTCTATGGTAGTGTTGAAATACTTGGCTATCTTGTAGGCCAGCACCAGGGAAGCCGAATATTTTTCGCATTCCAGCGACGTAATAGTTTGCCTGGTCACCCCAACGGCCATTGCCAGTTCCTCCTGTGATATTTTTTGCGCTTTGCGCAGTTCCTGGATTCTTGACCTCAAAATCTCACCTCCAGCAAAGTTTACTTTGCATTTTTAGTATAGTAAGCTTTGCATTATTTGTCAAGTCAACTTTGCATTTAAAATTTTCTCTGTCCTCTGCCGGAATCTCAAAGAGCATGAGCCCTTAGGTGTAGTTCAAATGGTGCATCGATGCACCATTTCAATTCTCTTCTCCGTTTCAGAGGCAATTTGATCTGGCGTTCTGTTGGAATCTTCCATTCTCATAATGGCTCCTTTTTACAGAATCTTTTTCAAATACCGCTCCAGGATATGCCAGGCCCCGGACAAGTGTGCGGATTATGATAATAAATCATAACTGAAAAAGGCATCTCAGTTTTCGCACACAAAAAACCTCTGTACCTAACAATCACTCGCCGTCATAGCTAGTCATCGTTATCGTACAGAGGTTAAATTCCTCATGGTGCGCCCGGCAGGATTTGAACCTGCGACCTCCGGCCTCGGAAACCGTCACTCTATCCCCTGAGCTACGAGCGCAATTAACTCACGGATTTTCAACCGCTTTACTAATTTACTAAAGATTCGCCGGTTTGTCAAGCTTTTTCCCATCCCAGGTGGTTTAAGAGCTTACCCAACAAAGTGGCAGGCGGCAAAATGACCTTCACCAATTTCCTTAAACACCGGCTCTTCCTGTCGGCAAATATCCTTGGCCTGAGGACAACGGGTGTGGAAATGACAGCCCTTTGGAGGATTAACTGGACTGGGAACATCACCGGTAAGAATAATTCTTTCCTTCTTATGAGCCGGATCAGGTACCGGTACAGCCGAGAGCAAGGCAATAGTATAAGGGTGACGGGGATTTCGATACAACTCTTCAGACGAAGCCAGTTCCACGATCTTCCCTAGATACATCACGGCCACCCGATCGGAAATATGCTTTACCACAGAAAGATCATGAGCAATAAAAATATAAGTGAGATTAAACTCAGTCTGCAAATCCTCCAGCAGATTAATAACCTGAGCCTGAATGGAAACGTCCAATGCAGATACCGGTTCGTCACAGACAATCAGCTTAGGATTCACGGACAATGCACGGGCAATCCCTATTCGCTGCCGCTGACCGCCGGAGAATTCATGGGGATAGCGAGCACCGTGATATGGGCTAAGTCCCACTACATCCAACAGTTCCCGGACCTTTTTCTCCCGCGCCGAATTGTTCAGCTTGCTGTGAATCAGTAGGGGCTCTCCAATAATATCTCCAACTGTCATACGGGGATTTAAAGAAGCATAGGGATCCTGAAAGATCATTTGCATTTGATTGCGCATCTTTCTCATGCCCTCCAAGGGCAACTTGCTGATATCTTTACCTTCAAAAAAAACTTTGCCTCCAGTGGGTTCCAGTAGACGCAGTAATGTGCGACCGGTCGTCGATTTTCCACAACCGCTTTCACCTACAAGACCCAGAGTCTCCCCATGCTTAACATCAAACGAAACTCCGTCCACTGCTTTGACATCACCTACATGCTTTTGAACAAGAATGCCCCGTCTGATCGGGAAATACTTTTTTAGATTCTGCACACTGAGCAGAACATCCTCCGAAATCTCCGTCTCAATATTCTTATCCTTTGTGATAACTGTTCCTTCTGTCATACTCTCACCTCCTACTCCTCTTTTTGATCTTCTAAATGACAGCGCACAAAGTGCCCTGGCTCAATTTCACGTAAAGCAGGTTTAATCTGCTCACAAACTGGCATTTTATATTTACAGCGCGGAGCAAAATTGCAGCCCTGAGGCAGGTGTCTTAAATCAGGCGGCTGTCCCTCAATCGGCTCCAGCCTTTGTTTTTCATCTTCATTTAATTTTGGCAATGAACCAAGCAATCCCCACGTATACGGATGCTTAGGGTTGGCAAAAAGGGTCTTAGCATCAGCATACTCTACCGTATTGCCGGCATACATTACCAGAACCTTTTGACACAACTCTGCCACCACACCCAGATCATGGGTGATCATCATAATGGCGGTCCCAAAATCTTCCTTCAATTTGTTCATCAAATCAAGAATTTGAGCTTGAATAGTAACATCTAAAGCAGTGGTCGGCTCATCAGCAATGAGAAGCTTAGGATTGCATGATAAGGCCATGGCAATCATAGCTCTTTGTCGCATACCGCCGCTGAATTGATGGGGATAATTATTAACCCTGGTCTCAGCTTCAGGAATTCCCACCTTCTTCAGCATCTCAATGGCCTTCTTCTTTGCCTCAGATTTACTGACTTTCTGATGGAGAATAATCGCCTCCATAATTTGATCCCCAATAGTTAAAACTGGGTTAAGGGAGGTCATAGGATCCTGGAAAATCATCGCAATTTCATTACCACGGATCTTCATCATTTCATTTTCACTGGCTTTTGCCAAATCTTTACCGTTAAAAAGTACTTCTCCACTCACAATTTTGCCTGGAGGAGAAGGAATTAGCTTAAGAATAGACATAGCGGTCACGCTTTTGCCTGAACCGGATTCACCTACCACACCCAGTGTCTCACCTTTACGAATTTCAAAGGTTACCCCATCCACAGCCTTAACCTCGCCTGCTTCAGTAAAGAAGTGGGTGCACAAATCATTCACTTTGATTAGTATTTCCTGACTCATTATTGCCCCTCCTTCCTACTGTTTTAAGCGTGGGTCGAGGGCATCACGAAGGCCGTCACCCAGCAGATTATAACCAAGTACTGTAATAAAAATGGCAATTCCTGGCCAGACTACATTCCATGGGGCATTCCAGATATAGTTCTTCGCTTCGGACAGCATCAGGCCCCAACTTGGGTTAGGGGGCTGTACCCCGATTCCTAAAAAGCTCAAACCAGCCTCAGATAAAATGGCGTTACCGATATTCATGGTGGTATAAACGATGATCGGAGCCACTGTATTGGGCAAAACATGTTTCCAGATAATTCGACGGTTAGGCGCACCGATGGCATGAGCTGCTTCTACATAATCATTGGCTTTAATCGCCAGCACCTGTCCCCGCACCAGACGGGCAAAACTGGTCCACCCTATCAAACCTAGAGCAATAAATACATTAATAAAACCTGGGCCTAAGAACGTAACCACCGCAATAGCAAACACCAGGAAAGGGAAGGCAAAAAAGATATCAGTGATACGCATGATCAAAGCATCTACCCATCCTCCGAAGAATCCGGCAATCGCTCCTAAAGTCACACCGATCACTAAGGAAATTGAGGTAGCCACTACGCCAATCACCAAGGAGGCTCGGCTGCCATAAACCACACGACTGAATACATCCCGGCCTAAGACGTCAGTTCCCATCAAATGCTGTAAGCTGGGAGAGAGTAAGCTCTCTTTCAAAGAATTCTTATCAGGAGCATAGGGAGCAATAAAATCGGCAAATATGGCGATCAGAATCAAGGCCACAACCAAAAACAGACCTACCATTGCCAGCTTGTTCCGTTTCAGACGTACCCACATATCCCGCCAAGGAGATGATGTAACATAAGCTTCATTCACTGTGTCGGCTTTATTTTTTGATGACATCTAATTTCCTCCTCAGTCCTCAATCATATCGGATTCTTGGATCCAAAATAGCATAGGAAATATCCACCAAAAGGTTAACCAGCACAAAGATCAAAGCCAGTACCAATGTTACCCCTTGCACCACAGGATAATCCCGTCTGGAAATAGCGGTAAAAAGCATTGAGCCTACTCCAGGCAAAGCAAAAATAGTTTCTGTCAGAATAGCACCGCCCATTAAAGCTCCGAAATCAATACCGGCCTGAGTTGCCACCGGAATCAAAGCATTTTTCATGGCATGTTTAAAAATTACGACACGGCCAGATAACCCCTTAGCTTTAGCAGTACGAATATAATCCTGGTGAATCACTTCCAGCATGCTGGAACGGGTTAAGCGCGCATACATGGCCATGGAAGCAAACCCAAGTGCAAATCCGGGCAAGATAAAATACTGGAGATTCAGTCCCTCACCGCCTGTTCCACTCACCGGCAAAATATGCAGCATGACCCCAAACACCAGTTGTAGCATCATTCCCAGCCAAAAGGTAGGAATGGACACCCCGCTCAAGGCAAACACCGTGGCAATTGTGTCCCAGGCTGAATATTGTTTGATCGCCGAAAGAATACCAATCAAAACACCTATGGTCACGGCAATCACCATAGCTACCACTGCCAGCTTAATGGTGACTGGGAACTTGTCTTTTAACATAGTGCTCACATCTTGATGCTGAATGTAGGAGCGGCCAAAATCCCCTTGTACCACTTTGCCCATATAATCAAAATAGCGAGTCACGGCGGGCTTATCCAAGCCCAAACTTTCTCTGACATTTTGCTCTGCCTGGGGTGTAATATGCTGTCCCAGCATTAATCTCACCGGATCGCCGGGAACGAAGCTCATCATTAAAAATGTAATGATCGAAATACCAATAATCACAGGCACAAGCTGAAGCAACCGCCGAATGATATATCTCGTCACAAGCTACCCTCCTTCAATCATCTTTATGATTATGCTCATCCATTATACTAAAAAATTCGCAAAATTTCAGCATTTGGAAATTGCAAAATACTGGATCTTCAGTATCCATATGGAAAGGACATGCTCTACACACAAAGGAAGTTTATGCAGAGTACTCCGCATAAACTCCTTTGCTTGATTGCCAGATTGAATTGTTCTTAGACTATTTGGTCAGTTTAACCCGGCTCATGTCTTTGTATTCCATTGGAGAAACTTCCAAACCTTCAACATTTTTAGCATACAGATGGAGGAAGGTAGAATTAAAGAGATAAGCGGCCGGTTGATCAGCGTTGATTTGTTCCTGAATTTGCTTGTAGATATCGTCACGCTTCTTCTCATCCAGCTCTTTTCTGCCTTCAGACAATAAGCTTTCTACTTTGTCATTGCTATAGTAAGTTTGGTTGTTGTTACCCCATTCATCTTTGGAGAAGAGCGGAGTCAGGAAGTTATCCGGATCAGGATAGTCAGCCTGCCAAGCTAAACGGAACATTTGGCTTTCGCCGCTCTGCAGGGCTTTAATGTAAGCACCCCATTCCAGATTAACCAGCTTGGTGTTGATGCCGATTTCTTTCAATTGACCTTGTACTGCTTCAGCTACTTTTTGGTTGCCTTCATTGAAGTTATATTTGTATTCGATTTCCGGCAGACCTTTGCCGTCCGGATAGCCTGCTTGGCTTAATAATTCCTTAGCCTTTGCCTGATCATAAGTGGGGTATTTAACTGAATCGGCATAGCTTGGGAAGGTTTTTGGCAATGGACCGTTAGCCACAGTAGAGATGCCTTCCATTACTGTATCGATGATACTTTGGGTATCCACACCAGTAGCGATGGCTTTGCGAAGGTTCAAATTATCTTTGAACGGAGCTTTTTGCATGTTGAAGCCCAAGTACTGGGTAACAAGGGATACATTCTGTATAGTCTGGCCTGGGAACTCCTTGATTACAGCCTGTCTTTGACCGGGAGGCAACTGTTCGACATATTCAAGATTGCCGGCACGGAATTCGTTCAAAGCAGTAGACTCATCTTTGAAGATTCTGTAAACTACCTGATCAACATGAGGAACATTGGACAGGAAGTACTTGGTGTTCTTTTCAATCGTAACATGGTCGTCTGCCTTCCACTCTACGAATTTGAAAGGTCCTGCTGTAATCATGGTTTCAGGAGTGGAAGAAGGTGTTCCGTAATCCTTACCCGCTTTGTCGGCAGCATCTACTTTAATAACAGAGGCAGCCGTATGTCCTAAAGCTTTCAGGAATGAAGCATCAGGAGCACTCAGGGTAACTTCCAGAGTTGCGTCGTCGATCTTCTTCAGTCCGGCAAACTCTTTGGTTTTTCCAGATTGCAGATCATCAAAACCCTTAATGGATTTGAATGGGAATGCCACCGGAGAAGCGGTATCCTTATCCACTACGCGGGTCCAGGATTTGATAACATCGTCAGCCGTGATCTTGCTCCCGTCATTGAATACGGCTTTAGAATTCAGATGAAAAGTATAGACTGTGCCGTCAGCAGATGGTTCCCATTTTTCAGCAATATCCGGTTCTACTTCCAGGGTCTTATTGTTGAACTGCACCAATCCATCATGAATATCCTGACCGATCTGGCCGCCCACATTTTCTTCAATAAAGGCTGGATCAATGGATGTGGGACTGGCTACTTCACCAAAGCGGAAAACGCCGCCGTCCTTAGATGTGTCCGTATTACCGCTGCTGCCGCAACCGGACAGTACCAATGCTGACACAAGTACAGCAGAGGTAAGAAGTGTCAATTTTTTTCTAGCTTTAAACAAACTTTTCCCCTCCCAAATATTCTTTTACTGTGCAACCGTGGAATCAATCTACCATTAAAGCATCAGCTAACTTTATTATTTCTACAATTCCCCTCCTTTGTTATAATCATCGACAACCACGTCTATTATATATAACACCAAAAGGACAGTCAATCATTGTCAAAAAAAGTATGCGTTCCGCAGACAAATGATCACTTGAAAAGTATTTACCCTTTTACTAAATTAATGATCTTTGGTAATTAATATATCCCCTTCCTGCTAATTCATTCATATTCGGACTTTAATTCCAAGAGAAAGCCTGCGCTAGCTCCTCGTCTTTTATAAATGATTCTTCAGCATTGCACATATCTTTGCATGGATACACTCTACACTTTGCAGCTCTTCGTCTTCCGCACAGGAAATCTGAAACCACCCATGACGGCGAGCCAGTTCTAAGGACATTCGATAAGACTGCTCCAAATAACTGTGATCCATCTCATGAATATCTTTACCGGCAGAGGCTCCTGACCTTTCCACAATCAGCCGGCGGCTCACGGCAGGAGGCACATCCAAAAAAATCACCCAATCAGGCTGCGGAAGTTTGAATTTGTTATATTCCAGATCAATCAGCCATTTTTCGAACTGCTCCCGCTCCTCAGGATCAGAGATTTTACTCATCTGATGTACAAGATTAGAGGTAACATACCGATCCGCCAAAATAATCCCGCCTTGATCATAGAAATCCTGCCATCCCTTTTTGAACGTAGCAAACCGGTCTACCGCATAAAAGGTAGAAGCAGCATACGGATTGACTGTGCAGGGATCATTGCCGAATTCACCATGGAGATACATTTTGATCAGGCTTGATGATGGGCTTTGATAGTTCGGAAACTCTATTTTACGTACTAAATATCCTTTATTTATCAAGTATTGATGCAAGAGCCCTGTTTGGGTAGCCTTACCGCTCCCATCCGCTCCTTCAAGCACAATTAATTTACCCAATTTTTTGCCTCCCTAAAATTGTTCTGACCCTCCTTTCTAAAATTCTAAAGTATTTGCTTAAAACGTCAAGCTAATTCTCTTAATCTTATGTAAAAATCAAAGCTGATTTTCCTATATAGGCTTAACCAGCCTGATCTGTAAAACGGACAAGTCAGTCCATTGCTAGCTCACTTTGCTCATAACCCTTAACTTATCCGCCAATAGAGCTATGAATTCTGAATTCGTCGGCTTTTGTCTTTCAATGTTCATAGAATAACCGAAAATTCTCTTGAGCGTTTCTGTATGTCCTCTCTCCCACGCTAATTCAATCGCATGCCGTATTCCCCGCTCTACTCTGCTGGGAGCTGTGTCATACTTTTTGGCAATGGCAGGATAAAGTTCTTTCGTCACTGCGCCTAAAAGAGATACATCTTCAACCACCATTAAAATAGCATCTCTGATGTATTGATATCCTTTCACATGAGCAGGAATGCCGATTTGATGCATCATACTGGTCACTTCTGCCCCCAGATTAATTCCCGTTCCGCCGCTAGTGATCGATGGTGCAGATACAGGCATGGTGACAGGTACGGAACCATTATCCTGGGTTAATGAGTTAATTCTCTTGCCAAGAATCTCTAAATCAAAGGGCTTCAAGATGAAATAATCCACACCTAATACCATTGCCTGATGTGTCAATGATTCCTGACCAAAAGCTGTCAGCATAATCACCTTCGGCCGGTGACCGGAAGGGCGAGCATTGATCCTCTCCAAAACGCCAAGTCCGTCCAGGCCCGGCATCACTAAATCAATAATTACCAGATCAGGTTCGTGGTTTTGAATCATTTCCCACGCTTCCATTCCACTGTACGCTAATCCTACTACATGTAGATTCTCTTGGGTCTGCAAATAATCCTGGAGCATCTGACATAAACTGCGATTATCATCAGCAACTACAATTTTTACGCTTTTGCCCATTTTTTACATCCCGCCTTAACGTTATATTTTTCGGATCACTTTAAATTCTCGTGATCTCTTTTTATGTCATCATTATACGTTAAGCCAATTGTCGAAATCGTAAAAAAAAGGTAGGCCTAATTTAATACGCTAAAATATTCAACCATTGAAAATAGGTGATTCCTGGATATTTATGGAATTTAATTTTATCGCAAATTCATACCAATTTTTTACATGTAGCGTAAAATGTGATGATTAAGGCGAATTTGTACTAACGAAGGTTATCTGAAGAATACTTGCTTTGAATTATCTGGAATAATCGGTTATTATAAATACCGTAATGGATATTTTAGTCAGTTCACGGAAATATTATCGACAAAGCCACGAAGGAGGATATTATCATGCAAGCCAAAGTTGATAAGGACACCTGCATAGGATGCGGTGTTTGTCCTGCAGTCTGCCCTGAGGTTTTTAAAATGGACAGTGATGGTCAAGCGGTTGCTTATGTTTCCCCTGTTCCTGGAGAATTTGAGGAAAGCGCCGAAGAAGCAGCAGATAGCTGCCCAGTCAGTGCTATTCATATTGAAAAATAAATCGGGTAGGAGGCTGATCATTATTTGATCAGCCGACCTCCCACAGCACCGTACGTACCGTTCGGTATACGGCGCTTCCAAAGTTTACACCTTACTTTGCAGAGTAACATTCCGTAAAACTGAGA